>NZ_JBMNPX010000005.1:0-200655 GCF_050943825.1 Pseudoflavonifractor sp.
CTGCGGCAAGGTTTGCTGCGCAAACGCTTGGACGCGCCTTTGGCGCGGCTCGCTCGCGCTCGCGCGGCGGCGCCTTTGCGGATAATTAGGCGTCCAGCAGGCAGGCAACGCCGGGCAGCTCCTTGCCCTCCATGAACTCGAGGGAGGCGCCGCCGCCGGTGGAGATGTGGGTCATCTTGTCGGCATAGCCCAGCTGCTGCACGGCAGCCGCGCTGTCGCCGCCGCCGATGATGGTGATGGCGCTGGTCTCGCTCAGAGCCTTGGCCACAGCCTCGGTGCCCTTGGCGAAGGCGGGGAACTCAAACACGCCCATGGGGCCGTTCCAGATAACGGTGCCGGCATCCTTCACGGCGTCGCAGTACAGCTTCACGGTCTCGGGGCCGATGTCCAGGCCCTGCCAGCCGTCGGGAATCTCGCCGGTCTTGACAACCTTGCTCTCAGCGTCGGCAGCAAAGGCGTTGGCCACCACGGTGTCCACGGGCAGAAGCAGCTTGACGCCCTTCTCGGCAGCCTTCTTCACCATGTCGTTGGCGTAGGACTCCCAGTCGGCCTCCAGCAGGCTGTCGCCCACCTTGCCGCCCTGAGCGGCGGAGAAGGTGTAGGCCATGCCGCCGCCGATGATGATGGTGTCGGCAATCTCCAGGAGGTTGTTGATGACGCCGATCTTGGAGGAGACCTTGGAGCCGCCCAGGATGGCCACCAGAGGACGCTTGGGGTTGGCCAGAGCGCCGCCGATGATCTCCAGCTCCTTCTGGATCAGGAAGCCGGACACAGCGGGCAGATAGTCGGCCACGCCGGCGGTGGAGGCGTGGGCGCGGTGCACGGCGCCGAAGGCGTCGGACACATAGACCTCAGCCATGGAAGCCATCTTCTTGGCCAGCTCGGGGTCGTTCTTGGTCTCACCCTTCTCGAAGCGGGTGTTCTCCAGCAGGAGGATCTGGCCGGGCTGGAGGGCAGCGGCCTTGGCCATGGCGTCCTCACCCACCACATCGGCGGCCATGATGACGTCCTTGCCCAGCAGCTCGCTCAGGCGCTTGGCAACGGGAGTCAGGGACAGAGCCTTCAGGGACTTCTTCCAGCTCTCCTCGGTGATGGTGGCGGGGTCCTTGCCCTTCTCGGCCTGCTTCTTCACATAGGAGTCGAAGGTGGCGACGGGCTTGCCCAGGTGGGAGCAGGCGATAACGGCGGCACCCTGGTCCAGCAGGTACTGGATGGTGGGCAGCGCGGCGCGGATACGCTTGTCATCGGTGATGGTGCCGCTGCCATCCTTGGCCAGAGGCACGTTGAAGTCGCAGCGGAGGAGGACCTTCTTGCCGGCGACGTCGATGTCTTTCACGGTCTTCTTGTTGTAGTTCATACGAAAGCTCCTTTCATCTCTCCTTCCCCGGACAATCCGGGGAACTCTAACTGGCGCAATGCTTCGTAGGTCACTATGGCGACGGAATTTGCCAAATTCAGGCTGCGCGCGTCGGGGCGCATGGGGATGCGGATGCACCGGTCACGGTGGGCTTCACGGAACGCCTGGGGCAGGCCTGCCGTCTCCTTGCCGAAGAACAGCCAGCACTCATCCCGGAATTCCGCCTCCGTATAGGGGCGGGGCGCCTTGGTGGTCATGAGCCAGAGGTCCTTCGCACCGGTGCGGGCGAAGAATTCCTCCAGATTCTCATAGACCGTCAGGTCCACCATGTGCCAGTAATCCAGTCCGGCCCGCTTCACCGCCCGATCCGAGATGTCAAACCCAAGGGGCTTGATCAGATGCAGGCGGCTGCGCGTGGCCGCGCAGGTCCGGGCGATGTTGCCGGTGTTCTGCGGAATTTCCGGCTCAACCAGAACAAGATTCAGCATAAATCCGGCCCACCCCCCATTTACAGCGGTGTTATTGTACATCGAATCCCGCAGAATTTCAACAGCAAATACGTCGATAATCCCACAAAAATTCATTTTTTATTGAACAATTCCCCGTTGTTTCGCTGTCGGAGCGTTTTATGCTTTATAGTTGCGAAAAGTTGTGCTACAATATCGGCAGTAACAGGGCCGTATTCCGCTTTGCTGCGGGGTAAAGCGGTCCCGCCCCGCATTAAGTACAGACTAAATTTTATGTATTTCTGCGGGGAAAATGATGGATTAAGGAGAATGAACGTGGAAACTCAGACACAACGCCTCCGAATTGTGGTGAAAGTGGGCACCTCCTCTCTCACCCACGACACCGGAAGGCTGAATCTGCACAATATGGACCTGCTGGCCCGCACCCTTTCCGACCTGGAGGGCATGGGCCACGAGATCGTCCTGGTGTCCTCTGGCGCCATCGGCGTGGGCTCCACCAAGCTTGGTCTGAAGGAGCGGCCCAAGGAGCTGCGGATGAAGCAGGCCGCCGCCGCCGTGGGTCAGTGCGCCATCATGCACCTCTACGACAAGCTGTTTGGCGAGTACAACCGGATGGTGGCCCAGATCCTACTGACCGGCGAGGATGTGGACGCCCCTGTCCGGGCCGAGCACCTGCACAACACCTTTGAATCCCTGCTGGAGCTGGGAGTTATCCCCGTAGTCAACGAGAACGACTCGGTGTCCTCGGCCGAGATCGAGACGGGCAAGTGCAAGGTCCTGGGCGACAACGACACCCTGTCCGCCATCGTGGCACAGCTGGTGGGTGCCGACCTGCTGGTGCTCCTGAGCGACATCGACGGCCTCTACGACGCCGACCCCCACGGCAACCCGGACGCCAAGCTCATCCACCATGTGGACGCGGTGACCCCCGAGCTGCGCTCCATGGCAGGCGGTGCGGGCACCTGGCGGGGCACCGGCGGCATGCAGACCAAGCTCAACGCCGCTGAGATCGCCATGGCCGCCGGTGTTGACATGGTCATCACCAACGGCGCCCGGGTGGAGGACCTGTACGGCATTGTGGCCGGTGAGGACATCGGCACCCGGTTCTCCGCCGGGAAACAGAAGCAGTAATTTCCCTATACATTACATATATTTGAAATCTCACCGCGCAAGCGGAGAAATGGGTGATTGACATGACAATTCTGGAAGGCCAGGGGCTGGCCGCCAAGGTGGCCGCCCGGACGCTGTCCGTAGCGGACACGGCCCGGAAGAACAAGGCGCTGGAGGCCATTGCCCAGGCGCTGCTGGACCGGCAGGAGGAGATTCTCTCCGCCAACGCCCAGGATCTGGAGGCCGCCCGTGAGAGCGGCATGCGGCAGTCCCTCCAGGACCGGCTGGCCCTGGACGAGAAGCGGATCGCCGGCATTGTGGAGGGTGTACGGCAGGTGGCCGCCCTGCCCGACCCCATCGGCCAGGTGACCAAGATGGAGAAGCGGCCCAACGGCCTCATCATCGGCCGCCGCCGGGTGCCTCTGGGGGTCATCGGCATCATCTATGAGGCCCGGCCCAACGTGACGGTGGACGCCGCCGCCCTGTGTCTCAAGTCGGGCAACGCGGTCATCCTCCGCGGCGGCAAGGAGGCCCTCCACTCCAACATGGCCCTGACCGCCATCATGCGGGACGCCCTGAACCAGTCCGGTCTGCCCATGGACTGCGTGTCCCTGGTGGCCAGCACCAGCCGGGAGAGCGCCACCGAGATGATGAACCTGACCGGGTATCTGGACGTGCTCATCCCCCGGGGCGGCGCGGGGCTCATCCGCTCGGTGGTGGAGAACGCCCGTGTGCCCGTCATCCAGACCGGCGTGGGCGTGTGCCACATCTATGTCCACGAGAAGGCCGACCTGCAGATGGCCGCCGACATTCTCTACAACGCCAAGTGCTCCCGTCCCTCGGTGTGCAACGCCGCCGAGTGCGTGCTGGTGGACCGGGCGGTGGCGGAGCAGTTCCTGCCCATGGCCCAGGCCCGTCTGGCAGACAAGCACGTGGAGTTCCGGGGCTGCCCCGAGACCTGCGCCATTCTGCCCGACGCGGTACCCGCCACGGCGGAGGACTGGGACACCGAGTACGGCGACTACATTCTGGCCGCCAAGGTGGTGGAGAACCAGGACGAGGCTATGGACTTCATCGCCGCCCACGGCACCGGCCACTCGGAGGCCATTGTCACCGCCGACTACTTTGCCGCCCAGCGCTTTTTGGACGAGGTGGACGCGGCGGCGGTGTACGTCAACGCCTCCACCCGCTTTACCGACGGCTTTGAGTTCGGCCTGGGCGCGGAGATCGGCATCTCCACCCAGAAGATGCACGCCCGGGGCCCCATGGGTCTGGAGGAGCTGACCAGCTCCAAGTACGTCATCTACGGCACCGGACAGGTCCGGTAAACATAAGATAGGAGGGGCGGAGAACCGCCCCTCCTTTTCTTTTTGAACTACCGCCTCGCCGCCCGATTCATAGGTACATACGCCCCGACAGGGCGTATGAATTTTGCTGAGAGGCGGTACTGTTATGGAACACGCCCAAGAGGAGCACGCCCGCAGGCAGACGGTGGAGACCGGCGCCCAGGACGGGCTGCTGGTGCACTATCTGGGGAGCATCCCGCCGGCCGCCGGCGGCTGCGTGGTGGAGTTTGCCTTCACTCTGCCCGCCGTCCCGCCCGACACCCGCACCGCCGTGGCCATCACCCTGCTGGAGCTGGACGGTGAGGGCCGGGCCTTCCTCCGTGGGATGCGCACCCTGCTCCTGCCCGCCCACCACAGCACCCGGCCCATGGACGTCCAGGCGGAAGGAGTCCGGTTCATCCTCCCCGCCGAGCTGGATCTGAGTGAGGATGGCACCCGTCGTCTGGTGGTTCAGGCCGAGTCCCAGTACGTGGATTTCCATGCCCGGTGCGATATGCGGGAATAACAGACCGGGGTCCGGACCGCAGACAATGCGGACCGGACCCCGGTTCATTTCATATGCTTTTAAGCTCAGCGGCCCTTCCGCAGGTCGCAGATGACCTTCCAAATCTGGATGACCAGGGTGGGGGCAAAGGCCAGGCCCACGATGATGCCCAGCAGAGGCAGGGTAAGGGGGGCTACCTGGAACAGGGTGGTCAGGCCGGGGATGAAGAGCACCGCAGCCAGGAGCACCACGCCGGCGGCAAAGGCGCCCAGGCTGGCCCGGTTGGTGAGCAGGCCCAGGCGGAACAGGGAGGCCTGACCCCGGCAGTTGAATCCGTGGAACAGCCGCGCCAGGGTGAGGGTGGCAAAGGCCATGGTCATGGCCAAGGCGTCCCCGCCGTTGTTCAGGCCCACGAAGAAGGCGGCCATGGTGGCGGCGGCGATGAGGGCGCCGTAGACCATGATGCGGGTGAACAGGGAGCGGTTGAGGATGGGCTCCTTGGGGTCTCTGGGCTTCTGGTCCAGCAGGCCGTCTCCCGCAGGCTCCACGCCGATGGCGATGGCGGGCAGGGAGTCGGTGAGCAGGTTGATAAACAGCAGGTGCACCGCCGCAAAGGGGGTGGGCAGGTTGGCAATGGAGCAGATGAGCACGCTGAAGATACCCGCCATATTGCCCGACAGGAGGAAGTTGATGGCGTTTTTGATGTTAGTGTACACGCCGCGGCCGTTGACCACGGCCTTGACGATGGTGGCGAAGTTATCGTCGGAGAGAATCATGGACGCGGCGTCCTTGCTGACCTCGGTGCCGGTGATGCCCATGGCCACGCCGATGTCGGCGGCCTTGAGGGCGGGGGCGTCGTTGACGCCGTCGCCGGTCATGGACACGATGCGGCCCTTCCGCTGCCAGGCCCCCACGATGCGGATCTTGTTCTCAGGGGACACACGGGCGTAGACCGAGATCTTCTCCAGCCGCTTGTCCAGCTCCTCGTCGCTCATGGCGTCCAGCTCCACGCCGGACAGGGCCTCGTCCCCGTCCTGGAAGATGCCCAGCTGCCTGGCGATGGCGGAGGCGGTGACCTTGTGGTCGCCGGTGATCATAATGGTGCGGATGCCGCCCCGCTTGGCGTCGGCCACGGCCTGGATGGCCTCGGGCCGGGGCGGGTCAATCATGGAGATGAGGCCCACAAAGGTGAAGTCCCGCTCGTCCTCCAGCGCCAGGGAGCGGACGGAGTCCAGCTCCTTGCAGGCAAAGGAGAGCACCCGCAGGCCCTGCTGGGACAGCTCCAGGTTCACCCGGGCGATCTCCGCGCGGCGCTCGTCGGTCATCTCCACCTTGCCCTGGCTGGTGAGCAGCCAGGCGGACCGGTCCAGCAGGGTGTCAATGGCGCCCTTGGTGTACATGGTGGGCACACCCTCGATGTTGTGGAGGGTGGACATCAGCTTCCGGTCGGAGTCAAAGGCCAGCTCACTGAGGCGGGGGTGCTGCTTCCGATAGATTACCTCATCCACACCGATGCGGTCGCCCAGCATGACCAGGGCCACCTCGGTGGGGTCGCCGATTTCAGTACCCGTCTCCTTATCGGTGGTGGCGTCGCTGGCCAGAAGGGCCTCCTTCAGCAGCAGGCGCTGCACGTCGTTGGCCAGGTCCAGCTGGTCGCCATCCAGCAGCATGCCGTCGGCGTAGATCTTCTGGGGTGTCATCTTGTTCTGGGTCAGGGTGCCCGTCTTGTCCGAGCAGATGACGGACACGGCGCCCAGGGTCTCCACCGCCTTCAGGTCCTTCATGATGGCGTTCTGCCGGGCCATCTTCTGGGTGCCCATGGCCTGCACAATGGTGACGATGGAGGACAGCGCCTCGGGGATAGCCGCCACGGCCAGAGCCACGGCGAACATCAGCGCGTCCAGAATGGGCTTCTGGCGGTACAGGGACAGCCCGAACACCAGGGCGCAGATGACCATGATGATAATGGCCAGCTTCTTGGAAAAATTGTCCAGACTCTGCTGCAGGGGGGTCTTGCGCTGCTGGGTCTGGTTCATCAGGGCGGCCACCTTGCCCAGCTCGGTGTCCATGCCCGTGCCGGTGACCACAAAGACCGCCCGGCCGTAGGTCACCAGGGAGCCGGAGAACACCATGTCCTTCCGGTCGCCCAGGGCCACATCAGCCTGGGGGATGGCCTCGGCGGTCTTTTCCACCGCCTCGCTCTCGCCGGTGAGGGAGCTCTCGTTGACCTTCAGGGAGTAGTTTTCCAGAATCCGGCCGTCGGCCACCACCATGTCGCCGGCCTCCAGCTCCACAATGTCGCCGGGGACCACCTGGACAGAGGGCACAGTGGTGCGCACGCCGTCCCGTATCACCTTGGCGCTGGGGGCGGACATGGCCTTCAGGCTCTCCAGGGACTTCTCCGCCTTGAAGTGCTGCACCGTGCCCAGCACAGCGTTGAGGATGAGCACCGCAAAGATAACAATGGTGCTCTCCGCCTCGCCGGTGGCCAGGGAGATCAGGGCCGCGGCGATGAGGATCACCACCAGCAGGTCCTTGAACTGCTCCAGAAACACCTGGAGCGCCGTCTTTTTCTTGCCCTCGCTCAGGGCGTTGGGGCCGTGCTTCTCCAGGCGCTGCGCCGCCTCCGCCCCAGAGAGACCTCTCTGCCGGTCGCTCTTCAGCGCCGTGAGGGTCTGGTCAGCCTCCAGCGTATGCCAGAGCCACTTTTCCGTGTCCATCTTGTTCACCTTCATTTTAAATTTGCAGGAGGTAAATCAAATTTCCTGGGGTGAATTATACTACCCTTTCAATTGGGGTGTCAATCCCTATCCATACGAAATATCACGGGATTTTAGGTAACAGTTTAGGCTTTCCGTGTAATTCATAGATTATTCACAAAGCCTTCATGATTTAGCCTTAATTATTGGTTATGATGTAAACGGATTCAGGAAGAAGAACTTAAAATCCTCCCAACACAACCAATCCCTCTCCAACACCTTTGCAGAACAACACACACCCGAAAAGCCCCGGCCGAAAGGCCGGGGCTTTTCGGTGCTGTTGAAATCTTCTTTCTCCCGGCGGGACCGGAAGAAAAAGATTTGTGCGAAAAATAGAGGTACCAAAACAGGCGAACATGTGTTAGAGTATTAGGGTATTTGTGTGAAAGGAGGAACCGGCCGTGGAACATATCGCCCATGCGGCCCCTGTGGTCAAGTGGGTGGGGGGAAAGCGGCAGCTGCTGCCCCAGATTCTCCCCCTGATCCCCAAGCGGATGACCGCCTACTGCGAGCCCTTTCTGGGCGGCGGCGCGGTTCTCTTTGCCCTTCAGCCCAAGCGTGCCCTGGTCAACGACCTGAACAAGGACCTGATTACCGTCTACCGGGTCATCAAGGAGGACGCCGACGCCCTCATCGAGCACCTGTCCCGCCACGAGAACACCCCGGAGTACTTCTACCGCATCCGGGACCTGGACCGGGACAAGGAGGCCTATGCCGCCCTGTCTGACGTGGAGAAGGCCTCCCGGCTGCTCTACCTCAACAAGACCTGCTACAACGGCCTCTTCCGGGTCAACGCCTCAGGGGCCTTCAACTCCCCCTACGGCCACTACCGCCGGCCCAACATCGTCAACGAGCAGACCATCCGGGGCGTGAGCCGGTATTTTAATGCCTGCGACATCACCTTTTTCAGTGGGGACTTTGCCTCCGTGCTGGAGCAGGTGCCCAAGGGCGGCTTTGTGTATCTTGACCCGCCCTATGACCCCGTGTCCGACACCGCCAGCTTCACCGGGTACAACCGGGGCGGCTTCGGCCGGGAGGAACAGGTGCGGCTGAAGGAGTGCTGCGACGCACTCACCGCCCGGGGCGTAAAGTTCCTGCTCTCCAACTCGGCCACCCCCTTCATCCGGGAGCTGTACAGCTCCTATCGCGTCTCCATCGTCCAGGCCCGGCGGGCGGTCAACTCGGTGGCCAGCCGCCGTGGCGCCATTGAGGAGGTGCTGGTGCGCAACTATGGGACTCAATGACAGCGCCTGGGAGGCTCTCTTTCGGAAGTATGACATCCTCAGCCGCATTGAGGCGGACGGACAGTTCTTCATCTCCGCCAATCAGATCAAGGAGTTCCGTGAGCCCCGGCTCATGACCAAGTTCGACCACCGGGTCAACCTGCCCCAGCTGTTCGCGGACAACGGCCTTGCCATCCTGCCGGTGACCCGTGGGGACTACGTCATCGCCCCCTTTGCCGCCTACCACGACTTTGAGCCGCCCCAGGGCTCGCCCACACGGGTGCGGCTCCCCGTAGGGCTCCAGAGTCTGGCCCCCCGCTTTCTGGTCAGTGAGGCCATTGCCCTCAACTGCGCGGCGGCCTGCGGAATTCTGGAGGACTTTCTGGAGGACCAGGCCGTGGTGCCCACGGTCAGCGGCCGCATGGGCTCTGGCCGGGTCTCCTTCTCCATCGACGTACCCGACGGCCAGCGTCAGGTGGAGGTGAACAACGCCCAGATTGAGATTGACGCCGCCTGCGAGGGCAGCCGCTTTCTCTCCCTCTTCGAGGCCAAGCGGGACTTGGCCGACGACTTTCTGGTCCGCCAGCTCTACTACCCCTACCGGGTGTGGTCGGATCGGGTGACCAAGCCGGTGAAGAGTGTGTTCCTGGTGTTCACCAATGGCGTGTTCCACCTGTACGAGTACCGCTTTGAACAGCCGGAGCGGTACTGCTCCCTCCGTCTGGTGAAGCAGCGCAGCTACACCCTGACCACAGGCATCACCCGCTCGGACATCGGCCGCCTGCTGACCGGCGTGCCCCTCCTGCCTGAGCCGGAGATCTCCTTCCCCCAGGCCAACAGCATGGCCCGTGTGGTCAACCTGGCCGAGCTGCTGTCCGGCCGGGACATGACCCGGGATGAGATTACCGCCGAGTACGCCTTTGACGCCCGGCAGACCAACTACTACACCGACGCGGGCCGCTATCTGGGCCTGATGGAGAAGGACAGAAAGGACGGCGCGGTGTGCTTCCGCCTGTCCCCGCTGGGACGGCGTATCCTCTCCATGGATCTGCGGGAGCGGCAGCTGGCCCTGGCCGGGCAGATTCTGGGCCACCGTGCCTTCCGGGAGACCATGCGAGTGTGCCTGAGCAGCGGGGAAATGCCGCCCGCCGGAGCGGTGGTGGAGATTATGAAGGCCTCCGGTCTCTACCACGTGGCCTCGGACAGCACCTACTTCCGCCGGGCCTCCACCGTGACGGGCTGGCTCAACTGGATTCTGGACCTGACAGAGTGATTTATCAGACGCCCCGGAGCACAGCTCCGGGGCGTTTTCTCCTTTCCGCCCCTCCGGGGGCAGTTGCAATCCCTCGGCGATTGGGGTAAAATATAGTGTTAAATTGATTGGATTCTATTCCTCGTTAAGGAGGTTATTTGTATGCGGGACGGATTTATCAAAGTCGCGGCGGGCACCCCTGAAATCAGGGTGGCCGACTGCCGCCACAACGCGGAGGCCTGCTTCACCCTGATGCGGGAGGCGGCCAAGCAGGGGGTCAAGGTGCTGGTGCTGCCCGAGCTGTGCCTCACCGGCTACACCTGCGGAGACCTGTTCCTCCACGACACCCTGCTCCAGGGCGCGGAGGAGGCCCTGGCCACCGTGCTGGAGGCCACCCGGAATCTGGACATGGTCACCGCTCTGGGCCTGCCGGTGCGGTGCAAATGGGACAACAAACTGTATAACTGCGCAACAGTTATACACAAAGGAGAGATTTTAGGCCTGGTTCCCAAGACCGCACTGCCCAACTACGGCGAATTCTACGAGGGCAGATGGTTTGCCTCCGGCGAGGGCGTGGAGTTCTATATCCCGCTGTGCGGTCAGGATGTGGAGCTGTGCGCCCGTCAGCTCTTCGGCTGCACGACCATGCCCAACCTGGTCATCGGCGTGGAGATCTGCGAGGACCTGTGGGGCACCCAGCCCCCCTCCGGCCTTCTGGCCGCCGCCGGAGCCACTGTGATGCTCAACCTGTCCGCCTCCGACGAGGTGGTGGGCAAGGCGGAGTACCGCCGTGCCCTGGTCACCGGCCAGTCCGCCCGGCTGGTGTGCGGCTATGTGTACGCCGACGCCGGTGAGGGCGAGTCCACCACCGACATGGTCTTTACCGGCCACAACCTCATCGCTGAAAACGGCGCTCTGCTGGGTGAGCGGCGTTTCGCCTGCGGCCTGACCGTCAGCGAGATCGACGTGGACCGGCTGGTGTACGAGCGCCGCCGGATGAACACCTATGCCCCCTCCAAGGAGGCCATGGAGATTGGCCGCGTCAACTTTGACCTGGAGCGGGAGGAGACCCATCTCACCCGCCGCTTCTCCCCCACCCCCTTTGTGCCCGAGGACAGCACCGACCGTGCCGAGCGCTGCGATGAGATTCTGAAGATCGCCGCCCTGGGCCTGAAGCGCCGTCTGGAGCACACCCACGCCTCTGCCGCGGTGGTGGGCCTGTCCGGCGGACTGGATTCCACCCTGGCCATCCTCATCGCCGCCGTGGCCATGAAGCTGCTGGACCGTCCCGCGTCGGACATCATCGCGGTGACCATGCCCTGCTTCGGCACCACCGACCGCACCCGGGACAACGCCGTGGAGCTGGCCGGACGGCTGGGTGCCACCCTGAAGCGCATCGACATCGGCGAGGCGGTGAAGCAGCACTTCAAGGACATCGGCCAGTCCATGGACAACCACGACGTGACCTTTGAGAACGGCCAGGCCAGAGAGCGGACCCAGGTGCTGATGGACATTGCCAACCAGTGCGGCGGCCTGGTGGTGGGTACCGGCGACCTGAGCGAGCTGGCTCTGGGCTGGGCCACCTACAACGGCGACCACATGTCCATGTACGGCGTCAACGCCTCCATCCCCAAGACCCTGGTGCGCCATCTGGTGGCCTTTGTGGCCGGGGACAAGGTGGCGGAGGACCCCCGTCTGTCCCACGTGCTGGAGGACATTCTGGACACCCCTGTGTCCCCCGAGCTGCTCCCCGCCGTGGGCGGCGAGATCGCCCAGCGCACCGAGGACCTGGTGGGCCCCTATGAGCTCCACGACTTCTTCCTCTACTATATTATCCGCTGGGGCTTTCCGCCCCGGAAGGTGTTCCGTCTGGCGGAGCAGGCCCTGGGTGACCGGTACGACCGTGCCGTCATCCTCAAGTGGCTGAAGAACTTCTACCGGCGGTTCTTTGCCCAGCAGTTCAAGCGCTCCTGTCTGCCCGACGGCCCCAAGGTGGGCTCGGTGACCCTGTCTCCCCGCGGCGACTGGCGGATGCCTTCTGATGCTTCGGCACGCCTCTGGATGGAGGAGCTGGAGACACTGAGCTGAACCTGTCAGCCACCCATAAGACAGGGCGACTGGAAATAAAAAATATTTTTTCTAAAGTGAATGGAAATCCCTTCGCCAATCGTATTATGGGTGAAACCCGCTGAGGATTATCTCACGATTTCGGAGGGTAAGAAGATGAAAAAGGTATTGATTGGCACTCTGACTGTGGTACTGGTTCTCACCGCGATTACCGCAGGCGCTTTTGCCGCTGGTCGTGGCCAGGGCAGCCGCTTTGTGGATGCCGACGGCAACGGCATCTGCGACAATTACGCAGCCTACTGCAAGGGTACCGGCTATGGTACAGGTTATGTGGACGCCGACAATGACGGTGTGTGCGACAATTACGGCACCAACTGCCGGGGCACCGGCTGCGGCCTGGGTTTTGTAGACGCCGACAACGACGGCATCTGCGACAACTGCGGCACCAATTGCCGGGGTACCGGCTGCGGCCTGGGCTTTGTGGACGCCGACAACGACGGTATCTGCGACAACTACGCCTCCGGCTGTCAGGGCTCTGGCTGCGGTTCCGGCTGGGGCAATGGCTCCGGCCGCGGCGGCCACCACGGCGGACGGCACAGCTAAACGGTTCAAATGGGGGAGGTCCATGCGCAGCGAGGCGGAGGCACTCCGGGCCATCGACCGGTACGGCGATACGGTCCGGCGCATCTGTCTGCTCCAGCTGAAAAACCACGCGGATACGGAGGACGTATTTCAGACGGTGTTTCTGAAATACGTCCTCAGCACCGCTGTGTTCGAGAGCGAGGAGCACGAAAAGGCCTGGTTCATCCGGGTCACTCTCAACGCCTGCCGGGATCTGCTGCGGGGCTTTTTCCGCAGCAGGACGGTGTCCATCCACGAGCTGCCGGACATCCCCGCCGACGTACCGGAGGAGCACCGGGAGGTGCTGGAGGCAGTGGCCGCTCTGCCGGGCAAGTACCGGGAGGCGGTGTATCTCCACTACTACGAGGGCTACTCCGCCCCGGAGATTGGCCGCCTGCTGGGCAAGAACCCCAACACGGTGTACACCCTGCTCACCCGGGCCAGAAAGCTGCTGAAGGACAGGCTGGGAGGTGACGGACATGGAGGATAAGCTGCGCGCCGCCTTTGACAGCGTCCACGCCGAGACGGAGCTGAAGGAGCGCACCATGGCCTTCCTGGCCCACGCCGGAGAGGAAGCTCCCCCCCGCCGCCTTCCTGCCGGCCACCTGTGCCGGACCATTGCGGCTGCGGCGGCCTGCCTGCTGGTGCTACTGGGCGCCAGTGGGTATTACACACTGCTTGTTCCGGTGTCCGCCATCAGTGTGGATGTGAACCCCTCCCTGGAGCTGTCCCTCAACCGTCTGGACCGGGTCATCTCGGTAAAGGGCTACAACCCGGAGGGCGAGGCTCTGGCCAGCTCTCTGGATTTGACCTTCCAGCCCTACACCCAGGCGCTGGAGGAGATCCTGTCCAGCGAGACCGTGTCCGCCTATCTGGCAGGGGACAACGCTGTGTCCATCACCGTGGCCTGCTACAATCCGGACAAGAGCGCCCAGATGCTCTCGGCAGCCCAGGCCTGCGCCCAGGGCTGCGGGCAGGTGTACTGCCACGAGAGCGGCAGCGCGGAGCTGGAGGAGGCCCACCACGCGGGTATGTCGGTGGGCAAGTACCGGGCGTTTCTGGAGCTCCAGGCTCTGGACCCCTCCGTCACGGCGGAGGATGTGCAGTCCATGTCCATGCGGGAGATCCGGGACAGAATCGCCGCCCTCTCCGGCGGTGAGACCGAGACCTCGACCGGTCAGGGAAGCCAATCATCATCCGGCGGTTACGTCCAGCAGTCCGGTTCCGGCGGCGGGTGGGGCCAGGGCGGCCACCACGGCCACGGACACGGTGGCTGGCAGGGTCATGAATGAGCCGGAAATCATAGATACCGGAAGAGGCTGAGAAATTTTGAACCGTTGTTTGGACCTGTTTTTGACCTTTGCCAAAATCGGCGTATGCACCTTCGGCGGCGGCTATGCCATGCTGCCCATCCTCCAGCGTGAGGTTGTGGAAAAGCGTGACTGGGCCACTGAGGACCAGCTGGCCGACTACTACGCCGTGGGCCAGTGTACCCCCGGCATCATCGCGGTGAACACCGCCACCTTTGTGGGTTACACCCAGGCCGGATGGCTGGGCGGCACCGTGGCCACCCTGGGCGTGGTGTTCCCCTCCATTGTGATTATCTGTATCATCGCCGCCTTCCTCCAGAACTTTGCCGACTTCCCTGTGGTCATCCACGCCTTTGCCGGCATCCGCGCCTGCGTGTGCGCCCTGATCTTCTCCAGCGTCATCAAGCTGGCCAAGAAGTCGGTGGTCAACTGGTGGTCGGCCATTATCTTCCTGGTGGTGCTGGTGCTGTCCGCCTTTGTGGGGCTGTCCCCGGTGCTGCTGGTCATCCTGGCCGGTGTGTGCGGCCTGGCCATCAGCTCCTGCATCCGCTACCTGAACCGCGGAAAGGAGGGGGCGAAATGATCTTCCTCCGCCTGTTCTACGAGTTCTTTAAAGTGGGTCTTTTCTCGGTGGGCGGCGGTCTGGCCACCCTGCCCTTCCTGCGGCACCTGGGCGAGGTGACCGGCTGGTTCTCCGCCGCCGACCTGGCCAACATGGTGGCTGTGTCCGAGTCCACCCCCGGCGCCATGGGTATCAACATGGCCACCTATGTGGGCTTTACCGTGGGCGGCCAGTCCGGCCTGCCCGGTGGAAACATCGTGGGCGCGGTCATCGCCACCCTGGGCCTGGTGGCCCCCTCCATCCTGGTGATCCTCATCATCGCCAAGTTCCTGCAGAAATTCCGCCAGAGCCGGGTGGTGGACGGGGTGTTCTCCGGCCTGCGGCCCGCCTCCACCGGCCTTATCGCCGCCGCCGGATTGTCAGTGGCCCAGATCGCCCTGCTCACCGGTGCGGCCTGGACGGGCTGGAACTCCCTCACCGCCGTCATCAACTGGAAGGGCGTCATCTTGGCCGTGGCCGTCTTTATCTGCATGCAGGTGAAGGCCCTGAAAAAGCTCCACCCCATTGTATACATCGCCGCCGCTGCCGTCATCGGCGTGGTGTTCCAGTTCTGATTGACCATAAAAAATGTCCGTCCTCAATGAGGACGGACATTTTTTCTCGTTTTACGGGCCTCAGCCGCGTCGCTTGCCGCCCTTGCCCGGCTTGTGGCGGGGCGGACGGCTGCGGCGCTCCCCGCCGCTCTTGCGCTCATTGCTCCGGTGCTCGCCGTTCCGGCGGGCAGACCGGGGACCGGGGTTCCGGTGTCCCTGCCGGAGGTTCTCCGGGCGCTCAGGGACATTTTCCGGCTCCTCGCCAGAGAGATGGAAGGTGATCTGCCCGCTGCCCGGGTCGGCGGCGGCGCACACCACAGTCAGGGGCATGCCGAAGGAGAACACCCGGCCGGTGTACTCTCCACGGAGGGTCATGCGCTGGTCGTCGTGGTGGTAGTGGTCCCTGGGCAGGGCCTCGGCGGGAATCAGGCCCTCCACGCCGGAGGGCAGCATGACGAACAGGCCGAACTTGGTCACGCCGGACACCGTGCCAACCATAGTCTCTCCCACGTGGGCGAGCATATACTCGGCCATGTAGAGCTTCTCAATCTCCCGCTCGGCATTCTGGGCCGCCACCTCCCGCTGGGAGGACTGGTCCGCCGCCCGGGCGGCCACCGACGCCATCCGTTTCTCCCAGGGCATGGTCTTGCCCACGTTGGCCGGGTTGGCCTCGTCGGCAAGCACCTGGGTGAGCACCCGGTGGACCATCAGGTCGGGGTAGCGGCGGATGGGGCTGGTGAAGTGGCAATAGTACTTGGCCGCCAGGCCGAAGTGGCCCAGGTTCTGCACGTCGTACCGGGCCTTCATCAGGGAGCGGAGCACCATGGTGCTGATGATAGGGGCCTCCGGCTTGCCCTTGGCGTCCTCCAGAATCTTCTGGAGGGCAAAGCTGTCCGCCTCCTGGAAGGTGTACCCAAAGGGTGAGAGCATGGTCTTGAGCCCCTCCGCCTTGTCCTGGCTGGGCTTCTCGTGGACCCGGTAGACGGCGGGCTTGTGCCGGTCGAAGAGGTGCTTGGCCACGCACTCGTTGGCGGCGAGCATAAAGGACTCGATGAGGGCCTCGCTCTCCCCCTGCCTGCGCACCTTGATGTCCACCGGCGTTCCGTGCTCATCGCAGATGATATAGCTCTCGCTGGTCTCCAGGTCCAGGCTGCCCCGGAGCTTGCGGCGCTTCTCCAGCACTTTGGCCAGGACGGCCATGTCCCTGAGCATGGGCAGGATATTGTCATACCGCTTTTCCAGGTCCGGGTCCTCTCCGGCGAGCAGCTTGTTGCAGTCCTCGTAGGTCATCCGCTCGGTGGAGCGGATGACGCTCTTGCAGATGGTATGGTCCTCCTCCCGGCCGTCGGCGGCCAGGGTCATGAAGCAGGAGATGGTCAGCCGGTCCACGCCCGGATTCAGGGAGCAGATGCCGTTGGACAGCTCCACCGGCAGCATGGGGATGACCCGGTCGGCGAAGTACACCGAGGTGCCCCGCTCCCAGGCCTCCAGGTCCAGGGGGGACTTCTCCTGCACATAGTGGCTCACGTCGGCGATGTGGACTCCCAGCACCCAGCGGCCCTGCTCGTCCCGCTCCAGGCTTACCGCGTCGTCCAGGTCCTTGGAGGAGGCGCCGTCGATGGTGATGATAATCTTGTTCCGCAGGTCGGTGCGCCCGGTCAGGGCGTCCTTCTCCACCTCACGGGGCGCTCTCGCCGCCGCGTCCAGCACGGCGGGCGGGAACTCCGGGTCAATCTCGTAGTGGTAGAGGATGGCGGCGGTGGAGGATTCCCGGTTGCCCGCGGGGCCGAAGGTCTCCCGCAGGGCGCCCATAGGGGGCGTCTTGGCGGTGCCGTACCCCAGCATCTCCACGGCGATCTTCTCTCCGATACGCACTCCCTTGGCCTTTCCGGAGATTTTGATGGGCCCGGGCAGCTTGTCCGAGTCGGGCCGCATCCACAGCTCCCGGCCCAGCTTTTCCACCGTGCCGGTGACGAACCGGTTTGCCCGCTCGGTCACCCGCACCACAGTGGCAGTGCGCCGCCCCTCCTCCCAGGGCATCTCCGGGTCGGGCGCGGCCTGGACCTTGTCCCCATCCCAGGCTCCGCCGGTGGCTCTGGGCGGGATAAAATAATCGTCCTCCCGGCTCTTTCCGTCCTCAGGCACCAGGAAGCCGAAGCCCCGGCTGGTACCCTGGAATACGCCGGTGATAATCTCTTCTGTTTTCTTCTTTGCCATATGTTCTCGCTTTCTCCGTTTTCATCTGTCATCTTCCATAAGTTATAGTATCCCACATTTTGCCCTGTGTCCATCCGAATTTCCGCCAAAAATGCCCCCTTACCTCTCAACTTTGTCAAAATAATAACTTTCCGTTCCAGAAACTAGGACACACCCGGCGCCGTTCTATATTTTTTCTAAAAATATAAGTTGTCATTCCGCCCTCTTTGGTGTATAATGACCAATATCACAGGCCAGCCGGGGTCCGGCGGGCCTGGCGCGACCCTAAAAGTAAGGAGTGGAAACAACGTATGAGCTATTCCGCGCAAAACATTCGTAATATCTGCCTGCTGGGGCATGGCGGAAACGGAAAGACCTCCCTGGCAGAGAGTATGCTGTATCTGACCGGCGGTACCGCCCGACTGGGCAAGGTCCCCGATGGCAATACCGTGTGCGACTATGATCCCGAGGAGACCAAGCGCCAGATTTCCATCTCCCTGGCCGTGGCCCCTGTGGAATATGACGGCTGTAAGATCAACATTCTGGACACGCCCGGCTATTTCGATTTCTCCGGCGAGGTCATCGAGGCCATGCAGGCCGCCGACGCCGCCATTATCGTCTGCTCCGCCAAGGGCGGCATGAGCGTGGGCGCTGAGAAGGCCTGGAAGCTCTGCGAGAGCCGCAAGCTGCCCCGCCTGCTCTACATCTCCAAGACCGACGAGGATAACTCCGACTACAACGCCGCCTTCGCCACCCTGCGTGAGCGCTTCGGCAAGAACATCGCACCTCTGGTGGCCCCCATCTGGGACGCCGACAAGAAGGTCATCGGCATCATCGACGTGCTCCACAAGCGCGCTTTTGAGTTTGTCAAGGGCTCCCGCCAGGAGATCGAGGTGCCCGAGGACAAGAAAGCCGTGCTGGACGAGCTGTACGACGCTCTGAAGGAGTCCGTGGCTGAGACCAGCGAGGAGTTCATGGACAAGTACTTCTCCGGCGAGGACTTCACCTACGCCGAGATGATCCAGGGCCTGCGCCAGGGCGTGAAGGACCTGTCACTGTTCCCCGTGCTGTGCGGCAGCGCCCTGTCCGGCCTGGGCACCCGCATGCTGCTGGACACCATCGTGGAGCTGCTGCCCAACCCCCTGGAGGGCAAGGCCCTTGTGGCCGAGAACGCCGACGGCGAGCTGGACGAGTTCGTCTCCTCCCCCGGCGCCCTGCCCACCGCCTTTGTGTTCAAGACCACCTCTGACCAGTACGGCAAGTACTCCTATGTCAAGGTGCTCTCCGGCTCCATCAAGCCCGACATGCCCATGGTCAACGCCCGCACCGGCGCCACTGAGAAGCTGGGCCGCCTGTATGTGATGACCGGCAAGAAGGCCGACGAGGTCAAGGAGCTCCAGTGCGGCGACATCGGCGCCATTGGCAAGATGGATAAGCTGAAGACCGGCGACACCCTCTGCGACGCCCGCAAGGTGGTCAAGCTGGAGGCCATTCCCTTCCCCGAGCCCTGCTATTCCGTGGCCATCGCCCCCAAGACCAAGGGCCAGGAGGACAAGGTCGCCTCCGGTCTGACCCGTATGAACGAGGAGGATCTCACCTTCTCCTGGGTCAACAACGCCGAGACCCACCAGATGGTCATCTCCGGCACCGGTGATATGCAGATGGATGTGCTGCTCTCCCGGCTGAAGAGCCGCTTCGGCGTGGACGCCACCCTGTCCGAGCCCCGCGTGCCCTACCGCGAGAAGATCCGCAAGAAGGTCGAGGTCCAGGGCCGCCACAAGAAGCAGTCCGGTGGCCACGGCCAGTTCGGCGACGTCAAGATCCGCTTCGAGCCCGGTGAGAGCGAGGAGCTGGAGTTCTGCGAGGAGGTCTTCGGCGGCGCGGTGCCCAAGAACTTCTTCCCCGCCGTTGAGAAGGGCCTGCGCGAGGCTGTGCAGCACGGCGTGCTGGCCGGCTACCCGGTGGTCAACCTGAAGGCCACCCTGTTCGACGGCTCCTATCACCCCGTCGACTCCTCCGAAATGGCCTTCAAGACCGCCGCTCAGCTGGCCTACAAGGCCGGTCTGCCCGATGCCAGCCCCGTTCTGCTGGAGCCCATCGGCGAGCTGAAGGTCACCATCCCCGACAACTACATGGGCGACGTTATCGGCGACCTGAACAAGCGCCGCGGCCGCGTGATGGGTATGAATCCCGACCACGACGGCAACCAGGTGGTTGAGGCCGAGGTGCCCATGGCCGAGATGAGCCGCTACGCCATCGACCTGCGGTCCATGACCCAGGGCCGCGGCTCCTTCACCTTCCACTTT
Source organism: Pseudoflavonifractor sp. (assembly GCF_050943825.1). Taxonomy (NCBI): domain Bacteria; kingdom Bacillati; phylum Bacillota; class Clostridia; order Eubacteriales; family Oscillospiraceae; genus Pseudoflavonifractor; species Pseudoflavonifractor sp. The sequence goes on from NZ_JBMNPX010000005.1 coordinate 19,654, forward strand.
GTCCGCTATGAGGACGCGCCTCCCGCCGTCCAGGAGAAGGCCATCGCCGCTGCTAAGGCCATGCAGGCTGAGGAGTAAGTTAAATCAAACGGTCCCGGAGCATAGCTCCGGGACCGTTTTTTGTCGTTTGCTGTTAGTCGAAGGCGCCCGCCGTCACCATCCGGCCCAGATCAGCCAGATAGATGCGCATCATCTCGTCCTGGTCCGGCATCTCGTCCCAGATGGGCTCCGGCTGCTCCCCTTCGCCGCTGATCAGCCACTCCGCCAGCTCCTCCAGCGGGCCGCACATCTGCCGGATGGAGTAGGCGTAGCCCTCGCCGTCCATAGCCGACATAATCTCTGTCACCTGGAAAGTTCCATCCTCATCGTAACATCCCCGGAAGGCGGTAGGACCGCCTCCGCCGCCCCATCCACCGCAGCTGCCATCCAGCTGGACGGTGTAGTAAAACCGCTCGTTCACGCTGCACACCAGCACCGTATCCCCGTCCTCCTCGTAGCTGTCCCAGATGGTAATGGCGGGAAGCATCACGTCATTGAGACGGGAGCGCACGGGGATCTGCTCCGGGTCGGCGTACCGGGCCTGAAGGGCGTCAAAGAGAACCGCCGCATCACCGGTGAGGCCCATCTGCTCCGCCGTGGGCAGGGGCAGGTCGGGCTCCGGGTTGTTCTCCAGGCTGCTCCAGGTGACGGTGGCCGCCACCTGTTCCCCAAGCTCCGCCTCCTCCGTGGGCCACAGCAGCTGGAGACGCCGCTCCCCATCCAGGGGGATGTACCAGCCGGTGCACACAATCCCGTCCGACACCCCCTCTTCAATGGGCTTTCCGTTGGCGTCCAGATTCTCAATCCGGACCGTCTTTCCGCCAAGGACCGCCGCCTCGCTGGGCACCTCATCCGCCTCCAGGAGGGCCAGGGAGCAGCCCTCCATGCCCAGCGTCACCGAGGTGATCCCTTTCTCAATACCGCCGCTGTACTCCTCCGGCAGGGCCAGCTGGTAGTCCACCTGCCAGCCGCGCCTGTACAGCCTGCCGTTCACCTGGGACCAGTCCTGAGACAGCTCCGCTGAGGCGCTCTCCGTTGGCTGGGGGGTGTTGCTCTGAACAGGGTCGGATGTGTCCGTCGGTGCTCCGGGGGTACAGGCAGAGGTGATGAGCATCACCGCGGCCAGCACCGCCGCCAGGGCGGCCGCTTTCCGCCGGTCCGTGCGGACTTTTTCCGCTTGAAACAGCGCTGTCAGTTGTTCCATGGGCATCTCCTTTCTCCCATTTCCCCGGGCTGTCCGGCCAGCCCGTCCACATTCTGCGGTTTCATCTCCAAGTTCACCATATCCTGTCCCCGGCGGGTTGTCAAGTTTTTCTTCCCTTTCCCGCCCCGGCGGGTTATACTGTGGAAAAGCATTGCAGAGGAGTGAGCCAACTATGACGGTAATTCGTCTTGCCCGCCCGGAGGATGTGGACGCGGTCTGGGCACTGGTACAGCGGGCGGCGGCCCATATGCAGGCCCTGGGCAATCCCCAGTGGGGAGAGGACTACCCCACCCGCGCCCACTACGCCGCCGACCAGGCCCGTGGTGAGCTGTATGTATCGGTAGATGAGGACGGGACCATTCTGGGGGCGGTGTGCCTCAACCAGGAGCAGGCCCCTGAGTATGCCCCCCTGCCCTGGGCAGTCCCCGGCCCGGCCATGGTGCTCCACCGGCTGGCGGTGGACCCGGCTGCCCAGCGCCGGGGTGTGGGCCGGAGCTTCTTCCAGTTTGGCGAGGCCATGGCCCGCCGTCTGGGTCTGCCCGTCTTTCATCTGGACACCTACGCCCGCAACGACCGGATGCAGGCGCTGATTCGCAGCCAGGGCTTCACCCAGGTGGGCACGGTCCACTTTGACCGGGAGGGCCGCCCCGACGGCTTCCCCTGCTTCGAGAAGGTGCTCTGAGCCGTTTCCCGCCGGACTTCCCACCGGCCGTCCTTGCTTTTTTGGTGAAAATCACATATAATGGGGAAAATACAGCCCGGCATCTATTTTGATTCAGGAGGTTTCTCCCCATGAAAAAGCTGCTCATTGTGGTGGACTATCAGAAGGATTTCGTAGACGGTTCCCTGGGCTTCTCCGGCGCCGAGCTGCTGGACGCCCCCATTGCGGCCAAGATTGCCGCCTACCACGCCGCCGGTGACGATGTGGTCTTCACCTTTGATACCCATACCCCCGACTATCTGAGCACCCAGGAGGGCCGCAAGCTGCCCGCTGCCCACTGTATCCGCGGCAGTGAGGGCTGGGCGCTGTACGGCGAGACGGCCAAGGCCGCCCATGAGGATGACCGCCGCTTTGAAAAGCCCACCTTCCCCTCCCTGGCCCTGGGCGAGTGGCTGAAGGGACAGGACTACGGCCAGATCGAGCTGGTGGGCCTGGTGTCCAACATCTGCGTGCTGTCCAATGCGGTCATCGCCAAGGCCGCCCTGCCCGATGCAGAGATCGTAGTGGACGCCGCCTGCACCGCCTCCTTTGACCCCGCCCTCCACGAGAAGTGCCTGGATGTGCTGGGAGGACTCCAGGTGACGGTGATCAACCGGGCGTAAATGCGCCGCATGCTGAAAGGCTGATAAACATGAAAAAGAATCCCATGAATTACACCCTACTCTGCGATTTCTACGAGCTGACCATGGCCAACGGCTACTTTCAGACCGGCATGGCAGATCAGATTTGCTACTTCGACGTGTTCTTCCGCACTGTGCCCGACGGGGGCGGCTTTGCCATCGCGGCCGGCCTGGAGCAGGTCATCGAGTATATTGAGAACCTGCGCTTTGACGAGGAGGACATTGACTTTCTGCGGAGCAAGGGCACCTTCAGCGAGGACTTTCTCTCCTACCTGAAGGGCTTCCGGTTCACCGGCGACATCTGGGCCGTGCCCGAGGGCACCCCCATCTTCCCCGGTGAGCCCTTTATGACGGTCCGCGCCCCCGCCATTGAGGCCCAGTATATTGAGACTTACCTGCTTCTCACCCTCAACCACCAGTCCCTCATTGCCACCAAGTCCAACCGCATCGTCCGGGCCGCCGACGGCCGCCCGGTGAGCGAGTTCGGCTCCCGCCGGGCCCAGGGCACCGACGGCGCCGTGCTGGGCGCCCGGGCGGCCTATATCGCCGGCTGCGTGGGCACCGCCTGCACCCTGGCCGACCAGATGTACGGCTCCCCCGCCGGCGGCACCATGGCCCACTCCTGGGTCCAGATGTTCCCCGACGAGTACACCGCCTTCAAGACCTACTGCGAGCTCTATCCCCACTCGGCCACCCTGCTGGTGGACACCTACAACGTGCTCAAATCGGGTGTGCCCAACGCCATCCGGGCCTTCAAGGAGGTGCTGCTGCCCCAGGGCATCACCAAGTGCGCCATCCGGCTGGACAGCGGCGATCTGACCTACCTGTCCCGGAAGGCCCGCAAGATGCTGGACGCCGCCGGGCTCACCGAGTGCTCCATCGTGGCCTCCAACTCTCTGGACGAGTATATCATCCGGGATCTGCTCCTCCAGGGTGCCCAGATCGACTCCTTCGGCGTGGGCGAGCGGCTCATCACCTCCAAGAGTGAGCCGGTGTTCGGCGGCGTGTACAAGCTGGCCGCTGTGGAGGATAAGCAGGGCAATATCATCCCCAAGATCAAGGTCTCTGAAAACGCGGCCAAGATTACGAACCCCCATTTCAAGAAGGTGTACCGCATCTTTGAGAACGAGACCGGCAAGGCCATGGCCGACCTGATCTGCGTCCACGACGAGGTCATCGACCCCAGCAAGCCTCTGGAGCTCTTCGACCCGGAGGCCACCTGGAAGCGCAAGACTGTCACCGACTTCACCGCCGTGGAGCTGCTGGTGCCCATCTTCCAGGGGGGCAAGCTGGTGTACCAGTCCCCCTCCATCACCGAGATGCGGGCCTACTGCGCCGCCCAGATCGACCTCCAGTGGGACGAGGTCAAGCGGTTTGAGAATCCCCACAACTACTATGTGGACCTGTCCCAGAAGCTGTGGGACATCAAGCACGAGCTGCTCAAGCAGGCTGGCCACATCTAAAGTACAGCAAAAACCGGCTGTTCCCGTTGGGAACAGCCGGTTTTGTTTTCTGTCAGTTGAACTTGTAGATCTTCCGGGCCATGCGGTACAGGCCCACGGACAGCTTCCGGCCCTGATAGCCGGGGATGTTGCCCACAAAGGACACCGCACGGTACTTGAGCTTGTGGTAGAGCCCATGGTCCACCGACCGGAGGTACTCCCACAGCTCGGTCTTCTTGCCCAGGGCGGCGGGAGAGCCGTCGATGATGAGGAAGATGGAGGAGATGGTCATCATCATGGCCAGGTAGTTGCGCATGTACCGGCCCAGCTTGGGCTGGACGGTGAGCACCCGGCGCAGGTCGTGGGCGTCGATCATCAGGCGGGTCACCCGGACCTGCTGGTCTACACGGCCCACCATCACCTTCTCGTTGACGCTCTGGTCGGCGCGGCCGATGAAGTAGCGGTACAGGTCCAGATCCATGTAGTACATGGTCTTGACGTAGGGCAGAGGTTGGTAGACAAAGATGTTGTCCACGTAGAAGGTGTGCTTGGGCAGCTCCAGGCCGCACTTGCGCAGCAGCTTGGTGCGGTAGATGACCGAGTGCATCAGCAGATACTGAGAGGCGCGGAACCGGCCGATGTCATTCCAGGTGAAGATCTTGTTCTTGGGGAACACGTTGGCGTAGCCCATGACCTTCTGTGTGTTGTCCTCCACGTGCTCATAGACGTAGTTGGCGATGACCATGTCCACCGGCCGCTCCATCTTGGCAAACTCCCGCAGCTTGCCCAGCACCTTGTGGAGGGCGTCCACGTCCAGCCAGTCGTCGGAGTCCACCACCTTGTAGTAGATGCCGGAGGCGTTGCGGATACCCTGGTTCACGCCCTCGCCGTGGCCGCCGTTCTCCTGGTGGATGACCTTGACAATGTCGGGGTACTGGTCGGCGTACCGGTCGCAGATGGCGGGGGTGTCGTCCTTGGTGGAGCCGTCGTCCACCAGGATGATCTCGATGTCATCGCCCCCCTCCAGGAGGGTCTGGATGCAGTGGTCCATGTAGGCCGCCGAGTTGTAGCACGGCACGGCAAAGGTAATAATCTTATCCATTTTTCTCACCCTTCTCTTGGCCGGGCTCTCAGCCCAGCAGACGGTCCGCCAGCTCCAGGGCCCGGACCACAATGGCGTCCATATTGTAGTACTTGTACTCCGCCAGCCGGCCCAGCAGGTGGAAGCCGGGCAGGGCGTCGGCCAGAGCCCGGTACTTGGCGTACAGGGCGTTGTTCTCGTCGTTGATGATGGCGTAATAGGGGGTCTCGCCCTCCGCGCCGGTGTAAGAGCGGGAGTACTCCTTGACGATGGTGGTGCGGTCGGGCAGGTCCTGGCCGGAGAAGTACTTGAACTCGGTGATGCGGGTGTAGTCCTCGCTGACGGTGTAGTTCACCGTGCCCCGGGGCTGGAACCACTCCACCGGGTGGGTCTCGAACTTGAAGTCCAGGGTACGGTAGGGCAGGCGGCCGAAGCAGCAACCGAACAGCTCGTCCACCGCGCCGGTGTACACCACCGTGCCCGTAAAGGGCTCCCCATCCAGGGAGAGGCCGGCGGCGTCCAGCTTCAGGCGGTCGGCGGCGTCCACCCCCAGCTCCACGGTGATGTTGGGGTGGTCCAGCATGTGCTCAAAGACCGGGGTATAGCCGTCGGCGGGGATGCCCTGCCAGGTGTCCTGGAAATACCGGTCGTCCCGGGAGAGGAACACGGGCACCCGTGCGGTGGTGTTGGGGTCAATCTCCTCGGGCTTCTGTCCCCACTGCTTCATGGTATAGTGGACAAACACATTCTCATACACATAATCCGCCAGAGCCTTGATCTCCGGGTCCTCGCTCTTACGCAGCTCCAGGATGGTGACCTTTTTCTCTGCGCCGTAGGTCTCCACCAGCTTCTTCTCCAGCCGGGCGGCCTTCTCAGGGCCATAGGCCAGCTCCAGGGAGGTCAGGTTGAAGGGCACGGGCATCATGGCGCCGTGGACATTGGCCACCACCCGGTGCTGATAGTCCCGCCAGGCGGTGAAGCGGGAGAGGTAGTCATAGGCCCGCTGGCTGTTGGTGTGGAAGATGTGGGGGCCGTACTGGTGGATGAGCACGCCGGCGTCGTCCAGGCGGTCGTAGGCGTTGCCGCCCACATGGCTGCGCCGCTCCAGCACCAGCACACGCTTTCCGCCCCGCTCGGCCAGCTCCCGGGCGGTCACCGCCCCGGCAAAACCGGCGCCGATGACCAGGCAGTCGTACTTCTGACTCATGGAATGAACACCTCACAGCATAATCTTTCCTTCATCTTATCAGATTTCGCAGATAAAATGAACGGAAAAAGTATTAAGAAAGCCTTAAATCGTCGCAATATTTCAGCGGTCGGAGCCGCCGAACCGGTCAAAGCGCCCGTTGGTGGGCCCGCTGGTGCTGCCCAGGAAGGTGTCGTTGTAGTGGTCAATGGCCCGCTGAATGACCTTGATGGCGGCCTCACGGCCATTTACATCGCCGGCTACGGTGTCCTTGCCCTCCAGCTGCTTGTACACGGTGAAGAAGTGAGCCATCTCGTCAAAGACGTGGGCGGGCAGGGCGCTGATGTCCCGGTAGCCGTTGTAGGCCGGGTCGGTGAAGGGGATGGCGATGATCTTCTCGTCGTTCTTGCCGTCGTCCAGCATGGAGATATAGCCGATGGGGTACACCCGCACCAGGGTCAGGGGGTCCATGGACTCGGAGCAGAGGACCAGCACGTCCAGGGGGTCGCCGTCATCGCCGTAGGTCCGGGGGATAAAGCCGTAGTTGGCGGGGTAGTGGGTGGAGGTGTGGAGCACCCGGTCCAGGATGATGAGGCCGGTCTCCTTGTCCAGCTCGTACTTCTTCTTGCTGCCCTGGGGGATCTCAATGACGGCCACAAAATCCTCGGGGGTAATGCGCTTGGGGTTAATATCGTGCCAGATATTTGACATGCAGCAGGCTCCTTCTTTATTCAAAACGTTTTCCACACGCCGGATTTGGCGCACGGGTCTGTATCTTTTTTATTATATCTGATTGTTTCACGCTTTACAACGCGGTTCCCCTATCTTTTTGCCCGTTATACCCCTTTTTCCGCGCCGGGGAACAGGCGCAGGAAGGGTTTGGGCACCGGCGCGGTCACGGTAAGAGGGGCTCCCGTGCGTGGGTCGGTGAGGGTGAGGCGGACGGCGTGGAGGGCCAGCCGGTCCATGGGGCCGGAGCCGTCGCCGTACTTCCTGTCCCCTGCCACGGGGTAGCCCAGGTCGGCCATGTGGACCCGGATCTGGTTCTTCCGGCCCGTGTCCAGAGCCACCCGCACCAGGGCGTACTCCCCCGACCGGGAGAGCACCTTGTAGTGGGTGATGGCCTCCTTGGCGCCGCTGCCCGGCCCGCCGGAGTAGACCACCCGGGTGGAGGTCTCCCGCAGCCAGGAGCGGACCACGCCCTCCTCCCGCTCGGGCGCACCCACCGTCACTGCCAGGTAGATCCGCTCCTTCACCAGGCTGTCCCAGTCCTCCTGGAGGGCGCGCTTCATCTCCTCGTTCCGGGCAAAGAGCACCGCGCCCGAGGTATCCCGGTCCAGCCGGTGGACCACAAAGAGCTTCTTCTCCCGGCTGCCGTCCCGCAGGGTGTTGGCCAGCATCCGATAGGCGGTGCGCTGCCGCTCCCCCTCGTGTCCCACGGTGAGCAGCCCGGCGGGCTTGTCGATGGCGATAAGGTCCCTGTCCTGGTACAGGATGGGGAAGGGAGTCTTGGCCTGCTCCTCCCTGCCCTGGGGCAGGATGGTCACAACCTCCCCCGGCTCCAGAGGCCAGTCAAAGCGGGTGACGATCTTCCCGTCCACCGCCACCTGCCGCCCGGACAGCAGGTGCTTCACCGCGTTGCGGGACTTCCCCTTCACCTGCTCCAGCAGGAACTCCAGCAGATAGCCTTTCTCCGTCACAGGGTAGCGCCGCTCCCCCGCCGTGCTTTTTCCCATGGTTCTCCCTCCGGCCTGTGGTATTTCAGTCGAGCATGCAACATTTTATCACAGTGCTGCCCCGATGGCTACCCCGGACTGGGGTGGAAATCCTCCCGTTTTTTCTTGACAGGCAGGGCCGGAAAATGTTAGAATGGACGAACATAAGGGAGTAGTCGGCGCGGCATGCGCGGCGGAGCCAACATACTGAGGCCTCGGGCCTCTGGTTCAGCCTGAAATGACGAGACTTATCTGCCAAGGGGCGGATAGGTCTCTTTTTGTTTGCCTGTTTTTGGAAAATTACGCCGCTGACGCCCCTTCCGGCCGCCGTGCCGGGCCAAATCCCCCCAACCGGAGGTTTTTTACTATGGGTCTTCTGGAACTGTTCATTCTGGCCGTGGGGCTGTCCATGGACGCCTTCGCCGTCTCCATCTGCAAGGGTCTGTCGGTGGGTAGGGTACGCCCGGTCCACATGCTCACCGCCGGGCTGTGGTTCGGCGGCTTTCAGGCCCTGATGCCCTTCCTGGGCTGGCTGCTGGGCTCCCAGTTTGAGGCCCTCATCACCAACATTGACCACTGGATCGCCTTTGTGCTGCTGGTCTTTATCGGCGGCAATATGGTCAAGGAGTCCCGCAGCGAGGAGGAGCACCAGGACGGCTCCTTCTCCCCTGCCGCCATGCTCCCTCTGGCCCTGGCCACCAGCATCGACGCCCTGGCCGTGGGCGTCACCTTTGCCTTCCTGCGGGTGGACATCGGCCCCGCCGTGGCCTTTATCGGTGTGATCACCTTCCTGTTCTCGGCGGCGGGCGTCAAGATCGGCAGCGTGTTCGGCGCAAAGTACCGCTCCGGCGCGGAGCTCTTCGGCGGCTGCGTGCTCATTCTCATCGGCGCAAAGATCCTGCTGGAGCATCTTGGCATCCTGGGGTAAGGAGCAGGGGGTTGACATGCTCCCCGCCCTGTGGTATCCTCTCTTACGACATTTTTATTACCTGTGCCGGCATTTACCACCGGGTAAATGCAGTTTGTGCCTGTATATATTCCGTAGGTCTTAGAAGGAATATATCCAGGCACTTTTTTGCTCTGCGGGGTCCGGCCGCCCCATTTTTTCAGAGAGAGGGATCAACCAATGGACGAACAGAATCTGAACCGTACCTTTGCCCGGTACATGTCCCTGAATATTCTGGGCATGCTGGGCATGTCGGGCTATATCCTGGCGGACACCTTTTTTGTATCCAGCCGTCTGGGGTCGGACGGCCTGGCGGCCTTAAACCTGGCCATCTCGGTGTTCGGCTTTATCAATGGCCTGGGCATGATGCTGGGTATCGGCGGCGCCACCCGGTACGCCATCTGCAAGGCCCGGGAGGATGACCATGAGGCCAACGCCTCCTTCACCCTGTCACTGGTCGCCGGAATTGTGGCCGGTGTGGTGCTGGTCGCGTTCGGCCTGCTGTTCTCCCGGCCCCTGGCCGGGCTGCTGGGCGCAGAGGAGCGTATCCTCCCCATGTGCGCGGTGTACCTGCGCACCGTCTTCCTCTTTGCCCCCTTCTTCATCCTCAACCACATCCTGGTGGCCTTTGTCCGCAACGACGGCAGCCCCAAGCTGGCCATGACGGCCATGCTGGTGGGCAGCCTGTCCAACATCGTGCTGGACTACCTGTTCCTCTACCCCCTGAATATGGGCATCTTCGGCGCCGCCCTGGCCACCGGTACCGCCCCCATCATCGGCATTGCCATCTCCTCCATCCACATCTTCTCCGGGCGCAGCCGCTTCAAGGCCGTGCCCACGGGGCTGTCCCTGCGGAAGATGGCCGCTGTGGCCGGGCTGGGTATCGCCGCCTTTATCAACGAGTTCTCCTCCGGTATCACCCTGGTGGTCTTCAATCTGCTGGTGATGCACGCCGCCGGTACCATCGGCGTGGCTGCCTACGGCGTGGTGGCCAACCTGGCTCTGGTGGTGCTGTCCGTCTTTACCGGCATCGCCCAGGGCAGCCAGCCCCTGCTCAGCCACGCCTACGGCATGCAGGACTTGGATGTGGTGCGGCGGGTGTACCATAAGGCGCTGCTGCTGGCCTCCGCCCTGGGCCTGCTGGCCCTGGCCGCCGCGCTTCTCTTCCCTTCGCAGCTGGTGTCCCTCTTCAACAGCGAGGGCAACGCCGCCCTCCAGGCCATCGCAGAGCCGGGACTGAGGCTCTACTTTATCGGCTTCCTGTTTGTGGGCTTCAACTTTGTGGCCGCCGCCCTGCTGGGCGCCACGGAACAGGCCAGCGCCTCCTTCCGTGTATCCTTCTTCCGTGGCTGCCTGGGCATTGTCCCCGCCGCCTGTCTCTTCGCCTTCCTCTTCGGCATGACCGGCATCTGGCTGGCCTTCCCGGCAGTGGAGCTGGTGACGCTGTTCCTCAGCGTCCGGCTGGGCCGCCGGGCTCTGGCCGGCGTGGCTCTCCCCGGCGAGGAGTCCCTGGCCCTCTGAGCTGCCTTTCAGTTTTTTCCGCCCGTGATAAAAGAAAAAACCGCCCCGCCCGGCAATGCCGGGCGGGGCGGTTTCGTATTTCCGGAAAGACCAGCTTACTTGTGGTCGACGGAGTACATGTGCTTGATCAGCTCCAGCACCTTGTTGGAGTAGCCGATCTCGTTGTCGTACCAGGACACGACCTTCACGAAGGTGTCGGTCAGAGCGATACCGGCCTTGGCGTCGAAGATGGAGGTGCGGGTGTCGCCCAGGAAGTCGGCGGAAACCACGTCCTCATCGGTGTAGCCCAGAACGCCCTTCAGCTCGCCCTCGGAGGCGGCCTTCATGGCGGCGCAGATCTCCTCGTACTTGGCGGGCTTGGCCAGGTTGACGGTCAGGTCGACGACGGACACGTCCAGGGTGGGAACACGCATGGACATACCGGTCAGCTTGCCGTTCAGCTCGGGAATGACCTTGCCCACGGCCTTGGCGGCGCCGGTGGAGGAGGGGATGATGTTGCCGGCAGCAGCACGGCCGCCGCGCCAATCCTTCATGGACACGCCGTCAACGGTCTTCTGGGTGGCGGTGGTGGAGTGAACGGTGGTCATCAGGCCATCGGTGATGCCCCAGTTGTCGTTCAGGACCTTGGCGATGGGGGCCAGGCAGTTGGTGGTGCAGGAAGCGTTGGACACGAACTTCATGTCGGGGGTGTACTTGTCCAGGTTCACGCCGCAGACGAACATGGGAGTGCTGTCCTTGGAGGGGGCGGACATGACAACCTTCTTGGCGCCGGCCTTCAGGTGAGCCTCTGCCTTCTCCTGGGTCAGGAACAGACCGGTGGACTCAACAACGTACTCGGCCTCCAGCTTGCCCCAGGGAATGTTGGCGGGGTCGCGCTCGGCGAAGACGGGGATGCACTTGCCGTTGACCACGATGCCGGTCTCGTTGCTGCTCACCTCACCGGCGAACTGGCCGTGCATGGTGTCGTACTTCAGCATGTAAGCCAGGTAGTCGGCGGGGCACAGATCGTTGATGCCCACGATCTCGATCTCGGGATGATTCAGACTAGCGCGGAAGACCATACGGCCGATACGGCCAAAGCCATTGATGCCGACTTTAATGCTCATTTCAATTCTCTCCTTTTAAAATCTTCGAGGTATCCTCGTGCGCCCCCTATTATAGCCTATCTTGTTGCGTTTTTAAAGAGTTTTTTTGAAATTTCCCAAAAAATTTGCTTTTTTTATTCAAGTTATCGCAAGTGTGGTTTGACAGGCACTTAAGTCGGGCATAAGCATCCCCCCGCCCTCCTTTGGTGTGGCGTTCCCGTTGTTTTCCTCCACTTTATCCGCTCCAAAGGTGTGTCATTCCGGTTTTTCTCCCGCTTCAACCTGTCTGGATGCGTAAAAACATCAGCTTACGCCTTTGCTCCTTCCTTTCGACAGTTTTCGACTTTTTCCCTTGTTGGTCAGGCCAGATTTTGGTATACTGGAAAAAACGCAGTTCCCGCCTGAACTGCATAAGCTATATCAACATCATAAGAAAATGATTTGATGGAGGTGAGTGCGGCCTATGGACCAAGTCCCGTCCTCTCTCTTCTCGCTGGAGCACGCTCCCTTTCCCGCCCTGGTCATCCGGGACGGCAGAATCATAGCCTGCAACGGCGCGGCCATCCAGCAGCTGAAGCTGTCCCCCGCGGGCGGTGAAGCGCCGGAATTTCTGGCCGGACTCCTGGGCGCGGAAGGAACTGTCTCCGGCACCTGTACCGCCGCCGGGCAGACCTGGCGGCTCTCCCTTTCTCAGTATGAGGAGGGCATCCTGGCGGTGCTTCTGCCCGAGGACCCGGTCAGTTCCCCCTTCCCCGGCACTGCCGCCCTGCTGGAGCAGATGCGGCAGAACATCGGCAATCTGACTGCCGCCGCCCAGCTCATCACCCCCGCCCTGCAGGAGCTGGGCCCCAAATATCAGCAGTACCTGGCCATTATGAGCCAGAGCTTTTACCGTATGATGCGTCTGATGAACAACGCCGAGACCGCAGGTGCCCTGGCGGAGGGACGGCTGACCTTCTCCCCCGGCCCCCTGGACCTGGCCGGTCTGTGCCGGGAGCTGTGCCGGGAGGTGTCCGGCCTGGCAGAGACGGCAGGCGTGTCCCTCCGCTTTGACGACCAGTGCGGCTCTCTCCTCACCACCGGGGACAGCGGACTCATCCGGCAGATGCTGCTGTGCCTCATCTCCAACGCCCTGAAGGCAGCCGGCAGCGGCGGCCGGGCTGGGCTGCGGCTGACAGAGGCAGGCGGCCGGGCCATTCTCACCGTGTGGGACAGCGGCGCCGGGCTGGACATCGGGACGGATGCAAAGGCCGGCGGCGCCGGAGCCGGTCTGCCCATTGCACGGCAGATCGCCGCCCTCCACGGCGGCGCGCTGATGCTGGAGAGCCGGCCGGGCGAAGGCCTGCGGGTCACGGTCTCGCTCCCTGTCAGCCGTCCGGAGCAGCCTCCCGTTCTCCGTACACCCCGGCAGATAGCCGACACTGCCGGCGGCTTCTCGCCTGTGCTGATAGAGCTGTCCGGTGTGCTGCCCTGGCAGGCCTTCCTGCCGGATATGCTGGAGTAATTTCTTTCTTGTTATTATACGTCAAATACTTGACAATCCCGCATGTATGCCGTACAATTCAAAAAGGTAACATGCTATATATTTGATTCGGAGGGTTTCATGGGCAGAGAAAACGATGTAGGGTTCCTGATTAAGCTGATTTACGATGACCACGGCAAGGTGCTCTATCAGCGTTTTCGCTCCGAGGGGATCACACCCGCCCAGGCTGAGGTGCTCCGCTTTGTCATGTCCCAGGGCGGCGCACGGATCACCCTGCGGGATGTGGAGGCCTTTCTGGGGGTGTCCCACCCCACGGTGGTGGGGCTGGTGAGCCGTCTGGTGGAGAAGGGTCTGCTGATCAGCGTGCCCGACCCGGACGACAGGCGGGCCAGGAATCTCTATCCCCTTCCCCCGGCGGACGCCAAGGGTGAATCTCTGGACGCCATTGAGGACAGCGAAGAGCTGCTCACCCGCGGATTCACCCCGGAGGAGCGGACGGAGCTGATCCGGCTGCTGAAGCGGGTGCGTGAAAACCTGCAGAAGGAGTTGGGCGAATAGCCCTTCTTCTTTTCCTCTAATATATAGCATATTACATATTTGCCACGGCACACATGAGGAGGAATTTGTTATGAAAAGAGCCTTTTCCCTGTTCCTCGCGCTGGCGCTGCTGTTCTCCCTGGCCTCCTGCTCCCAGCAGGAGCCTGAGACCAGCCCCACCGGCTCCCAGAGCCAGGCGGCGTCCTACACCGGCACCGCCCGGGGCTACGGCGGGGACATCAGCGTCACCATCGAGGTAACCGACGGCGTGATCACCGCCTGCACCATCGACGCCCCCGACGAGACCCCCGACATCGGCGGCGCCCAGATTGACCACTTCCAGACCGCCATTGTGGAAAATCAGGGCCAGGTGGACACGGTCTCCGGCGCCACCGGCACCTCCAACGGCGTCATCGCCGCCCTTCAGGACGCCATGCGCCAGGCCGGGCTGCTGGACACCGCCGAGTACAAGATGACCCCCGGCACCTACACCGGCCAGTCCCACGGCTTCTCCTGCATCGACTTCGTCACCGTGGACGTGACGGTGGACGAGAGCAGCATCGTCTCCCTGTCCCTCCAGGACAATTTTGTGGACGACCAGGACTCCTACGAGAACCGCTACCTGTGCACCGGCGCCTTTGAGGAGCTGGAGCCTGAGATTCTGGAGCTGCAGAGCATCGGCGTGGACGCCGTCACCGGCGCCACCGGCTCCTCCAACGGCATCAAGAACGCCATCCGCTCCGCCCTGGAGCAGGCCTTCGCCGCTTCCGGCTACTCCGAGAACGAGATCAACACCGCCATCAACGCCATGTTCATGACCCCCTCCTCCAAGACCGACGAGGTGGTGGAGCTGAGCTGTGACGTGGTGGTGGTGGGCGCCGGCGCCGCCGGTACCGTAGCCTCTCTGGCCGCCCTGGACAGCGGCGCCTCCGTACTCAACATCGAGAAGACCTTCCGCTGGGGCGGTCAGTCCATGATGACCGGCGGTCCCAAGGCCTACAGCCCAGACACCACTGAGGAGCAGGCCCAGGCCATCCTGGACACCTATGAGGCCACCATCGCCAACCACCGCCACGGCGAGGAGGACTCCCAGTGAAACGACCCGGACTATGTCTCCTCCCACGCCGACGAGTACACCCCTGTCAACGCCGAGGCCTATAAGGCTGTGGTTCCCGCCTCCGGTCTGGGTCTGCAGAAGATCATGGAGTACGGCATGGCCTTCACCAAGTCCATGATGGGCCTCATGCTGGAGGGCGGCATGGAGGGTATGACCGAGGGCGGCCCCATGGCTCTGCCCACCACCCCCGAGGACCCCGACCTGCTCACCGCTGACAGCGTGTACACCTTCGGCACCGACGGCGAGGGTACCAGCGTGTCCTACTACCAGGCTGAGAAGTACTTTGACACCGTGTACGACAACTACATTGCCAACGGCGGCCAGGCGCTCCTGTCCACCACCGTCACCAATCTGACCTACGACGACAACGGCAATATCACCGGTGTGGATGCCCAGGGCGACGACGGCACCACCTACCATGTCGCCGCCAAGGCGGTTGTGCTGGCCACCGGCGGCTACGGCGGCAACGACGAGCTGATGGACGAGTGGGCCGGCGGCGGCGACGACTGGCTCTACTACGGCTGGCAGGGCAACGACGGCGACGGCATCGTCATGGCCATGGACGCCGGCGCAGCCCCCTACAATCTGGACGCCTACCCCATGAGCCACCAGCGCATGGGCGAGCAGTTCATCACCGCCTTTGAGGTCCAGACCACCGACGACGGCACCCAGTGGTCCCCCAACGACCTGACCGTCATCCTGGCCTGCAACCCCGACGGCGTGTTCGTGGAGAACGACGGCACCTCCTTCCGCCCCGAGGACTATGACGCCTACAACCCCATGGGCGGCTTCTCCGGCGCCATGGGTACCTACTCCATCGGCTCCTCCTACTACGTGGTCTACTCCGCCGACCAGCTCCAGGCCTACGCCGAGAGCGGCCTGACCAGCAACGCCATGGGCTTCCAGAACGTGGGTCTGGGCATCCCCACCGGCATGGCCCTGGGCGACTGGGTGGACCAGGTGATGGAGCAGGCCGTGAGCCAGGGCTTTGCCTGGAAGGTGTCCTCCCTCTCTGAGGGCGACGCCCTGCTGGGCTTTGAGGACGGCACCCTGGCCGCCGCTTACGGCACCAGCACCTCCGACGCCAACGCCGATGGCAGCGAGTACTACTACATTATGAAGTGCTGCGGTCTGGCTATCAGCTCCTGCGGCGGCGTGGAGGTCAACGAGAACATGCAGGCTGTCCGTGAGGACGGCACCGCCATCGAAAACCTCTTCGTGGCGGGCAACGACGGCTTCGGCAACATCATGGCCACCGGTGCCGAGTACCCCATTGGCGGCGACGCCGGCATGTGGGTCTTCGGCAGCGGCTACATCGCTGGCGAGCAGGCCGCCGCTCTGGCAGCAGGCTGAGGCCCTCTTCACAGACAAACAACAGCGCGGCCCGGATTGCTCCGGGCCGCGCCGTTTTATTTGGATTTATCCCGCCTCGGTCACCTGCATCAGCTGGTCCAGAGCCCGGGCAATGCCCACGTCCTCCTGACAGTCCATATCCTCCAGCAGGTCCAGTACCCGCTCCACCTCATCCACCGCCCGGATGACGCTCTCCCGGGACTGCTCAATCTGCTCCTGTACCGCCATATCGGCAAAGAAGCCGTCAAAGAAGTAGTCGGCAAAGGTGGCGAAGTCCCCGATGGATACCTGGGCCTGGGAGATCAGGTCCACGTCGGCCAGCTCGGTACGGAACCGGGACAGAGCCCGCTGGGCCTGGTCCACATAGTCCCGGGCCTCGTCCAGGGTGTTGTGCTTCATCATGGTGGTGAACGTGCCTCCGCCCAGCATGTCCCAGGTGCCCAGGTCCTCGGCCTCACCCAGGCTGCCGTCCGCCGCATCCAGACAGGAGAGCACCTCCCGCCCGGCGGCAATGGCCTCGCCCAGCTCCTTTTTCCGGCTCTGCCGGGCAGCGATCTCCTCCTCCAGGGCGGCGATCCGCTCCCCCGCCGCGCCGCCTGCCTCACGCAGCAGGGCCCGCTTCTCCTCCAGGGCCGCCTCCCGCTCCGCGGTGCAGTCGGGTACCTTATCCAGCTCCTGACCCATTTCGGCCAGCCGGTTTTGGGCGTCCTCCACGTCCCGGAGGGCCTGCTCATACTTGGCCTGGGCCGCCAGAGCCTCCGCCTCCTCCTTGGAGAGGCGGACCTCCCGGTCGCCGGTGATGCGCAGCCACAGCCCCTTCAGGCTTATGCCCTCCAGCTCCTCCACGTCCCGCCGCTCCTTGGCCAGGAGCTGCTTCAGCTCCTCCGCCCGGGCGGAACGCTTGTCCGCCTCTTCCTGCAGGACGGACCACTGGGCCAGCAGTCGCCGCCGCTTCTCCTGCCTCTCCCCCAGCTCCGCCAGGGTGCGGTTCAGTTCTTCCAGTGTACGCGCCATATTCCGTCTCTCCTTTCGCCGGTTTTCTCCCCTTTATTCTACCCGCTGGCCCGTCTCCGCGCAAGCTTTCCCCTGGACTTCCTGATTGAGGGGCCCGGATTCTTCCGGGCCGCGCTGTTTTATTTGGATTTATCCCGTCTCAGTCAGCTGCGTCAGCGCGTCCTGGGCGCGGGAGATGCCCACTTCCTCCTGACAGTCCAGGTCCTCCAGCTGGTCCAGTACCCGTTCCACCTCATGCACCGCCCGGATGACGCTCTCCCCGGACTGCCCAATCTGCTTCAGCAATGCCATGTCGTCAAGGAAGTCGGAAAGGAAGTAGCCGGGAAAGGCGGCGAAGGCCTCGATGGGTACCTTGGCCCGGGAGCTCAGGGCCGCGTCGGCCGGCTCGGTGCGGAACCGGGACAGGAGCTGCTGGGCCTGATCCACATAGTTCCGGGTCTCATTCAATGCGTACTGCTTCATCCTGGTGGTGGAGGTATCTTCACCTTCACTCATCTCGCGGATCGCCTCGTACAGGCGGGAGAACACCTCCTGTGCGGCGGCAATGACCTCGCCCAGCTCCTCTTTCCGGCTCTGCCGGGCAGCGAGTTCCTCCTCCAGGGCAGCGATCCGCTCCCCCACCGCGCCGCCCGCCTCACGCAGCAGGGCACGCTTCTCCTTCAGGGCCGCCTCCCGCTCGGCGGTGCAGTCGGGTACCTGGTCCAGCTCCCGGCCCATTTCGGCCAGCCGGTTTTTGGCGTCCTCCACGTCCCGGAGGGCCTGCTCATACTTGGCCTGGGCCGCCAGGGCCTCCGCCTTCTCCTTGGAGAGGCGGCCCTCCCGGTCGCCGGTGATGCGCAGCCACAGCCCCTTCAGGCTCATGCCCTCCAGCTCCTCCACATCCCGCCGCTCCTTGGCCAGGATCTGCTTCAGCTCCTCCGCCCGTGCGGAACACCTGTTCTTCTCTCTCTTCAGGACGAACCACTGGTCCAGCAGCTGCTACCGCTTCTCCTGCCGCTCCCCCAGCTCCGTCAGGGTACGGTTCAGTTCTTCCAGTGTACGCGCCATATTCCGTCTCTCCTTTCGCCGGTTTTCTCTCTTTTATTCTACCCGCTCGCCGGTCACCGCGCAAGCTTTCCCCTGGACTTCCTGGTTGAGATGCCGTAAAATATACCTCAAAGAACACGCATACTACACAAAGGAGTTTTGCAATGGAGACTATTGTTCAGATCCTGGCCCGGGAACTGGGCCGCAAGGAAGAGCATATTCAGAATGTCATCACCCTGCTGGACGAGGGCAACACCATCCCCTTCATCGCCCGGTACCGCAAGGAGATGCACGGCACCATGGATGACACCACCCTCCGCACCCTGGCCGACCGCCTGACCTACCTGCGCAACCTGGACAAGCGCCGTGAGGAGGTCAAGGCCTCCATCGAGGGCCAGGGCAAGCTGACCGAGGAGCTGTCCGCCGCCATTGACGCCGCCGCCACTCTGGCGGAGGTGGAGGACCTGTACCGCCCCTACAAGCCCAAGCGCCGCACCCGGGCCACCATCGCCAAGGAGAAGGGTCTGGAGCCTCTGGCCCAGCTGCTCTTTGCCCAGGGCCGGGACTGCCCCGCCCCTGAGGTGGCCGCCGCCGACTATGTGGACCCGGAAAAGGGGGTCAGCTCGGTGGAGGAGGCCCTGGCCGGCGCCTCCGACATCATCGCCGAGGCCATCAGCGACGACGCCGACCTGCGCAAGCGCCTGCGTGAGCTGTGGCGGAGCAAGGGCAGCCTGGTGTCCAAGGCGGCGGACAAGGAGCCTGAGGACACGGTGTACCGCCTGTACTACGACTTCACCACCCCTGTCTCCCGTGCCATGGGCCACCAGATTCTGGCCATCAACCGGGGTGAGCGGGAGGAGGTGCTGAAGGTCTCGGTGGAGATGGACCGGGAGGCCGCCCTCATCGTGGTGCGCAGAGCTGTGCTGGTGCCCGGCGCTCCCTCCATGGCCTTTGTCCGCGCCGCCGCTGAGGACGCCTACGACCGGCTTATCGCCCCCAGCATCGAGCGGGAGATCCGCAATCTGCTCACCGAGCAGGCCGACGAGGGCGCCATCAAGATGTTCGGATTGAACCTGAAGCCCCTGCTGATGCAGCCGCCGGTGAAGGGCTTTGTCACCATGGGCCTGGACCCGGGCTACCGCAACGGCTGCAAGGTGGCCGTGGTGGACGGCACCGGCAAGGTGCTGGACACGGCGGTGGTCTACCCCACCTTCAGCGAGCGGAAGAAGGAGGAGGCTATCGACGTGCTCTCCAAACTCATCCGCAAGCACGGTGTGGCCCACATCGCCATCGGCAACGGCACCGCCAGCCGTGAGACCGAGCAGATGACGGTGGAGCTGATCAAGCGGCTGGGGGGCGGCGTGAGCTATATGATTGTCAGCGAGGCGGGCGCCAGTGTGTACTCCGCGTCCAAGCTGGCCGCCGAGGAGTTCCCCGAGTACGACGTGAACCTGAGAAGCGCCGTGTCCATCGCCCGGCGTCTCCAGGACCCCCTGGCCGAGCTGGTGAAGATCGACCCCAAGGCCATCGGCGTGGGCCAGTACCAGCACGATATGCCCCAGGCCCGACTGGATGAGACCCTGTCCGGCGTGGTGGAGGACTGCGTCAACTCTGTTGGCGCCGACCTGAACACCGCCTCCGCCCCCCTGCTCACCCGGGTGGCAGGTCTCAACGCCACCACTGCCAAGAACATCGTCAAGTACCGGGAGGAGAACGGCGCCTTCACCTCCCGCAGGCAGCTGCTGAAGGTGCCCAAGCTGGGCCCCAAGGCCTTCGAACAGTGCGCCGGCTTCCTGCGGGTGCCCGAGAGTGCCAACGTGCTGGACAACACCGGCGTCCACCCCGAGAGCTACGACGCCGCGGGCAAACTGCTGGAGCTGTGCGGCTACGGCATGGCCGACGTGAAGGCGGGCAACCTGTCCCAGCTGCCCCAGCGGGTGAAGGACTACGGCGAGGAGAAGGCCGCCCAGGCCTGCGGCGTGGGCGTGCCCACCCTGCGGGACGTGGTGGGTGAGCTGATGAAGCCGGGCCGCGACCCCCGTGACGAGCTGCCCAAGCCCATCCTGCGCACCGACGTGATGGAGATGAAGGACCTGAAGCCGGGCATGGAGCTCACCGGCACGGTGCGCAACGTCATCGACTTCGGCGTGTTTGTGGACATCGGCGTCCATCAGGACGGCCTGGTCCACATCTCCCAGCTGGGCGCGGGCCGCCGGGTGAAGCACCCCAGCGAGGTGTGCGCCGTGGGTGATATCGTCACCGTCTGGGTTCTGGAGGTAGACGAGAAGAAAAAGCGCATCTCCCTCACCATGAAGAAGCCCTCCTGAGCCCAAAATCAGCCATGCAACCTGAAGTTGCGCGAAAAAATCCCCGCCGAAACGCCGGGTTGGTGGTAAAACCGGCCTTCTTCCGGCAAAATGATGCTGAAAGGAGTGACCGATTCAAATGACTCATTTTGAACATAATCTGCCCATTCTCCGCCGCCGGGCCGGGTACACCCAGGAGAGCCTGGCCGAGGCCCTGGGCGTGAGCCGCCAGGCGGTGAGCAAGTGGGAGAGCGGCCAGACCCTTCCCGAGGCCGCCACCCTGCTCACCCTGGCTGACCTGCTCTCCTGCACCCTGGACCAGCTGATGCGGGAAGAGCTGTCTGAGACGGATTTTCCCCCGCCTCCCGCCCCTGACACTGCGGCTGAGGAGGCCCGGTTCGCCCTCTTCGTGGCCTACGACCAGCACATGGACCGCTTCTCCGTCCTCATGGCCGCCGGAGTGTTCCTGTCCGTCGCCAGCATAGCCTCCATTCTGGGCGGCTGTCTGGTCTGGGGTGAGACGGGCTTTATCGTACTTCCCTTCTTTTTGTGCCTGGCGGCAGCGGTATTTCTGTTTATCTGGGGCGGCATCGCCCACAGTGACTTCCGCAAAGCCCACCCAACGGTGCCGCCTTTCTACAATGCCGATGCCATTACCGCCTTCCGGAAAATATTCCGGGCGGGCATCGCCATCGGGGTAGCCGCCATTCTGGTGGCAGTGGCCCTGCTGATAGGGCTGTCCGTGCTGTGGCAGTTCCAGCCCAACGGCGGCGCAGCAGCCTGTACGGTGTTCTTCTTGATTGTGGCGGCCGCAGTGGCCGCTCTGGTCTACCTGGGCATCCAGCACAGCAAGTACCACGGTAGCGGCGCTGCCCAGGAGGAGGCCAGTTGGACCTATACCCCTTCCCCTGCTTCTGACCGCCGGTGCGGCTTTATTATGTCGGCTGCCACCATCATCTTCCTGGTGGCGGGCTTTGTGTTCGACGCCTGGCACCCCACCTGGATTGTCTTTCCGGTGGGAGGACTTCTCTGCGGCATGGTAAGCGCCGCAGGCAGGAAATGAGGAATCAGTATGACCTTTGATGAGGCAGGCAACCTGTTGGACCGGATGGCGGAGGAGTTCCCTGAGGAATTCTATGCCGACCTCAACGGTGGTATCTCCCTCCTGCCCGACGAGATGCCGGACCCGGAGTTCCCGTCGGGGGAGATGTATATTCTGGGCGAGTACTGCGACGACCAGATGGGCCGGTACATTCTCCTGTACTACGGCTCCTTTGCCGCCCTGGCCGCCAAAGAGGAATGGACCGAAGCGGACTGGGAGGAGGAGCTCTATGCCACCCTGGCCCACGAGTTCACCCACCACATCGAGGGTCTGGCGGGCGAGCGGGGCCTGGATTTGAAGGACGAGGCCTTTCTGGAGGCCTGGCACGAAGAACTTGACCCATAAAACAGAGGGCTCCGCCGGTTTTACCGGCGGAGCCCTTGTTCTATAAAGGCACTATCGGTGCGGCAATGACCCGCTCCAGCGGGCTCTATCTTTGGCCATCATCCCCTGATTTTACCCGTGCTCTTCAGCCAGGCGATCTCGTCATGCATGGTCTCACGGTAGCTGCGGGTGTGATATCCCAGCTCCCGCTCCGCTTTACAGGAGTCAAAATTGTTGTTGCGCGCCAGGTTGTAGACAGAAAACGTGGTGAGCAGCGGCTTTTTCCCCTGCTTTTTGGCGTTCTTCTCCACAATACCGGCAATAAAGTTGGCCACACCACAGGGTAGAAAGACGTCAGGCGCCTTGCAGCCTGCCTCCTCGGCCACCAGCTTGGCAAAGTCCTTAAAGCGCACCTCCCGGTTGGCCAGAATATAGCACTCACCGCTGCGGCCTCTCTCCATGGCGGCGATGCAGCCCGCCGCCAGATCCCGCACATCGCACAGATTGAAGGTACCGTCGATACCCATGGGCATTTCACCGTTGATAATCTTAATCATGGTGCTGGTGGTCTCCCCCACCGCATAATCCTCGGGGCCCATAATGCCGGAGGGATGGACCACGCAGGCGTTCAGGCCCTGGTCCCGGACGGCATCCAGCACCAGCTGGGTTGCAAGCGCTTTGCTCTGGCTGTAACAGCCCCGCACCAGTTCAGGCATTGTCTCAGGCTCGAAATGGCTGACTTCCGCGATTTTCTCCCCTTTGGGCAGCTCCGGAATGGCGCCGGTGGAGCTGACGTAGACCAGCTTGCGGAATTGGGGCGCGGACAGGCAGCAATCGATGATGTTTTTCGTCCCGCCCACGTTGACGTCAATCACTTTGGCGTTGTAGTCCGGGTCCACCGTGACGATGGAGGCGCAGTGTGTCACATAGAGCTCAGCGCCGTCTTCCGCAGTGAAAAAGCGCTTCAGTGAGGCGGGGTCCGTCAGATCCCCCTCACAGATTTCCACTCCCTCGGGAAGAAACGCCCTGGCCTTATCTCCCGGCAGAACAAAGGCACGGACTCGCTTTCCCCGGGCCACCAGCTGGCGGCAGATGGTGCCGCCAAGAAAACCGGCTGCTCCGGTGACCAGGTAAATCTTCTTTTCAAGCTTTTCAGACGTGTTCATAGGGGCTCCTCCTTGTTTTGCTTTGTGTAGCGATAGTCTAGCCTTCCGCTGTTTTTGTTTTGACAAGGAGATGTTTGTGAAATATGAAAAAGCAGGTCCCACGGCTGTGCCGTGGGACCTGCCGCACTTATTCTCTGGCGATACCGAACAGCAGCATGTCCAGTACCTCTTCCGACAGGGCAAAGAGGGCCTTTACATCTGTAATCTTCTCCTGTCCCTGATAGCCCTCCACAATGGGGAACAGTGTCCCCTCAAGGCTCTCCAGATACCGGTAAGCCCGCTGTCTGTCCACTCCCTCCCGCAGGGTGAGCCTACTCAGAGCCCTCCCCAGAAAGCGGCGGTTGATGTCCTGAACCGGACCTCTCAGGCGCTGGATATCCTCCCGGAGATGTTTGGGCGGATGGAGCATGGCATTTTCAAAAACAGTCTTCTCCAAAGGGTGCTCCTGAAAATAGCGCTCACGCAGGGAGAAGAAACGCCTGATACAGCTCCTGCCGTTTTCAGGTTCCTCTCCTTCCTCCTCCATGGCCCGGCTCACATACTCCGCCATGCTGCGGAACATGTCCCCCACGCAGAGCAGGAACAGCGCGTCCTTGCCTGTATAGTAGTGGTAGATCATCCCCTTGGAGATGCCCCCTCTTACGCAGATACCATCCATGGTGGCAGCCTCATAGCCCTTGCTCCCGAACTCCTCCATGGCGGCCCTGCGTATCTCACGCCTGCTGCGTTCCTGGCGTTCCTTCTGCGTCATGGTTCCACTCCTCCTGTCTTTTTCCTGCCTGATTCAGCTCACCGGCCCACTCAAAGCCCTTTTTGGCGATAAATACCGCAATAATTTCGTTGATCACTGCCGCCGCGGCGATGGTACCCTGGAGAATGGAGGCGCACTCAGGTGCGGGCCCGCTGAGGACGGACACCGCAATACCCGTAAAGACCAGTGACACCCCCGAGTGGGGCAGCAGCGTGAGGCCCAGGTAGCGCCGCACGGTGACCGGCGCGCCGGTGACCGTGGCGCCGAACCGTGCACCGCTGTATTTTCCCACCGCCCGGGCCACGATATAGACGGCGGTATAGAGTCCCGCGCCGAAGATCAGGTGGTAATCCAGCGGGGCGCCCAGATTGAGAATGACCACAATCAGACCCGCGCCGATGACCGGATTCATCACCTGCATGATCTCCTCCAGCTGCTTCTCCGGGATGAGATTGGCGAACGCAGTAGAGAAGGCCATGCCGATGAGCATGAAGTTCAGGGCGGGCACAGGCAGCACCACCTGGTTGAGGAACATCCCCAGCCCGGCGGACAGGAGCAGCATGACCGCCATCACCGCCACCGAGGCCTTCTGTCCCCGCACCAGCCGGAGCAGCTTTCCTGTCACAAAGCCGGTAACCGCCCCCAGGAGCACAGGCAGGAGCACGATGAGCAGCATGACCCCCACCGAAATCTGCCCGGCGGACAGGTTTGCGGACACCAGCGCCACCACCACGAAAAACACCGCCGCGCCCACCAGGTCATCCAGGGCGGCCATGGGGATCAGGGTGTCGGTGACCGGTCCGGCAGTCTTCATGCCGCTGACAATGGACAGGGACGGCGCGGGCGCGGTGGCCAGGGCGATGCCGCCGAAGAGGAAGGCCAGATAGACCGGCACGTCCGCCGCCAGGAATATCACACCAAAGACCAGGCTGACCACCAGGAAGGTCCCCAGGGACTCTGTGACCGTGGTGACCACAATCTGCCTGCCGGCCTTCTTCAGCTTGTGCCACAGCAGCTCGGTGCCGATCATCAGGCCCACAATGCACTCCAGAATGTGCTCCGCCGTACCGTACCACGCCGCGTCCAGCACCGTGTTGTCCAGCAGGCCGAAGGCGTGGGGCCCCAGCACCATTCCCGTCAGCAGCCAGCCCAGAATGGCGGGCAGCCGCAGCTTTGACACCAGCTTTCCCACCACGAACGCCACTCCTACGGTCAGGAGCAGCCGGATGAGTTCCTCGATTACCATCTCAGATTCCCTCTTTTACAGCGTTATTCCGTCAGGCCCGCCCAACTCAAAAAGCAGACCGTACCGTCTGTTTTATTTTAATACAAACAGACTGATTAGTCTGTAAATTAATTGTGAATCTTTTTCCACACCACCGCGCTCTCATGTGGACAAAAAAATCCTCCGGACACACTGTCCGGAGGATTTTTCTGGTGGTATTGGCTTTTGGGGCTCAGCAGGTGGCGCCGCCGGTGATGTGGAGCTGAGCGTCCAGAATGGCCTGCTTGCGGGAGAGGATGTCGTCGGAGAGGAGCTCCTTCTCCACGTGCTCAAAGCCCAGGCGCTCGATGGTGTCGGCAAAGCGCTCGCCGGTCTTGCCCTGCTCACGGAACAGAAGAAGGGCCTTCTCGATGATGTTCAGGGCCTCCTCCTTGGTGGTGATGAGCTTGCTGAGGGGACGGCCGGTGGCGGTGCGCTTGCCCCAGCGGCCGCCGATGTAGATCTTGTAGGCAAAGGTGCCGCCGTCCATGGCGTCAAAGTAGCACTTGTCAATGCAGCGGCCGCAGTTGTTGCACACGTCCTTGTCAATGGTCAGCTCGCCGTCGGCCAGCTTGGCCGCGCCCATGGGGCACACCTGGGCCACGCCGCACTTTTTGCAGCCGTTGCACTCCTCGGGGTCGAAGTTGGGGACCATCTGGCCGATGATGCCCAGGTCGTTCAGGTCGGGCTTGACGCAGTTGTTGGGGCAGCCGCCCACGGCGATCTTGAACTTGTGGGGCAGGCGGACATTGTGGTAGCCCTTGTAGAACCGCTCGTGGATCTCCTCGGAGAGGCCGAAGGTGTCGTGGAGTCCGTACTGGCAGGTGGTACCCTTGCAGGCCACCACGGGGCGGACCTTGGAGCCGGTGCCGCCGGTCTCCAGCCCGGCCTGGGCGATGTAGGCCCGGAAGGGCTCGATGTTGTCGTAGTGGATGCCGGGAATCTCCACGGTCAGGCGGGTGGTGAAGGCCACGGTGCCGTTGCCGAATTTCTCGGCGGCCTCGGCGATGATCTGGTTCTGCTTGGCGGTGATCTTGCCGTTTACCGTGATAATCCGTCCGTTAAAGCAGTCGGTTCCCTTGTTGTGGAGAAAGCCGAAGGCTTTCACCCGCTTGATATCCTCGGGCTTGATGGTGCAGGCCATAATTGATTACCTCTCCTTAATTATTTTGTATTTCAGCGCAGGATGTGTCTTGTTTTACTTCACCAGGTCGGTGCCGTTGACGGTGGTGCCTCCCTCCAGCACCACGGTGTCGGTATAGCCCAGGGCACGCAGCCGGTTCTGGGTCAGGTAGGCCCGCTTGCCCTTGGCGCACACCAGAAGGAGCTTCTCGTCCTTGCCGATGCCCTCCAGCCCATTGGGCAGAGCGGTGAAGTCCAGATAGGGCGCACCCTCCAGGGAGGGAGCGGGGCCCACGTCAATGATACGGCGGCCCTCCGCCTTTCCAGCCTGGAAGTCGGCGGGGCCCATGCTCACCAGACGGCCGGAGAGCTTGTTGAGCAGAATCTGCACCGCGGCCACAAAGGGGTGAATGGCGGTGGAGAAGGGGGGCGCGTAGGCCATGTCCATGTTGGCCAGGTCGGCCAGGCGGGCCTTCAGGGTGATGGCGGTGACGGCCACGTCCACCATCTTGTCCACCGCGCCCTTGCCCAGCACCTGGATGCCCAGGAGCCGCTGGTCTTCTCTGGCGGCGATGAGCTTGATGATAAAGTCGCCGGAACCGGGATAGTAATGGGCCTTGTCGCCCAGGACGCACACCACGCTCTCAGCGTCAATGCCGGCAACCGCGGCCTGCTCCATGCTCATGCCGGTGCGGCCGGCGTTGAGTCCAGGCAGCTTGCACACAGCGGTGCCCAGCACACCCATGTACTCGCTCTCTCCGCCCGCCAGGTTTACGGCAGCGCTGCGGCCGGCGATGTTGGCCGTGGAGCCCATGGGGGACCAGGCGGGGGCGCCGGTAATCAGGTTGTGGACCATGGCGCAGTCGCCCACAGCCCAGATAGCCGGGTCGTTGGTCTGGCCGTGGAGGTCGGTGAGCAGGGTGCCCTTCACCATGTCCAGGCCGCTGTCGGAGAGCCAGGCGGTGTTGGGCCGGATGCCGGTGGACAGCACCACCAGGTCGGCCTTCATCTTCCGGTTCTCGCACAGAACCTTCTCCACCTTGCCCTCGCCGGTGATGGCGGTAACCCGCTCGCCGGTGAAGACCATGATGCCCTCCTCGGCCAGATGATTCTCCGCCCAGGCGGCCATCTCCTTGTCAAAGCCGGGGAGAATCTGGGGGGCCATCTCCAGAACGGTGGTGCGGATATCCCGGGCGGCCAGGTTCTCCGCGGCCTCCAGGCCGATGTAGCCGCCGCCCACCACCACGGCCCGGCGGACCTCGCCGCTCTCGGCGGCCTGGCGCAGGGCCACGGCGTCCTCGGGCGTACGGAGGAAGAACACATTCTTCAGGTCCACACCCTCAATGGGAGGCTTCACAGGGGAGGCGCCCACGGCCACCACCAGCTTGTCGTAGCTGTACACGCTCTCGCTGCCGTCGGAGAGATTTCTGGCGGTGACAGTCTTGGCGGCCCGGTCCAGAGCCACAGCCTCCACGCCGCACTTCACCGTCACGCCGGTGAGCTTTTCGAACTTGGCGGGGGTATTGACAATCAGCTCTCCCCGCTCGTGGATGAGACCGCCTACATAGTAGGGCAGGCCGCAGCCGGCATAGGAGATGTCCTGACCCTTGTTGAGAATGGTCACTTCCGCCGTGGGGTCCTCGCGCTTGAGCTTGGCGGCCGTCTTTGTGCCTGCGGCTACGCCGCCGATAACCAAAATCTTCACGGGAATATCCATCCTTTCCGGCGGCTGACCCGCCTTTCAAACTTTGTCTTCATTTTATCACTTGTTCTGCTATTGGTAAAATAGTAAAATTGGATAGACCCAATCAGAAAAACCGATACCCACAAAGGAGGGGACAGACTTGATCACCATCCGCCACCTGAAAATTTTTCTCACCGTGGCCGAGACCCGGAACATGAGCGAGGCCGCCGCCCGGCTTTATGTGTCCCAGCCCACGGTCTCCCAGACCATTGGCGAGCTGGAGAAGATGTACAAGGCCCGGCTCTTTGAGCGCTACCCCAAGGAGCTCTTTCTCACTGAGGCTGGGCGCACCCTCCGCGCCCAGGCCCTCCTGGCGGTAGAGGCATTTGACCGGCTGGACGAAGTCATGCAGGGCGAGGGAGAGCGCCCCTCACTGCGGATTGGCGCCACCCTCACCGTGGGCAGCACAGTGCTCTGTCCCATTCTTGACGAGCTGCGTTCCGTCCGGCCCAATGTGGATCTGTCGGTTCAGGTGGACAACACCCGCACCATTGAGAGCAAGCTCCTCCAGAACGAGCTGGACGCGGCCATTGTGGAGGGTATCATCCACCGGGAGGAGATTCTCTCCTCCCCCATTATCAGCGACTGCCTCATCCTGGTCTGCGCCCCCGACCACCCCTTTGCCGCCCGGAAGTCGGTGGATCCGGAGGAACTGGCCGGACAGCCCTTTGTCCTCCGGGAGCAGGGCAGCGGCACCCGTGCCCTCTTTGAGTCCTTCATGGCCCGCCGGCGTCTGCCCCTCAACGTCAAGTGGGAATGCAGCAGCACCGCCGCCATCAAGCAGGCCGTTATGCGGGGGTATGGGCTGGCGGTTCTCTCCGCCCGGCTGGTCAGCGGGGAGCTCTCCCGGGGTGAGCTGCATCGGGTCAACGTGGAGGGCTGCGCCTGGCAGCGTTCCTTCCTGCTGTGCTACCACCGCAACAAGGTCATCAGCGACACTCTGCGGCGCTTCCTGGACATCGCCGCCTCCTACTCCTCCTACGGCGCTCCCTGCCCCATGGAAGGGAAGCTCTGAACAATATACCTATTAAATATAGCAATTTTACCTTGTAACAGTTTTTAGTTCATTGTTTTATGCGCATTTTGTACATTTGACCTTTGACAATTTTCAAACAATACGATAGAATACCCTTCACCTCCCATATGAGGTTCCAAACAGGAAGGAGTTTTATCGTTATGAAGAAGAATTCTCTTGTGCTTCTGGCTCTGGCCGGTGTTATGGCGCTCAGTCTCAACGCCTGCAGCCAGCCCGATGCCGGTGAAAGCGCCCCCGCTCCCACCGACGGCAGCACCGATGCCGTCACCACCGCCTCCGTCACCACCGGCCTGTATGGCAATCTGACCCAGCAGGAGCTGCTGGACGAGATCGCCGCTTACAGCGGCGTGTCCGTGGTGTCCACCGTCAATGCCGACGGCACCCCCAACATCGCCATCTTCACCCCCGGCGCCGCCGGAGATGACAGCCACATTGTCTTTGGACTGGCCGACAACGCCACCAAGACCAATATCCTGCGGGACAAGGTGGCCAAGATGGTGTTCGACATCCCCAACACTGCCGCCGAGACCAAGGAAGAGCGCCACAGAGGCGCTGTGGTCAAGCTGGAGCTGGAGGAGGACCAGGATGTCCTGGCCGAGCTGATGGCCAACAACGACCGTATCTCCGAGAACTCCATTGTCTGTCGTATCGTGGAAGTACTGCCCGTAGGCTGATTCCATCCCAACCGCAAACCATATCCGCCGCCCCTGTCCGGATCTCTCCGGGCTGGGGCGGTTTTCTTTTTCTCCCCTGTCTCTTTCTCCCGTCATATACTGGGGCGGAGGTTTTGACTATGAACAAGTTTTGCGGCAATCAAAATCCCGGCTGTCCGCTGTGTCCCTGCTCCACGGTAACCGTATGCTCCATCCCCGGCCCCACAGGGGCAACCGGACCGGCCGGGCCCACAGGCAGCACCGGGCCCACGGGAGTAGCAGGCCCCACCGGCCCCACCGGCAGCACCGGCAGCACCGGGCCCACGGGAGTAGCAGGCCCCGCCGGTAGCACCGGGCCCACGGGAGTAACAGGCCCCACAGGGCCCGCCGGCAGCACCGGGCCCACGGGAGTAACAGGCCCCACAGGGCCCACCGGCAGCACCGGGCCCACGGGAGCAACAGGCCCCACCGGACCCACCGGCAGCACTGGGCCCACGGGAGCAGCAGGCCCCACCGGGCCCACCGGCAGCACTGGGCCCACGGGAGCAGCAGGTCCCACAGGGCCCACCGGCAGCACCGGGCCCACGGGAGTAACAGGCCCCACCGGTCCGGCAGGTACCGACGGCCAGAATGGTGCCACAGGCGCTACCGGAGCGACCGGGCCTACCGGTCCCTCCCTGCCCGCTGTATACGGCAATTTTTCCAGCAGCGCGGGCCAGACCTTTTCCGCGCCGCTCTACGGCTCCATCGTCTTTGACCAGTTTAACGGCAATGGCATCACCCAGAGCTCCGGCGGACAGTATGCCGTTATCTCCACTGCCGGGCTCTATCTCATCAGCTTCGGCGCCCTTGCGAACACCGACCTGCCTCACTATATCACCATTGGCATTACTCCCGGGGGCTATCTCACCTGGGCCCGCACTCCCCTGTCCAACGGCGTTATGGTCAGCCGGACCATTGCTGTTCCTCTCCTTCCCAACTTTCTGGTGAGCATCCATGTGGATTCTGCCGACAACAATACACCTGTCTCACTCCCCGCTACGCCCAATTACTCCAACGCATTTCTCTCTATTACGTTAGCAGGGCCTTACCCCACCCCTTGAGCGCGGCGGGAAATCTCTTCTTTTTCCAATTGTAAATTCTCCCTGTACCTGTTACAATGAAAAAGTAAATTTCAGTTACGCAGGGAGGGACTCACTGTGACCCTTGGGCAGAAGATCAGAGAGGCCCGTCAGAGCAAGGGCATGACCCAGAAGGAGCTGGTGGGTGACTATATTACCCGCAATATGCTCTCCAAAATCGAGAATGACAGCGCGGTCCCCTCTGTACGCACCCTGGAATATCTGGCTGGCGCCCTGGGCTTTCCCACCGGATATTTTCTCTCTGACGCCCCTGTGTCCGACGGCACCGCCCCCGATGGCCTTGACGAGGCCCGGGCCGCCTACCGGGAGCACCGCTGGACAGACTGCCTCACCGCCCTGGAGGCGGACAACAAGGCCGGTACCACGGACGAGGGCTACCTGCTCCACGCCCTGGCCGGCGCCGCCGCCGCCCAGGAGGCCCTGGACGAGGGCCGCCTGGCAGAGGCCAGAGAACTGGCGGAAAATGCACAGTATTACAATCAGGAAGGTATGTATGGCAGCGCCTGGCTCTCGGCTCAGCTGGCTCTGATCCTGGGTACCTGTCTCACCCAGTTGGGGGAGGAGGGCTATGCCCGGCAGCGGGCTGCCTTTCTCCGCGCCTTTGAGTCCATGGAGCAGGATCACCAGACTGCCTCCGGCAGGCAGACGGATTGATCGCAGTCCGTCTGCTTTTTTGCTGGGCATAAACCGGGTTGCTGCACCCTTTCCGCTCCTTCCCCGGGGCTGTGCCCGATATTGACGGACAGGCCTCCCTCCCTTTGTTTCTGCTTGTCCCTTTTGAGCGCCTTTATTCCCCTTTTTTCCCCTCAGGGCGTTTTGCTTTTGGATCTATTTTACTTTTTACTTGTTCCATACTTGACTGCCCCATTGTATTGTTGTATAATTTATACAAATAAGTTCTGCTAAAAACAGTCATTTGTGTCAATTCGACAATCAAAACCGCTCATTAAGTTTCGTTTTTGTAACTTTTTTCCAATTTTCTGGAGGTGTTCCCTATGTCCCACACGGATCAGGCAACTCTGCCCCCTCAGCAGCCCGACACACCGCTTTTTCACTTTCTGCAGGGGGATAACTGTCACGCGCAGGACTATCTGGGCGCCCATCCCGCCAGCATAGACGGGCAGGACGGCTATGTCTTCCGCGTGTGGGCCCCCCACGCCAGGGGCGTGTCCGTGATGGGCGACTTCAATGGCTGGAGCGAGGATTCCCACCCCATGAACCAGCTGGACGGCGGCGTTTGGGAGCTGTTCATCCCGGGCATGAAGCAGTACGACACCTATAAGTACGCCGTCCACGCCAGGGACGGACGGGTGCTGGCCAAGTCCGACCCCTACGCCTTCCACGCCGAGACCCGCCCCGGCAACGCCTCCAAGCTCTACGACCTGTCCGGCTACCAGTGGGGTGACCAGAAGTGGCTGGAGTACCGCAAGAGCCATCCGGTCTACCACAATCCGCTGAATATCTACGAGATGCACCTGGGCTCCTGGCGGCGCACCGGCGAAGGCGAGTTCCTCAGCTACCGGGATATGGCCAGCTGGCTGGTGCCCTACGTGAAAGAGATGGGCTTCACCCACGTGGAGCTGATGCCCATCACCGAGCATCCCCTGGATGCCTCCTGGGGCTACCAGTGCACCGGCTACTTTGCCGCCACCAGCCGCTTCGGCGTGCCCCACGACCTGATGTACCTCATCGACCAGCTCCACCAGGCCGGCGTGGGCGTGATTCTGGACTGGGTGCCCGCCCACTTCCCCAAGGACGCCTTCGGCCTGTACGAGTTTGACGGCGAACCCTGCTATGAGTACGCCGACCCCCGGAAGGGCGAGCACGCCGACTGGGGCACCCGGGTGTTTGACTACGACCGGAAGGAGGTCCGCTCCTTCCTGTTCTCCTCCGCTCTCTTCTGGCTGGAGCAGTACCACATCGACGGCCTGCGGGTGGACGCCGTGGCCTCCATGCTCTACCTGGATTACAGCCGCCAGAGCGGCGAGTGGGTGCCCAACAAGTACGGCGGCCATGAGAATCTGGAGGCCATCGACTTCCTGCGCACCCTCAACACACATATCTTTGTTCCCCATCCCGACGTGCTCATGATCGCCGAGGAGTCCACCGCCTGGCCCCTGGTGTCCCACCCCGTGGACGAGGGCGGCCTTGGCTTCAACCTGAAGTGGAACATGGGCTGGATGAACGACATCACCCACTACATGAAGCTGGACCCCTATTTCCGGCAGTTTAATCACAAGGACATCACCTTCTCGCTGATGTACGCCTTCTCGGAGAACTTCATCCTCCCTCTGTCCCACGACGAGGTGGTCCACATGAAGGGCTCCTTCCTCAACAAGATCCCCGGCCCCTACGAGGAGAAATTCGCCGGCGTCCGGGCCTTCTACACCTACATGCTCACCCACCCGGGCAAGAAGCTGCTGATGATGGGCAGCGAGTTTGGCCAGTGGAATGAGTGGCACTACGAGTACTCCCTGGACTGGCACCTGATGGAGAACAAGGAAAACCGGGACATCAAGGCCTTCTTCCAGGCGGCCAACGCTTTCTACCTGGAGAACAAGCCCCTGTGGGATCTGGACTTCTCCTGGGAGGGCTTCCAGTGGATCTGCGCCGACGACAACCAGAATAACTGCGCCTCCTTCCTGCGCAAGGACAGCAAGGGCGACTTTATTCTGGCTGTGTGCAACTTCTCCCCGGTCCACCGGCCCGGGTACCGGCTGGGCGTCCCCTGCCGCGGCACCTATCAGTGTGTGTTCAACTCCGATGACGAGCGTTTCGGCGGCTCCGGTCTGGGCGACAAGGAGCCTCTCAGCTCCGAGGACATCCCCATGCACGGCCAGGACCAGTCTCTGGTCATCGATATCCCGCCCATGAGCGGCGTCATCTACCGGTGCACCCGGAAGAAGCCCGCCCTCAAGAAGAAAAAGGCCGCCGCCAAGGCTGGCAGCGCCGTCAAGCTGACCCCCGTGGGCAAGAAGCGTTCCACGGCCAAGAAATCCTGATTTTTCTCCGGCAGTCCGCCCCATGGGCCCGCTGCCGGCGGAAAGGTACATAATTTGTGCGCATTACCACCAAATAAGCAGAGGTGTTAGGAATGAAAAAGGAATGTGTCGCTATGCTGCTGGCCGGAGGACAGGGCAGCCGTCTCTACGCCCTGACCAGCCGCGTGGCAAAACCCGCCGTCCCCTTTGGGGGAAAGTACCGCATCATCGATTTCCCGCTTTCCAACTGCATCAACTCCGGTATTGACACCGTGGGCGTGCTGACCCAGTACCAGCCCCTGGAGCTCAATGCCTACCTGGGCAACGGACAGCCCTGGGACCTGGACCGGTCCGACGGCGGCGTCCATTTGCTGCCCCCCTATGTTCAGAAGGGCGACTCCGGTACCTGGTACAAGGGTACCGCCAACGCCATCTACCAGAATATCGGCTTCCTGCAGCTGTACAATCCCGAATATGTGCTGATCCTCTCGGGCGACCACATCTATAAGATGGACTACGGCGCCATGCTGGCCTACCACAAGGAGAAGGGCGCCGCCTGCACCATCTCCGTGCTGGAGGTCCCCATGGAGGAGGCCAGCCGCTTCGGCATCATGAACGTGGATGGCGAGGACAACATCTACGAGTTCCAGGAGAAGCCCAAGCAGCCCAAGAGCAACCTGGCCTCCATGGGTATCTACATCTTCACCTGGTCCAAGCTGCGCGACTACCTCATCGCCGACGAGGCCAATCCTGACTCCTCCAACGACTTCGGCCACGACATCATTCCCGCCATGCTGAACGCCGGCGAGAAGATGTCCGCCTACCGCTTCAAGGGC
The DNA here is from genome assembly GCF_050943825.1 of Pseudoflavonifractor sp. Classification (NCBI taxonomy): domain Bacteria; kingdom Bacillati; phylum Bacillota; class Clostridia; order Eubacteriales; family Oscillospiraceae; genus Pseudoflavonifractor; species Pseudoflavonifractor sp. Next base: position 54,171 of record NZ_JBMNPX010000005.1, read on the forward strand.
TACTGGAAGGACGTGGGCACCATCAGCTCCCTGTGGGATGCCAACATGGACATGCTGTCCATCGGCACGGGTATCGACCCCTACGATCCCAGCTGGCCCATCTATGCCCGCCCTGCCACCAAGCCCCCTCACTTCACCGGCCCCGACGCCAAGATCTCTCACTCCATGGTCACCGGCGGCTGCGAGGTGTACGGTACCGTTAAGAACTCGGTGCTCTTCCACTCCGTCATCGTGGAGGAGGGCGCTACGGTGCGCTACTCCATCCTGATGCCCGGAACCGTGGTCAAGGCCGGCGCCGTGGTGGACTACGCCATTGTGGCCGAGAACGCCGTCATCGGTGAGAACGCCACCGTCGGCACACCGCCGCCGGAAGGCGGTTCGGAGGACTGGGGCATCACCGTGGTGGCCCAGGACGTCAAGGTTGGCGACGGTGCCGTCGTGCCCGCCAACGCCATGATTACCCGTAATGTGGAAGGAGGTGCTGCGAAATGATGAACAAACTGCACAGCATCATTTTCGCTTATCGCTCCAACGCCGACCTGCGGGAGCTGACCCAGCATCGTAATACCTGCTCCGTGCCCTATGGCGGCCGTTACCGCACCATTGACTTCATGCTCTCCAACTTCGTCAACGCCGGTATGGTGGATGTGGGCATCATCGTCCACGCCAACTATCAGTCCCTGCTGGACCACCTGGGCTCCGGCAAGGACTGGGACCTGTCCCGCAAGCACGGCGGCCTGCGCATCCTGCCCCCCTTCGGCTATGCCAATAAGCAGCGGGGCGGCGTGTGCCGCGGCCGTATGGATGCCCTGGAGGGCGTCTACTCCTACCTGAAGAACATCAAGCAGGAGCACGTGGTGCTGGCCGGCGGCGATATCGCCGTCAACCTGCCCATGCGGGATATCTATGAGCAGCACATCAAGAGCGGCGCTGACATCACCGCCGTGTGCACCCGCAACCCCAAGGGCGACCCCAAGTCCTCCGATTACTTCACCATCGGCGCTGAGGGCCGGGTGACCGACGTATTTGTCCACCCCTACGCCCCGGAGGGCTGTGAGTCCCTGGAGGTGTACATCCTCTCCAAGAGCCTGCTGCTCTCCCTGGTGGATGACTGCGCCGCCCACAACATCCCCTCCTTCAGCCAGGGCGTGCTCCAGTCCAGAGTCCACACGCTGAACATTGTCCCCTACATCTTTGACGGCTATGCCGCCCGGCTCCAGTCTGTCCCCGGCTACTTTGCCCGCAGCATGGAGCTGCTGGATCCCAAGGTCCGTGCCGACCTGTTCGTGCCCGACCGCCCCATCAAGACCAAGGACCAGTCCAACCCCTCCACCTATTACGGTGAGGAGGGCAGATCGGTCAACTCCCTGGTGGCCGACGGCTGCATCATTGAGGGCACTGTGTCCAACTCCATCCTCTTCCGCGGCGTGCGGGTAGAGGCGGGCGCCCATGTGGAGAACTGCATCCTCATGCAGGGCACCACCATCCAGCAGGGCGCGGTCCTCAAGTACACCATCACCGATAAGAACGTCCATGTGAATCCCGGCCGGATGCTCATGGGCCATGCCACCTATCCTCTGGCCATCGCCAAGGACGAAACCGTATAATAACGGCGGCCGGCGCACCGCTGAAACTGCGAGAGACGGAGCCCCACAGGCTTCGTCTCTCGCGCGCATACTCCCTTAATTCAAACTGTTCCGGCCGCGGACGCGACCGGCCCTGAAAGGAGCTCCCATATGAATATCTTCTTTGCCTCCTCCGAAGTGGCCCCCTTCATCAAGACTGGCGGACTGGCGGACGTGGCCGGCTCTCTGCCCAAGGCGCTGGCCGCCATGGGGCATGATGTTCGGGTCATCCTCCCGCTCTATGAGGGCATCGGCCAGGATTGGCGCAATCAGATGGAATTCGTGTGCAATTTCCATGTCCATCTGGCCTGGCGTACCCCCTACTGCGGCATCTTCGAGCTGAAGCGGGACGGCGTCACCTACTACTTTGTGGATAACGAGTACTACTTCAAGCGCGCCCAGATCTACGGCCACTATGACGACGGTGAGCGGTTCGCCTTCTTCTCCCGGGCCATCATCGAGACCCCCGGCCACATCGGCTTCCGGCCCGACGTGATCCACTGCAACGACTGGCAGACCGCTCTGGTGCCCATCTACCTGCTGGAGGAGCGCTATGTGGTGCCCGAGCTGAAGGATGCCAAGAGTGTGTACACCATCCACAACATCGAGTATCAGGGCCGGTACGGCAGCCAGGTGCTCAGGGACCTGCTGGGTCTGGCGCCGGGCTATCTCAACGAGCATATGCTGGAGTATCACGGGGACGTGAACCTGATGAAGGGCGCCATCTATGCCGCCGACTATGTCACCACCGTCTCCCCCTCCTACGCCCAGGAGCTCCAGTACGCCTTCTATGCCCACGGCCTGGAGGGCGTGGTGGCCGACAACCGGAACAAGATCCGCGGCATCCTCAACGGCATTGACGCCGACCTGTACAACCCCGCCACCGGCAGCGGCCTGGCCGCCGCCTTCAGTCCCGACGACCTGTCCGGCAAGAAGGCCTGCAAGGCCGCCCTCCAGCAGGCCGCCGGCCTGAATCAGGACCCCGATGTGCCCATCATTGCCTGTGTCTCCCGCCTGGTCAAGCACAAGGGCTTTGACCTGGTCACCTCCTCTATCCACGAGATTATGGGCATGAACGTACAGATGGTGGTGCTGGGCACCGGCGACTGGAACTATGAGGAGGCCTTCCGCCATGCGGCGGCCCAGTACCCCGGCCGCTTTGCCGCTCACATGATGTACTCCGCCTCCCTGTCCACCGCCATCTACGGCGGCGCCGACCTGTTCCTCATGCCCAGCGAGGCCGAACCCTGCGGCCTGTCCCAGATGATCGCCATGCGTTACGGCACCATCCCCGTGGTCCGTGAGACCGGCGGCCTGAAGGATACCGTCTGGCCCTACAACAAGTTCACCGGCCAGGGCCGCGGCTTCACCTTCGCCAATATCAGTGCCCACGACATGATGTGGGTCCTTCACGAGGCTGTGGACCTGTACCACAACAACCCCAAGGCCTGGCAGGGCCTGATGAAGGCAGGCATGACCGCTGACTTCACCTGGGATAAATCCGCTGGAGAGTATTTGGAGATTTACGGTTGGATTACGAACAAATAAACCGTGGTTTTTGGCTTAATCTCCGATTTTACGTCTGTTACATTGACACTAAATAACTCCTTGTGGTAAAATAGGGCGCTGTTACCAAGGCAGCTATTCTGTTTTCCCAGCCTATTTTATGTTTAGGAGATGCGTTCCCTTGCATAACTATACGAAAACCGAATTAACCAATCTGATTACCGGCAAGCTGCGCCGCAATTTCGGCCGTGACGTGGATGAGGCCACCGTGCCCCAGATGTTCAAGGCCTGCGCCATGGTTCTGCGCGACATCATGTCCGCCCATGAGCTGGAGACCGAGGACCGGGTGAAGGACAGCCATGCCCGTCAGGTTCACTACCTGTCCCTGGAGTTCCTCATGGGCCGCTCCCTGATGAAGAACGCCTACAATCTGGGCGTGCTGGAGCCTCTGACCCAGGCCATCGAGTCCCTGGGCTTCTCCGCTGCCGACCTGTTCGAGGCCGAGCCCGATGCCGGCCTGGGCAACGGCGGTCTGGGCCGTCTGGCCGCCTGCTACCTGGACTCCATGACCACCCTGGAGATCCCCGCCACCGGCTACTCCATCTGCTATGAGCTGGGTATCTTCAAGCAGAAGATCGTGGACGGCCAGCAGGTGGAGCTGGCGGACAACTGGCTGGGCCTGGGCGATGCCTGGCTCATCCCCAAGGTAGACGAGACCGAGACCGTCCACTTCGGCGGCAAGGTCAAGGGTTACTGGGATGAGAACGGCCGTCACCGTGTGGCCTACGAGGGCGGCACCGACGTGCTGGCCATCCCCAAGGATATGGAGATCGCCGGCTACGGCACCGACCACGTGAACGTCCTGCGCCTGTGGGACGCCAAGAGCCCCGTGCCCGTGGATATGTCCCTCTACTCCCGCGGTGAGTACCTGAAGGCGGTGGAGCAGCAGGCCATGGCCGAGGTTATCGCCAAGGTCCTCTACCCCGACGACAACCACTACGAGGGCAAGTCCCTGCGCCTGAAGCAGCAGTACTTCTTCGTCTCCGCCACCGTGCAGTCCATCGTGCGCAAGCACCGCGCCCAGTACGGCACCCTGCACAACTTCCACCAGAAGCACGTCATCCAGATCAACGACACCCACCCCACCCTGGTGATCCCCGAGCTGATGCGGATCCTGCTGGACGAGGAGGGCTACACCTGGGATGACGCCTGGTATATCGTCACCCACACCGTGGCCTACACCAACCACACCGTCATGATCGAGGCCCTGGAGCGCTGGCCCCAGGAGCTGGTCCAGACCCTGCTGCCCCGCATCTGGGAGATCATCATCGAGATCTCCAACCGCTGGCAGCAGCGCCTCACCGAGGCCTTCCACGGCGATATGGGCCGTGTGGAGCGCAACGCCATTGTCTGGGGCGGCGACGTGCGCATGGCCAACATGTGCGTGTGCGCCTGCTACGCCGTCAACGGCGTGTCCGCCCTCCACTCCGACATTCTGAAGAAGGACCTGTTCCGGGACATCTACGCCATCACTCCCGACAAGTTCCAGAACGTGACCAACGGCATTGACCACCGCCGCTGGCTGTCCCAGTGCAACCCCAAGCTGGACGCCCTCATCAAGGAGTGCACCGGCGGGGATGACTACCTGCTCCAGCCCGACGCCATGAAGAAGCTGGAGAAGTTCCAGAACGACGCCGGCGTCCTCTCCCGCCTGGGCAAGATCAAGGCGGAGAACAAGCAGGCCTTTGCATCCTATGTGGCCAAGGAGAGCGGCATTGTGCTCAACACCGACGCCATCTTCGACGTACAGGTGAAGCGCCTCCACGAGTACAAGCGCCAGCTGCTCAACGTGATGCACATCATCTACCTGTACCAGCGCCTCAAGAACGACCCCAACTTCACTTTCACCCCCCGGGTGTACCTCTTCGGCGCCAAGGCGGCTCCCGGCTACTATGTGGCCAAGGAGATTGTCCACCTCATCAACTCCCTGTCCGCCACCATCAACGCCGACCCCGTCTGCAAGGACCGGCTGCAGGTGGTGTTCCTGGAGAACTACCGGGTCAGCCTGGCCGAGCGTCTCATGCCCGCCAGCGAGCTGAGCGAGCAGATCTCCACCGCCGGCAAGGAGGCCAGCGGCACCGGCAACATGAAGTTCATGATGAACGGCGCCCTGACCATCGGCACCCTGGACGGCGCCAACGTGGAGATGCATGAGCAGCTGGGCGACGAGAACATCTTCCTCTTTGGCCTGAAGGCCGACGAGGTTGTGTCCCTCAAGCAGCGCGGCTACAAGCCCTATGAGTACTATATGGGCTCTCCCACCCTGAAGGGAATCCTGGACCAGATCACCCGCGGCTTCAACGACGGCGTGAGCTACACCGACCTGACCAACCGGCTCCTCTTCGGTCAGAACGGCAGCGCCCCCGACGACTACCTGCTGCTGGCCGACTTTGAGAGTTACAGAGCCGCCCACGAGCGGGCCGGTAAGGCCTATCTGGACCAGAAGGCCTGGAACCGCATGTCCCTCATCAACATCGCCCGGTCCGGCATCTTCGCCGCTGACCGTTCCATCCGGGACTACGCCGATAACATCTGGCATGTCTCCACCCGGGAGCTGTAATCAGTCCCCTCAGCCGCCTGCCCCTCGGAGAGGGGCAGGCGGTTTTTCGCTGTCCTGTCCTTTCCGTCCGCCCCCTCTCCGCCGCCCCGCTTGACTTTATATCGGTTCCGAATTAGAATTGAGGAGAAATTGTGAGACTAAGGAGCGAATTTCTTTGATTTATCTGGACAATGCCGCCACCACCCGGGTGTGTCCCCAGGCCGCCCAGGCCGCGCTGGAGGCTATGACGGAGCAGTACGGCAACCCCTCCTCCCGCTACCCTCTGGGCCGGGAGGCCGCCAAGCGGCTCAAGGAGCAGCGGGGCCAGGTGGCCGCCGCCCTGGGCTGCGCTGCGGAGGAGATTTTCTTCACCTCCTGCGGCACCGAGGGGGATAACTGGGCCATTCGCGGCGCCGTGGAGCTGGGTAAGCGGAAGGGAAAGCACATCATCACTACCGCCTTTGAGCACTCCGCCGTGCTGGAGCCCTGCAAGGCTCTGGAGCGGGAGGGGTACGAGGTCACCTGGCTCAAACCGGACAAGACCGGCCATATCTCCATCGAGGACCTGACCGCCGCCCTCCGGCCGGACACCGTGCTGGTGTCCATGATGCTGGTGAACAACGAGCTGGGCACCATCCAGCCTGTGGCCGAGGCCGCCCGGGCCATCAAGGCCGCCCACTCCCCCGCCCTGCTCCACACCGACGCGGTGCAGGCCTTTCTGAAAATCCCCTTCACCCCCAAGGCCCTGGGCGTGGATCTGCTCACCATCTCGGGCCACAAGGTGCGCGCCCCCAAGGGCGTGGGGGCGCTCTACATCCGCAAGGGCCTCCGGTTCCCGCCCCTGATGCTGGGCGGCGGCCAGGAGGAGGGCATGCGTCCCGGCACCGAGGCCACCGCCCAGACCGCCGCCTTTGCCGCCGCCTGTGCTGTGGGCAAGGCCGAGATGAATTCCTATACCGTTCGTATGAAAGAGCTGAAAGAATACGCTCTGGAGTCGCTTTTGGGGGCAATTCCCCAGCTGAAGCAGGTGGGTGAGAGCGACGCGCCCCACATTCTCTGCCTTACCCTGCCCGGCTACAAGAGCGAGGTGCTGGTGCGGGTGCTGGGGGACATGGGGGTGTGCGTGTCCGCCGGGTCGGCCTGCCACCGGGGCAAGCCCAGCCATGTGTTCGCCGCCATGGGCCTGCCCAAGAACGAGATGGACGGCGCCTTCCGGGTGTCCTTCTCCCCCGACAGCACCCGTGAGGACGTGGACGGCCTGCGGGAGGCCCTGCTCAAGGCCCGGGACACCCTGTTCACCACCCTGTCCTGAGACAAAATAACATTCAGAGAGGTTGTTATGCTCTCCTACATGAACCGGGGCAGGTACTTCTACCGCGACGTGGTCCGGCTGGCCCTGCCCATCATCTTTCAGAATCTGATCACCGAGTCCCTGGCCCTGGTGGACACCTTCATGGTGGGCTCCCTGCCGGGAGACGCCCCCATGGCGGCGGTGACCCTGGCCAACATCCCCATCTTTGTCATTCTCCTGCTTATCTTCGGCCTCCAGAGCGGAGCCTCCGTGCTCATCAGCCAGTTCTGGGGCAAACAGGACACCGATTCCATCAACCGGGTTATCGGCATCGGATTTTACGCCGCCGGCAGTATTACCATGATCTTTGCTCTGGTGATGTACTTCTTCCCGGTGGAATTCCTGGGTCTGTTCTCCAACAACCGGGAGGTTGTGGAGCTGGCGGCGGGGTACGGCAAAGTCGTTGGCTTCTCCTATGTGTTCAACTCCATCACCCAGGTCTATCTGGGAGCCCACCGGTCCATGGAGAACCCCAAGCTGGGTTTGTGCGTGCTGGGCGTGTCCATGGTGTCCAACACCTTCCTCAACTGGGTGTTCATCTTCGGCAACCTGGGCGCCCCCCGGCTGGGCGTGGTGGGCGCCGCCGTGGGCACCCTGCTGGCCCGCATGCTGGAGTTTGCCGTCATGGTGACCTACGCCGTCCGCAGCCGCCGCTTCCGCCTGAAGCCCGCTCTGGTGTTCCGCCCCGGCCGGGAGCTGCTGGCCCGCTACATCCGCTATTCCACCCCCGTGGTGCTCAACGAGACCCTCTGGGGCCTGGGCACCGCCCTCTATCCCACCATCATGGGCTATATGGAGGGCTCCACCGAGATTCTGGCGGCCTACGCCATCTCGGGCAACATTGAAAAGGTATGTACCGTCATTGTCTTTGCCATCGCGGGTACGGCGGCCATCATCATCGGCCGTGAGATCGGCGCGGGCCGGATGGAGACGGTGTACGACACCGGCCGCACCCTGAACACCCTGGCCTTTCTGGCCGGTCTGGTTGTCAGCGTGCTGGGCATTCTGGGCACATTGTTCTTTGTCAGCCCGGTGGTGTATCCCAACTTCGGCCTGTCCAAGGAGGCCCAGGACATTGCCACCATGATGCTGCTGGTCACCTTCACCTTCCTGTCCGTCCGCTCCTTCAACACCACCAACATCGTGGGTGTGCTCCGGGGCGGCGGAGATGTGCGAGCCGCCACCCTCAACGACCTGCTCCCTCTCTGGTGCTTTGCCCTGCCCCTGTCCGCCTTCTTCGGCCTGGTGCTGAAGCTGGATATCTTCTGGGTCTATCTGGGCATCTCCCTGGAAAACGTGCTGAAATTCTTCATCGGCCTGTGGCGGTTCCGCTCGGGTGCCTGGATTCACGACGTGACCCAGGCCAGCTACCGGAAAACCGACCCGTCATAAGCCTGCCGGGCCACCGGCGGAAAGGAGCTCTCTATGAAGGTTACGGTTCTGATGGAAAACACCTCCCCCCACTGTCTCCTCCACGAGCACGGCTTGTCCCTGCATCTGTCCTATGCGGGCCACAGCGTCCTGCTGGACGTGGGCTCCTCCGGCCGGTTCACCGAGAACGCCGCCGCCCTGGGGGTGGACCTGTCCACTGTGGAGAAGGCCGCCCTCTCCCACGGCCACTGGGACCACGCCGACGGCCTGGGCGCCTTCTTCGCCTGCAATGCCGCCGCACCGGTGTACGCCCGGCCAGCCGCCCTTCTGCCCCGGTACCGGGAGAAGGACGGCAGCTACGATGGCGTGAGCCCCGCCCTCATTGAGCAGTTTGGCAGCCGCTTCGACCTGGCCGACGGCCCCCGGATGATTCTGCCCGGCCTTCATCTCATCCCCGACGCCGTGGACCACGAGCAGTCCCTAGTGGCTGAGACGGACAAGGGCCTGGTGGTGATGAACTCCTGCTGTCACGCCGGGGCCGGATATATTGTAAAGGATATCCTCGCCCGTTTTCCCGGCCAGCAGGTGTACGCCATTGTGGGCGGGTTCCACCTGATGGGCCACGGCGGCACTGCCACCCTGGGTGTGGCCCCCGGCATTGTCCGCAATCTGGCCCACTGGCTCACCGATGAGCTGGGCGTGGAGCGGGTGTACACCGGCCACTGCACCGGCGAGCCCGCCTTCGCCCTTCTTCAGGAGGAGCTGGGCGACAGGCTGGCCTATCTCAGGACCGGCCTCGTCCTGGAATTTTAATCTTTTGCCGCGATGCGGCCGGTCTGTTCCGGCTGTGTCGCGGCATTGCTTTTTCCTGTCCGGGCCGTTTCTTAGCAATCACGCTCCCACTCTGCTTCTGTTCTCCCCGAAATTTTTCCGTTCACAAATCATTTACAACCAACCTATTGACAATGCCGGGGGATGGTGGTACATTTACGTTAGCACTCAGGAAGTATGAGTGCTAAAACATGAGAGGAGGCGGCATGATGGATTTGACTGACCGCAAGAAACGCATTCTGCGGGTCATCATTGAGAATTATATTGAATCGGCAGAGCCCATCGGCTCCAAGACCATCGCCGAGTCCTCCGGACTGGATATCTCCTCCGCCACCATCCGCAACGAGATGGCCGACCTGGAGGCCATGGGCTACCTGGAGCAGCCCCACACCTCCGCCGGACGGATTCCCTCCCCCAAGGGCTACCGGCTCTACGTCAACGAGCTCATGGGTGACTACCGCCTCTCCCTCCAGGAGACCCAGCGGATCAACCAGGCCCTGCGCCTGAAGATGCAGGAACTGGACCGGGTCATCGACCAGGCGGGACGGATTGTCTCCCAGCTGACCCAGTACCCCGCCTTCGCCCTCTCCTCCGGCATGGAGCGGGTGACTATCAAGCGGTTTGACCTGCTGATGGTGGAGCGCAGCGCCTTTATCATCGTGGTGATGACGGACACCAACGTGGTCCGCAACCGGCTGGTGCGGCTGCCCACCGACCTGAGCGAGCCCCAGCTCCAGCTGCTTAACACCCTGCTCAACACCACCTTTACCAATCTCACCCTGGAGGAGATTACCCCCGAGCTGATGCGGGTGGCCCAGCACGCCGCCGGCGACTCCTACGGACTGATCAGTCTGGTTGTCTCCTTCGCCATCGAGGTACTGGAGGAGCTGGAGCACCGGAAGGTGCACACGGCGGGCATCGCCCATCTCCTCGAGCACCCCGAATACCGCAGCCTGGAGAAGGCCCAGACCCTGATGAGCTACCTCTCCGAGGACAACGACCCCAGCCGCTTCCCCGTCCCCAAGGACAACCCCATGAGCATCCTCATCGGCCCGGAAAACGTGGCCGACGCCCTGAAGGACACCAGCGTTGTGGTGGCAAGCTACGACATCGGCGAGGGTATGCGGGGCGTCATCGGCGTGGTGGGTCCCACCCGTATGGATTATGCCAAGATTACCGCCCGCCTGTCCTACCTGGCCCAGGGCCTTTCCAAACTGTTCGGACAGGGCGAGCTTCCCCCCATTGGTGAAAACAATGACGGCAAGAAATAGGAGTGAGCACATAAGCTATGAGTAAAAAGGATCAGGAAAAGGAGCCCGTCTCCCAGCAGGAGACGACCCAGGCCCCCCAGGAGGAGGCCGTGTCCCAGGCCGGAACCGCAGAGGCCCCCGACAGCGCAGAGCTGACCGCCGCCCTGGAGTCCGCCGAAAAGGCTATGGCCGCCCTGAAGGAGAAGGAGGACCAGTTCCTCCGCCTGGCCGCCGAGTACGACAACTACCGCCGCCGCAGCCAGAAGGAAAAGGAGTCGGTGTGGAACGACGCCAAGTCGGAGACCGTGCTGGCCTTCCTTCCGGTGTACGACAACCTGGAGCGCGCCCTCAAGCAGGAGACTGCCGACGAGGCCTTCAAGAAGGGCGTGGAGATGACCATGAACCAGCTGCGTGAGGTACTCAAGAAGCTGGGCGTGGAGGAAATCCCCGCGCTGGGCGAGACCTTTGACCCCAACGTCCACAACGCGGTGATGCACGTGGAGGATGAATCCGCCGGTGAAAACACCGTTGTTGAGGTATTCCAGACCGGCTTCAAGTCCGGTGACAAGGTGGTCCGGTTTGCCATGGTAAAAGTGGCGAACTGAAAGAAGCGCTGAGCCGTCGTGAGCAGCCCGGATGGACCGGAGCGAGGGCGCGAAACCGAAGGGCCGCGCAGCGGACCTGTTTCAAGCCCGAGTCAAAGGGAAGCCGGGCGTCGCGAACAGGCGAAGCGTGACACCACCATCCCCTTTGTAAAAAATAATTTCGATATATTGGAGGAAAAGCACTATGTCTAAGATTATTGGTATCGACCTCGGTACAACCAACAGCTGTGTTGCTGTCATGGAGGGCGGCGACGCCGTTGTCATCCCCAACGCGGAAGGTAACCGCACCACCCCCTCTGTCGTCGCCTTCTCCAAGGACGGCGAGCGTATGGTGGGCCAGGTGGCCAAGCGTCAGGCCATCACCAACCCCGACCGCACCGTTATCTCCATCAAGCGTGAGATGGGTTCCGACTACAAGGTGGACATCGACGGCAAGAAGTACACCCCTCAGGAGATCAGCGCCATGATCCTTCAGAAGCTGAAGGCGGACGCTGAGGCCTATCTGGGCGAGACCGTCACCGAGGCGGTCATCACCGTCCCCGCTTACTTCACCGACTCCCAGCGCCAGGCCACCAAGGACGCCGGCCGCATTGCCGGTCTGGAGGTCAAGCGTATCATCAACGAGCCCACCGCCGCCGCTCTGGCCTACGGTGTGGACAAGGAGACCGCCCAGAAGGTCATGGTCTACGACCTGGGCGGCGGCACCTTCGATGTGTCCATCCTGGACATCGACGACGGCGTCATCGAGGTTCTGGCTACCGCCGGTAACAACCGTCTGGGCGGCGACGACTTCGATAAGTGCATCATGGACTGGATGGCCGCCGAGTTCAAGAAGACCGAGGGCGTAGACCTGACCGGCGACAAGGTCGCCATGCAGCGCCTGAAGGAGGCCGCCGAGAAGGCCAAGATTGAGCTGTCCGGCGTCACCTCCACCGCCATCAACCTGCCCTATATCACCGCCGACGCCACCGGCCCCAAGCACCTGGATCTGACCCTGACCCGTGCCAAGTTCGACCAGCTGACCGCTCACCTGGTGGAGGCCACTGCCGGCCCCGTCCGTCAGGCCATGAGCGACGCCGGCCTCACCGGCAACGATATCTCCAAGGTCCTGATGGTGGGCGGCTCCAGCCGTATCCCCGCCGTGCAGGACATGGTGAAGAAGCTCACCGGCAAGGACGGCTTCAAGGGTATCAACCCCGACGAGTGCGTGGCCATGGGCGCTGCCATCCAGGGCGGCGTTCTGGTGGGCGACGTGAAGGGCCTGCTGCTGCTGGACGTCACCCCCCTGTCCCTGGGCATTGAGACCATGGGCGGCGTGATGACCAAGCTCATCGAGCGCAACACCACCATCCCCGCCAAGAAGAGCCAGATCTTCACCACCGCCGCCGACAACCAGACCTCCGTTGAGGTCCACGTGCTCCAGGGCGAGCGTGAGATGGCTCAGTACAACAAGACTCTGGGCCGCTTCAACCTGGACGGCATCGCTCCCGCCCGCCGCGGCGTGCCTCAGATCGAGGTCACCTTCGACATCGATGCCAACGGCATCGTGAACGTGTCCGCCAAGGACCTGGGCACCGGCAAGGAGCAGCACATCACCATCACCTCCTCCACCAACATGTCCAAGGAGGACATCGACAAGGCTGTCCGCGAGGCCGAGCAGTTCGCCGCCGAGGACGCCAAGCGCAAGGAAGAGGTTGACGTGCGCAACCAGGGCGACCAGATGGTGTACCAGACTGAGAAGGTCATGGAGGACCTGAAGGATAAGCTGTCCACCGAGGACAAGAACACCCTGGACGCCGCCCTGAACAAGCTGAAGGACGCTCTGAAGGGCACCGACACCCAGGCCATCAAGACCGCTACCGAGGAGCTGGGCAAGGCCTTCTATCCCATCAGCGAGAAGCTGTACAGCCAGGCTGGCGGCCAGCAGGCCGGCCCCGACATGGGCGGCGCGGGCTTCGGCGGCGCTCAGGCCGGTCAGAGCGACAACAGCGACCCCAACGTGGTGGACGCTGACTACAAGGTTGTCGACGATGATCAGCAGTAATCAATAACCATGGGAAATGAGGCGGGGGCTTGTCCCCCGCCGTTTCCCGCGTAAAGAGGTGAACTCCCATGCCAGAGCAGAAACGGGATTATTATGAGGTCCTGGGCGTGTCCAAGGGCGCGTCGGACGACGAGATCAAAAAGGCCTACCGCAAGATGGCCAAGCAGTACCACCCGGACCTGAACCCCGGCGACAAGACCGCCGAGGCCAAATTCAAAGAGGTCAACGAGGCCTACGAGGTGCTGTCTGACAAGGAGAAGCGCTCCAGGTATGACCAGTTCGGCCATGCCGGCGTGGACCCCAACTTCGGTGCGGGAGCCGGCGACCCCTTCGGCGGCTTCTCCGGCGCCGACTTCGGGGACATCGACCTGGGCGACATCTTTGGCTCCTTCTTTGGCGGCGGATTCGGCGGCGGCTCCAGCAGCCGGCGCAACGGCCCCATGAAGGGCGACACCCTGCGTGCAGGCGTCACCATCACCTTTGAGGAGGCCGCCTTCGGCTGTGAGAAGGAGATCATCCTCAACCGGGAGGAGACCTGCGAGACCTGCCACGGCTCCGGCTGTGAGCCGGGCACCACCGCTGAGATCTGCCCCAACTGCCGGGGCACCGGCACCGTCCGCATCCAGCGGGGCGGCGGCGCCTTTACCTTCGCCACCAGCGCCCCCTGCTCCAAGTGCGGCGGTACGGGCAAGATCATCCACCAGCCCTGCAAGACCTGCAATGGCTCCGGCTCGGTGCGCAAGCAGCGGAAGATTACGGTCAAGATTCCCGCCGGCATCGACAACGGTCAGGCCGTGTCCCTGCGTGGCCAGGGCGGCGCGGGCCGCAACGGCGGACCTGCCGGCGACCTGATCATCAGCGTCACCGTCCGGCCCCACGCCTTCTTCAAGCGGGACGGCACGTCGGTCTACCTGGAGCAGCCGGTGTCCTTCCTCCAGGCCACCCTGGGCGCGGAGCTGGAGATCCCCACCATCGACGGCAAGGTGAAGTGGACCCTGCCCGAGGGCACCCAGCCGGGCACCACCTTCCGCCTGCGGGGCAAGGGTATCCCCTCCATCAACGGCAGAGGCCGGGGCGATCAGTTCGTCACGGTCCAGGTTCAGGTTCCCAAGAATCTGACCCGGGAGCAGAAGGAGGCGCTGCACGCCTATGGCCAAGCCATGGGCGAGATTCCAGCGGACCATGAGGACGGCCTGAAGGGCTTCTTTGACAAGAAGCGGAAAAAGAAATAAAATAGAGGACGGACTTTGGTCCGTCCTCTATTTTTTTACCCAAATATATGGTAGAATACCCCTGTATGTCCCACGGCGGGAAGGTGCTTCCCCCGCCCATTCTGTCTCCGGAGGTCTGCCGCGATGAACCTCACGTACTATATCACCCCCACGCTGGTGTTCCCCATCGTGGTGCTGGCGGCCATGTTCTGCCTGCTGAGCTACTACCGCCACGCCATGTCCCCCAGAGCGGGTACCCTGGAGTGGGTGACCATGGCCAGCGCCGCCCCCCGCCCCATGTCCTTTCCCCGCCGCCGGTTCCCCATGCGGCGGAAGGACGCTCTGCCTCTCCTGCTGCTGACGGCGGTATACGCCTTCACCGCCTTCTGGAACCTGGGCTCCTTCACCAACCCCCAGTCCTTCTACCAGCTCTCCCAGGGACAGACCGTCACCTTTACCCTGGCCGAGCCCACGGCCATCTCCCGGGTGATGTACTACACCGGCCTCAACACCGGCAGCTACACCCTGGAGGCCAGCCCCGACGGTGAGATCTGGTACACCCTTATGGCCTATGAGGACGAGGAGAACAACGTCTCCGGCCTCATCTGGAAGGAGAACAAGAGCGGATCCACCCTGCCCGCTGGTCTGGACAGCGGCAACACCTCCGCCGCCCTCCACCAGAAATACTCCGATCTGTTCAAGTGGATTGACAACTCCGTGCTGCGCACCGGCGAGGGCCCTGATCCCCTGTCCCTGGAGGTGCGGATGTTCCGGCTCACCGGCAACCCCGACGCCGGGGACGATTGGGTAGAGCTGGGTGAACTGGCCCTGTACGACGCCGACGGCGAGCTCATCACCCTGCGCGACATCTCCTATACCGGCGAGGGCGCCTCCCCCCTGTTTGACGAGGGTGACACCGTGCCCGCCATGCCCACCTGGTACAACTCCTCCTACTTTGACGAGATCTACCACCCCCGCACTGCCTATGAGCACATCCGTGGCATCTATCCCTATGAGATCTCCCACCCGCCTCTGGGCAAGCTGATCATGAGCCTGGGCATCCAGCTCTTCGGCCTGACTCCCTTCGGCTGGCGGTTTATGGGCACCCTCTTCGGTGTGCTCATGGTGCCGCTGCTCTATGTGTTCCTGAAAAATCTCTTCGGCAAGACGGTTGTGGCCTTCTGCGGCACCGCCCTCTTTGCCTTTGACTTCATGCATCTGACCCAGACCCGCATCGCCACCATCGACACCTACGGTGTGTTCTTTATCCTGGCCATGTACTACTTCATGTACCGGTACCTGACCCTGCCCGCCGGTACTCCCTTCCGCAAGGGCGCCCTGCCCCTGTTCCTGTCCGGCCTCATGTGGGGCATCGGCGCGGCCAGCAAGTGGACGGTGATCTACGGCGCGGTGGGTCTGGCCCTGCTCTACTTCATCGGGCTGTACTTCAAGTGGCGTGACTGGCCTCAGTCGGAGGACGCCCCCCGGTTCGCCCCCTGGCTGGTCAAGACCCTGCTCTTCTCCGTGCTGTGCTTTGTGCTCATCCCGGCGGTCATCTACACCGCCTCCTACCTGCCCTACGCCGCCGCCAAGGGTGACACCAGCCTGGAAAACCTCATCAAGGTCATGTGGGACAACCAGGTCTACATGCTCACCTACCACGAGGGCGTCCACACACCCCACCCCTACTCCTCCCGCTGGTACCAGTGGATTGTGGACGGCCGGCCCATCCTCTACTATCTGGACAACCAGAGCGGTGCGGCCCAGGGGCTCAAGTGTGCCTTCGGCGCCTTCTCCAACCCCATCGTGTGCTGGGGCGGCCTGCTGGCCATGATCGCCTGCGCCGCCCAGTCCTTCCGCCGGTTCCGGTCCAAGATGCTCTTCTTCCTTCTGTCCGGTCTGGTGGCCGCCGGTGCGGTCATCGGCGTGGACGGGGTTCTCAGCGCCGAGCTGGACAATATGGTCCGGCTGCGCAACCTGTGCCTGCTGGCAGGCGGCGTGCTCATCTACTGGATTCTGGGCTATCTGGCCAGCAAGTCCTTCCCCCGCTACTCCTCCAAGGCCATGTTCATCCTCATCGGCTACCTGTCCCAGCTGGTGCCCTGGATGTTCATCGGCCGCATCACCTTCGCCTACCACTACTTCCCCTCCATCCTCTTCCTGGTGCTGGCCCTGGCCTATGTGTTCAATGACCTGGTGGGCCGCAGAGCGCCCGGCTGGCGGGTGGCGGTCTACGGCACCACCGGCGGCGCCGTGGCCCTGTACGCTGCCTCCTACCCCGTTCTGGTGGGCATCATGGTGCCCACCTGGTACACCACCAACTTCCTGCGCTGGATTCCCGGCGCGTGGCCCTTCTGAGGAGGTGCGCTGTGTTCCTCTCCGACTACCACTCCCACAGTCTGGTGTCCTTTGACGGGAAATTTCCCATGTCCGACATGGCTCAGGCGGCCGTGAATGCGGGGCTCAATGAGCTGTGTATCACCGACCACTGCGACTTTCTGGACGAAAACGGCGTCCCCGTCCGCACCTATGACTGGGCCAAGGCCCTGGACCAGTTCGAGGCGGCGGTGCCCTTCCACAACCGGGAGGGCTTCTCCCTCCGGCTGGGCCTGGAATTCGGCATGCCCTATCTGGACCCCGCCGCAGCGGAGCGCATCTGTTCTCAGCCCCTGCTGGACTTTGTTCTGGGCTCGGTCCACAACCAGTCCCCGGAGCTGGGCGGCATCGACTTCTACTTCGCCGACTACTCCACCACAGCCGCCTGCCGGGAGGCTCTGGACGACTATTTCGCCTCCCTGGCTCTGCTGGCGGAGACAGATTTCTATGACGTGCTGGCCCACATCATCTACCCCCTGCGGTACATGAAGCCAGCCGACGGCCCCGTCACCCTGGCTGGCTATGAGGAACGGCTGGAGGCTCTGCTCCGCACGGTCATCGGGCGCGGCAAGGGCATGGAGGTCAATACCTGGTGCGGCCGGACGCTGGCCGACTGGCTGCCTCTCCTGAAGCTGTACCGGAGTTTGGGCGGCGAGATTGTCACCGTGGGCTCCGACGCCCACGCCCCCTGCAACGTGGGCAAGGGGGTCCCCCAGGCCTTTGACCTGCTGCGGGAGGCCGGGTTCCGCTATGTGACCGTATTCCGGCGGAGAAAGCCGGAATTTGTCCCGATTATTTAAAAAATGGAGGTACCTGTTATGACAATTGCACTTGGTTCCGATCACGGCGGCTTTGCCCTCAAGCAGCACATCAAGACTTACCTGGACAGTAAGGGCATTGCCTGGAAGGACTTCGGCTGCGACAGCACCGAGAGCTGCGACTATCCTGACTTCGGCGCCGCCGCCGCCAAGGCTGTGGCATCCGGCGAGTGCGAGAAGGGTATTGTGGTGTGCACCACCGGCATCGGCATCTCCATCACCGCCAACAAGGTGAAGGGCATCCGCTGCTCCCTGTGCCGGGACCTGCTCTCCGCTCAGCTCACCCGCAAGCACAACAACGCCAACATGCTGGCCCTGGCCGGCGGCTTTACCGGCCCCTTTGAGGCCGAGCACATTGTGGATGCCTTCCTGGAGACCGAGTTTGAGGGCGGCCGCCACGAGCGCCGCGTGAACAAGATCATGGCCCTGGAGGACTAATTTCCCGCTTACAAGCAAAACGGACCGGCATTGCCAAGCAATGCCGGTCCGTTTTATTCTCTTAACAGCTTATCAGCCGCACTTGGAGTATCCGCAGTTGCGGCAGGTGACGCAGCCGCCCTCATGCTCCAGCTTGCTGCCGCACTCGGGGCAGTACTTGGCCAGCTTGGCCTCGGCGGGGGTCATGTTGGGGTTCACCTGGACCTTGGCCTGGGGCGTGGGCACCTTGGCGGGCGCGGAGACCGTGGGCTGGGGCTTGCCGCCGTCATGGGTGGCCTTGATGACCTTCTCGATGGACTTGGCGATGGCATCGGGGCAGGAGGTGACAGGCACACCGGGCTGACGCAGGCAGGAGGGGCAGCGGATGCCCTTGAGCTGCTGGATGATCTCCTTGGGGTCCATGCCGGAGCGGATGCCCACGCTCACCAGACGGGCAGTGGCCTCGCTCTGGCTGGGGCAGCCGCCAGCCCGGCCGGTGTTGGTGAACACCTCGCAGATGCCGGTCTCGTCGTAGTTGACGGTGATATACAGGTTGCCGCAGCCGATCTTCACCTTCTCAGTGAAGCCGCTGGTGACGGCGGGACGGGGACGGGGCAGGATGGTGCCGTAGGCGCTGGTCTTCATGACGCAGGCGGCGCCGTCGCAGCTGGCCTCCAGCACGGCGTCCACCATGGGATCGCCGGTGGTGTCCTTCTTCTCGGCCTTGTCCTTGCCGTCGTTGACCTTGCCGATGTTGAGCACCTGCTCGTCACGGCTGCCGTCGCGGTAGATGGTGGTGCCCTTGCAGCCCAGCTTGTAGGCCAGGGTATACACCTCGGCCACCTCTTCCTTGGTGGCGGAGTTGGGGAAGTTAACCGTCTTGCTGACGGCGTTGTCGGTGTAGGCCTGGAAGGCTGCCTGCATCTTCACGTGCCAGATGGGGGACACGTCGTGGGCACAGACGAACACCCGCTTGATGTCCTCGGGGATACCGTCCACATGGGCCAGGCTGCCCTGCTCCACGATCTGGCGCATCAGCTCCTCGGAGTAGAGGCCACGGGAGACCAGCACGTTCTTGAGGATCTGGTTGGTCTCGATGAGGTGGGTGTTGTCCATCACGTTGCGGATGTAGGCGTAGGCAAACACGGGCTCCACGCCGGAGGACACACCGGCGATGATGGACAGGGTGCCGGTGGGAGCAATGGTGGTGACGGTGGCGTTGCGGATGGGCTTGCCATTGCGGTAGGTGCTCTCATCGAAGAGGGGGAAAGCGCCCCGGACCTGGGCCAGAGCCTGGCTCTCCTCGTGGCCGATGGTGTTGACCAGCTCCATGACCTCCCGGGCCATGGCCACGCCCTGGTCGCTGTTGTAGGGGATGCCCATATAAAGCAGCATATCCGCAAAGCCCATGACGCCCAGGCCGATCTTCCGGGTGGAGCGGGTCATGGCGTCAATCTCGGGCAGTGGGTACTTGTTGACCTCGATGACGTTGTCCAGGAAGTGGACGGCGGTGCGGATGGTGGCGGTGAGCTTGTCCTTGTCCAGCACCCAGCGGCCGTCCTCCTCCATCAGGTGGGTCACCAGGTTGATGGAGCCCAGGTTGCAGGCCTCATAGGGCAGGAGGGGCTGCTCGCCGCAGGGGTTGGTGGACTCGATCTCGCCCTGCTGGGGGCAGGGGTTGTCCCGGTTAAGCCGGTCCAGGAAGATGATGCCGGGCTCGCCGGTCTGCCAGGCGGAGGAGACGATTTTCTCAAAGACCTCCCGGGCGTTGAGGGCGCCGGTAACCTTGTGGGTGGCGGGGTCCACCAGCTCGTAGCTGCCGCCGTTCTCCACGGCCTGCATGAACTTCTCGGTGATGCCCACGGAGATGTTGAAGTTGGTGATCTCCTTGGTGTCGTTCTTGCAGGTGATGAAGTCCAGGATATCGGGGTGGTCCACCCGGAGGATGCCCATGTTGGCGCCCCGGCGGGTGCCGCCCTGCTTCACCGCCTCGGTGGCGGCGTTGAACACCTTCATGAAGGAGATGGGGCCGCTGGCCACGCCGCCGGTGGAGTTGACGGTGGAGCCACGGGGACGCAGGCGGGAGAAGGAGAAGCCGGTGCCGCCGCCGGACTTGTGGATGAGGGCGGCGTTCTTGATGGCGTCAAAAATCTCCTCCATGGAGTCCCCTACGGGCAGGACAAAGCAGGCGGACAGCTGGCCCAGAGGGCGGCCGGCGTTCATCAGGGTGGGGGAGTTGGGCAGGAAATCCAGCCCGGTCATCATGTCGTAGAAGCTCTGGGCGGTGGCAGCCACGTCGGCCTTGGGGTCAAAGGCGGCGTCCGCCGCCGCGATGGCGTTTGCCACCCGGTGGAACAGGTCGTCCACAGTCTCGGTGGGCTCACCCTTCTCGTCGCGGATCAGATATCGCTTCTCCAGCACGGCTCTTGCGTTCTCGGAAATCGCCATGTCGTTCTTCCTCTCTTCTCGGTAAGTTTATGGGCCGTGGGGCTGGGCCGCCCGCTCAGGCCAAAGCAAGACCCGCCCTCACAGTGAGGCGGGTCGGATTTGTCACGCAATATATTGTATCATGATGACAGCTTCTGTCAACATGTTGTTCTTCCTATTCCGTGTAGAATTTTAGCCCTCATTCTTGTTGAAAAAAAGCGATTGACAGCCCCGCAGACGGACACACGGGGAATTTCGCCTTGACAGTATTGCCTCCCTGTCATACAATTTAGGGTACCCATTGTCCCCATTTTCCCCATCCAGGGGGCAAAATCCGTCTTCACCAGGAGGGATGCAGTCATGCTTCATCTGGGATGCTCAGGCCGTTTTCCCTCCGGGGAGCGAATGTGAAGGGCCTCCCACCGGAGCCGGGCGGCTCCCATCTACAAAAGCGGAAGGAGACTTCACCGTGATAGAAATTCAGCATTTACAAAAGACCTTTCCCACGCCGGACGGCGTGTTCACCGCCCTGGAGGATGTGAGCCTCACCATCGGGGACGGCGATATCTTCGGCATTGTGGGCATGAGCGGCGCGGGTAAATCCACTCTGGTGCGCTGCATCAACCTGCTGGAGCGGCCCACCTCCGGCAATGTGATCATCGACGGAGAGGACATGACCGCCCTCTCCCCCAAGGCCCTGCGTGAAAAGCGGCGCTCCATCAGCATGATCTTCCAGCAGTTCAACCTGCTCATGCAGCGCACCTGCCTGGACAATATCTGCTTCCCCATGGAGATCGCCGGGGTGCCCAAGGCCAAGGCCCGGCTCAAGGCCAGAGAGCTGCTGGAGACCGTGGGTCTGCCCGACAAGGCCGACTCCTACCCCGCCCAGCTCTCCGGCGGCCAGAAGCAGCGCATCGCCATCGCCCGTGCCCTGGCCAGCAACCCCAAGGTGCTCCTGTGCGACGAGGCCACCTCCGCCCTGGACCCCACCACTACCCGCTCCATCCTGCGGCTGATTCAGGACATCAACAAGCGGCTGGGCATTACGGTCATCGTCATCACCCACGAGATGGCGGTGGTGGAGGAGATCTGCTCCCATGTGGCGGTGCTGGAGCACGGCCACGTGATGGAGACCGGTACAGTGGAGGAGGTCTTCTCCAACCCCAAGAGCGAGGCCGGCCGGCGGCTGGTGTTCCCCGACGGGGTGGCCCTGGAGCAGTTCCCCGTGGCCAAGGTGGTGCGGGTGGTGTTCAACGGCGGCTCCTCCTACGAGCCCCTCATCTCCTCCCTGGCCATCGACTGCGGCGTGAAGGTAAACATCCTGGGCGCCGACACCCGGAACATCGACGGCAAGGCCTTCGGCTCCATGCTGCTGGGCCTGCCCCAGGACAGCGCCGAGGCAGCCAAGGCCATGAACTATCTGAAAAGCCAGCGTGACGTCACCGTAGAGGAGGTGCAGGACTACCATGGATGAATTTATCGCAGATCTGCAGGCAGCCCTCTCCAGCCCCGCCATGTGGGAGGAGTTCCGGGCCGGTACCTGGGAGACCCTATACTCCACCGTCATCTCCACCTTTTTCGCCTGCGTCCTGGGAATGATCCTGGGCGTACTGCTGGTGGTGGGTGAGAAGGATGGCATCCGCCCCCTGCCCTCTCCTGTGATGCGGGTGCTCAATTTTGTCATCAATATTCTCCGCTCCGTGCCCTTCCTTATCCTGATGCTGATGGTGCTCCCCCTGAGCAAGGTGCTGCTGGGTACCCGCATCGGCACCCTGGCCTCCATCCCGCCCCTCATCATCGCCGCTGCCCCCTTTGTGGCCCGGCTGGTGGAGACCTCCCTGCACGAGGTGGACAAGGGCGTCATTGAGGCGGCCCAGTCCATGGGCTGCTCCCCCTTCCAGATTATCTGGAAGGTCATTCTGCCCGAGAGCAAGCCCTCCCTCATCTCCGGCGCCACCACCGCCTTTATCACCATCCTCAGCTACGGCGCTATGGCGGGTGCCATCGGCGGCGGTGGCCTGGGCAAGATCGCCATCAACTACGGTTACAACAAGTACAACCCGGCCGTCATGCTCATCGCGGTCATCTTCATCGTCATTCTGGTGCAGATCTTCCAGTCCCTGGGCACCTGGCTGGCGGTCCGCAGCGACAAGCGGCTCACCCGCACCCGCCGCAGAAAGAAGCTCAAGAGCAAGTAACCCATACTGTGCCTTCCGGCAGGCCGCTCTCACAGGGCGGCCTGCCTTGTTTTGTTTTTCACAAACTTTGGACATTTTTTGTCTGAATCCACGTTTTTTCTCTCCTTCCTCTGGCTTGCCAAAACTTTTTCATCGTTCTTTTGTTTAAAATGTACAATTGACTTTCCCGTTGGCGGGGTATACACTAGTCCCAAGTTCCAAGACAACTGAACAGGCTTACCCAAAGGCAAGGAAGAGAAGAGTAAGCTGGGAGATACGTCACAGAGAGCCCGGATTGGTGGAAACGGGTACGGAAGGCCTGGCCGAACATGGTCTCGGAGCCGCGCACCGAGTGTATCTGCATTAGGCTGCGACGGGAGCGCCCGTAACAGCGCAGGAGTATCGGAGTTTCTCCCGTACTTCATAAGGCCCGTATCCGTGAGGAGCGGGTGAAGCAAGGTGGTACCACGAAGCCAAAGGCTCTCGTCCTTGATGATGCATCAAGGGCGTTTTTTTGTACCCTGAATCGATGTCGGCTGCTCCGGCGGTACCCCGGAACAGTTTACATAATCCTAATCAATCCAACAGAAAAGGAGAAATACATCATGAAGAAGCTCACCTCTCTGCTCCTCACCGGCGCGCTGGCTCTGGGTCTGCTGGCCGGCTGCTCCAGTTCCACCGGCGGCGACACCGGCACCCCCCAGTCCTCCTCCCCTGCCCAGCCCTCTGCGTCCAGCTCTCTGGAGGGCACCACCATCACTGTGGCCGCCTCCCCCACGCCCCACGCCGAGATTCTGGCCGTGGCCAAGGAGGTCCTGGCCGAGCAGGGCATCACCCTGGAGATCAAGGAGTTCACCGACTACATCCAGCCCAACCTGGCCACCGAGGAGGGCGAGGTGGATGCCAACTACTTCCAGCACATCACCTATCTGAACAACTTTAACGAGGAGAACGGCACCCACCTGGTGAGCGCCGCTGAGATCCACTACGAGCCCTTCGGCATCTATGCCGGCACCACCGCCTCCCTGGCCGACCTGCCCGACGGCGCCAAGATTGGCGTGCCCAGTGACCCCTCCAACGAGGGCCGCGCCCTGCTCCTGCTCCAGCAGGAGGGCCTCATCACCCTGAAGGAGGGCGTGGGCCTGACCGCCACCAAGCTGGACATCGCCGAGAACCCCAAGAACCTGCAGATTGAGGAGCTGGAGGCCGCCCAGCTGCCCCGCTCTCTGGACAGCCTGGATCTGGCCGTCATCAACGGCAACTATGCCCTCCAGGCTGGCCTGAACGCCTCCGAGGCCCTGGCCATTGAGTCTACCGACGGCGAGGCCACCCAGGCCTATGTGAACGTGCTGGCCGTCAAGGAGGGCCGTGAGAACGACCCCGCCATCCAGGCTCTGGTGGAGGCGCTCAAGTCCGATGAGGTCAAGGCCTTCATGGAGGAGACCTGGCCCAACGCCGTTGTTCCTATGTTCTGATGGTTGACAACCTGTTGTCTCTCTGCTAAAATGATGGAAAATGTCCCGGCAGGGCCGGGACATTTTCTCAAATTAATTTCATAGTATTCATACTGAATAAGGAGGAAATAAAATGAAGATCGCCCACTCCCTCATGGACCTCATCGGCAACACCCCCCTGCTCCGCCTGGAGCGGTACGAGGCCGCCAATCAACTGTCCGCCGCTCTGCTGGCCAAGCTGGAGTGCTTCAATCCCCTTTCCTCCGCCAAGGACCGGGCCGCCAAGTACATGATTGAGGACGCGGAGGCCAGGGGCCTGCTCAAGCCGGGTACTATCATCGTGGAGCCCACCAGCGGCAACACCGGCGTGGGCCTGAGCTATATCGCCGCCATCAAGGGTTACCAGGTCATCCTCACCATGCCCGAGACCATGAGCCTGGAGCGGCGGAACCTGCTCTCCGCACTGGGTGCCAAGCTGGAGCTGACTCCCGGCGCCCAGGGTATGAAGGGCGCCATCGCCAAGGCGGAGGAGCTGCTGCGCACCCTGCCCTCTGCCTGGATGCCCGGCCAGTTCGACAATCCGGCCAACGCCACCGCCCACTACGAGACCACCGGTCCCGAGATCTGGCGGGACACCGACGGCAAGGTGGACATGCTGGTGGCGGGCGTGGGCTCCGGCGGCACCGTCACCGGCGCCGGCCGCTACCTGAAGGAGCAGAACCCCGCCATTGAGGTCATTGCCGTGGAGCCCGCCGAGTCCCCGGTGCTCTCCGGCGGTCAGGCCGGTCCCCACAAGATCCAGGGCATCGGCGCTGGCTTTGTGCCCGCCGTGCTGGACCGCTCCGTGGTGGACCGGGTCATCCCCGTCCCTGGCGCGGACGCCTTTGCCGCCAGCCGGGCCCTGGCCCAGACCGAGGGCGTGCTGGTGGGTATCTCCTCCGGCGCGGCCCTGTCCGCCGCCGCTTCCCTGGCCAAGGAGGAGGCCTACCGGGGCAAGAACATCGTGGTGGTGCTCCCCGACACCGGTGAGCGCTACCTGTCCACCGGCCTGTTCCAGAAGAGTGAGTAAATAAAAGGAGCTGTCTGCCATCCCGGCAGACAGCTCCTTTTTATTTTTACCTCAGCTTTGCCAGAATCAGGCCCGGCAGGGCGTCCCGGTTGTCCTCGGTTACGGTGATAAGTTCCACATTGGGGTGGTCGGCAATAGACCTGGTCCAGCCCGGGAAGCCCTCCCTTACCACGCCCAGCACCGGCGTGTCTCCCTCCAGCTTCTCCAGAGCCGCCTGCTGGAAGGCCAGGGCATCCCGCTCCAGGCGGCCGCACTCGTCCATCACCCACAGCATGGGCGTCCCGGTCAGGCAGGCGGTGCCCAAGGCGTCAAACCGGCCTGGAATGGCCTCCGGCGCACAGCCGTTGAAAAACTTCACCACCGCATGGTCTTGGTCGTACCGGGCGGGCTCCGCCGCGCTCCACAGGTAGAGCAGCCGCTCCGGACAGGCCCGGTCGGGGCCGAAGCCGGTACGAAAGCCCCCTACTGCCCCGCTCCACGCCTCCAGCACCCGGGTAATGACCGTGCTCTTACCGCACTGGACCGAGCCGGTTAGAAAAATATGTCTCATGCAAACCTCCAAAAACATTGACAACCAACCGCAAAAATAGTATGCTTTTGACAATAGGCCTGTGGGACACCCTGTCCCCACTGTCTTTCATCTGGTATCATACTCCGGTTTTTTCCACAATTCAATATTCTCCGAGCCCCTGCGCCTAAGGCTTTGCTATGGCGCCCGGGCCGTGGACGTCCCTATGGCGTCCTTTCAGGGTCTGCGCTGGAAACGGACAGGCCTTCCGTGTTTGAGAAGGAGAGGTTTTTTCAGGCTGTACCGCTGTATGCGCGGTATGGTTTGATTGTTGTTGCCTCCGTCCTCTCGACGGAGGTTTTTTTGTATCCTTTTTCGCCCGCTCGGAGAAACAGAGAGGAGCTCCGCCCATGCCGTCTGCATCGCCCCGAGGGGGCAGAAGAAAAGTCCTGATTATTCTGATTATGCTGGTTTTGCTGGTGTGTACCGCCATCCTGTCCTTTGGTCTGGGCCGGTACCCCATCACGCCCGCCGAACTGGCAGGCATCGTGCTCTCCCGCTTCTTCCCCATCGAGCAGTTCTGGGCCGACACCATGGTAAACGTGTTCTTCAACGTCCGCCTGCCCCGGATCATCATGGCCTGTCTGGTGGGCTGCTGTCTGTCCGCCGCCGGCTGTGCCTACCAGGGTATTTTCCAGAACCCCATGGCCTCCCCCGACATCCTGGGCGCCACCAAAGGCTCCGCCTTCGGCGCCTCCCTGGCCATCATCGCCGGATTCGGCGCACAGCTGACCATGCTGATGGCCTTCGGCTTCGGCATCCTGACCGTGGTGCTGGTGTGGCTGGTGAGCAGCCGCGCCAAGGGCAAGCGGGTCATGAGCCTGATTCTGGCCGGTATCGTTATCAGCTCCCTCTTTGAGGCGGGCACCTCCTACATCAAGCTGGTGGCCGACCCCAACGAGGCCCTTCCCAAGATCACCTACTGGCTCATGGGCAGCCTGTCCGGTACCACTCGGGACAAGGTTTCCTTTGTGTTCCTGCCCATGCTGATTGGCCTGGTCATCCTGTTCGTGCTCCGGTGGCAGCTGGGCGTGCTCACCATGGGCGACGAGGAGGCCCGCACCATGGGCGTCAACGCCAGGGTGGTGCGGCCGGTGATCATTCTGGCCTCCACCCTCATCACCGCCGCGGCGGTGTCGGTGTGCGGCGCCATCGGCTGGGTTGGTCTGGTGATTCCCCACCTGTGCCGCCGCCTGGTGGGCAGCAACACCCGGTACCTCATGCCCGCCTCCATGGTGGCAGGGGCGCTGTTCCTGCTGATTGTGGACAACATCTCCCGCAACCTCTACGCCACTGAGCTGCCCATTGGCATCCTCACCGCCTTTGTGGGCGCGCCCTTCTTCCTCTATCTGATGATGAAGGGAGGCGATGTGACGTGAGTATTGAAGTCAAACACCTCTCCTTCTCCTACGGAAACCGCCAGGTACTCAAGGACGTCAGCTTCTCCGTGGGCAAGGGCCAGCTTCTCTCGGTGCTGGGTCCCAACGGCGTGGGCAAGAGTACCCTGTTCCGCTGCATCCTGGGCCTGCTCCACGGCTTCCAGGGTGAGATCACCGTGGACGGCGCGGTGGTCAGCAATCTGGGTGCCCGGGAGCTGGCCCGCAAGGTGGCCTACATCCCCCAGTCCAACTACCCCGCCTTCCAGTACAGCGTGTTCGACATGGTCCTCATGGGCACCACGGCCCAGAGCAGGGGCTTCTCGCCCCCCGGCCCCAAGCAGGAGGCCGCCGCTCTGGAGGCGCTGGAGCGGCTGGACATCGGCCATCTGGCCGAGCGGAGCTACACCCGCCTGTCCGGCGGCGAGCGTCAGCTGGTGCTCATCGCCCGGGCTCTGGCCCAGCAGTCCACCGTGCTGCTGATGGACGAGCCCACCGCCAACCTGGACTACGGCAACCAGATCCGGGTTCTCACCAAGGTGCGTGCCCTGGCTGACCAGGGGTACACCATCGTCCAGTCCACCCACAACCCGGAGCAGTCCTATCTCTTCTCCCACCAGATTCTGGCCATGAAGGACGGCCAGGTTCTCTCCCACGGCACCCCTGACGAGGTGATGAACGAGAACCTGATCAAGGCCCTCTACGGCATCGATGCCGAGGTGGTACCCCTGCGGGACGGGCGGATGCGGGTGTGCATCCCCCGTGACCTTCCCACGTTTTCCCCCTGCGAGCAGGTGGAATATAATCCGGTCTCTTCAAATCAGTAAGGAGGATTGTTATGAAACACAAAGCCCTGTCTCTGCTGCTGGCCCTGGCCATGGTAGTCTCCCTGGCCGCCTGCACCCAGACCACCCCCGAGGCCAGCCCGTCGGCCTCCGGCTCTCCCGAGCCCTCCGTCTCCCAGACCCCCAGCGCCCAGCCCTCTGAGGAAGGTACTGCCGACACCGTCCAGTTCACCGACTCCTGCGGCCGCACGGTGGAGCTCCCCGCCCAGATCGACCGCATCGCGCCCTCCGGCCCCATGGCCCAGATCGTGCTCTTCGCCCTGTGCCCCGACAAGTTCGTGGGTCTGGCCAGCGAGTGGGACCCCGAGGCCGACCAGTACATTGACACCGAGTACTACAACCTGCCCACCCTGGGCCAGCTCTACGGCTCCAGCGCCGGTGAACTGAACCTGGAGTCTCTGGCCGCCGCTGATCCCCAGGTGATCATCGACATCGGCGAACCCAAGGACTCCATCGTGGAGGATATGGACGCCATCACCGAGCAGCTGGGCATCCCTGCCGTCCACATTGACGCCTACACCGCCACCATGGGCGACACCTACCGCATGCTGGGCGAGCTGCTGGGCATGGAGGAGGAGGCCGCCGTCATCGCCGACTACTGCGACGAGATCTACGGCGAGACCGTCTCCATGATGGAGGCCATCGGCGACAACAAGGCCAATATCCTCTACTGCCTGGGTGACCAGGGCCTGAACGTCATCGCCCAGAACTCCTACCACGCCGAGGTCATCGACCTGATGACCAACAACCTGGCCGTGGTGGATTCCCCCTCCTCCAAGGGCACCGGCAACGAGGTGGACATGGAGCAGCTCCTCCTCTGGAACCCGGATATCATCATCTTCGCTCCCGACAGCTACTATGACCAAGTGGCCGACGACCCGGTGTGGCAGGACCTGACCGCCATCCAGAACGGCAATTACTATGAGGTGCCCTTCGGGCCCTACAACTGGATGGGCTTCCCCCCCTCCGTCAACCGCTATCTGGGCATGCTGTGGATGGGCGCTCTCCTCTACCCCGACCAGATCGACTATGACCTGTACACCGAGGTGGCCCGGTACTACGAGATTTTCTACCACTGCGACCTGACCCAGGAGCAGTTCGACGCCCTCACCGCCAACTCCATCGGCAAGCTGGCGAGCTGAGCTACAACAAAGTCAAAAGAGCTGCGGCGCAGATGCGCCGCAGCTCTTTTTGATGGATTTATTTCACTGTTTCTGGTATACTGATACTAAAGATGAGCCATTTTTGCGGAATATAAGGAGGAAAACGGTATGAAACGGTTTTTCGCCCTGCTCTCAACTCTGGGGCTGCTTCTGGCCCTGGCCGCCTGCGGCCCTGCCGCAGAATCCCCCGCGCCTACCGATACTACGCCGCCTCCCACCGAAAGCATGGTGCCCACTCCGTCGCCGGAGGAGAGCATGACCGTGGAGACGCCCGAGGCGACGCCGCCCCAGGAGAGCCTGCCGCCTGAGGAGACGGAGGAGCCCGCCGAGCAGGAACTGCCGGTTTCAGCGGACTATGCCGACGAGGACCTGCTCTCCCGGCCCGAGGACTACGACCTGCTGCTTCTGGACGAGAGCGAGTACCGGGTGGACGTGGCTATCACCTCCACCGAGACAGTCACCGATATTCAGGTGGTGTCCATCCCCATGGACGATATGGGCTACCGGGTGGACGCCGTTCTGGGCACCCTTGACGCCATCGCCCCCGGCCGTCCCTTTGTGGTGGCCATGGCCTTCCCCGGCGACATGCCCAATACCGCCCTGGTCTTTACCGACTCGGACGGCGCCGTCCATTACTGTGCCATCGCTATGAGCGGCAAGGACGGCTCCCTGCTGCTCATCCCCTTTGAGCCGGTTTCCGATTAATCCTGCTCCTCCTCGGGGCACTTCTCGTGGTAGCGCTTCACCAGGTCGGCCAGGGTGATGTTGTCTACCACGCCGTCCACCGCGTCCTGAATCTGCTGCCACACCTCCAGGGTGACGCAGCGGTCCGCCCGGCCGCAGCAGCTGCCGCCGGACACACAGCTCACCGGAGCCAGGTTGCCCTCCAGCTGGCGGAGAATCTCGCCCACGGTGTACTCCTCGGGAGTACGGGTCAGCAGATAGCCGCCGCCCGCGCCCCGGACGCTGCGCACCAGGCCGCCCCGGGCCAGCTGGGTGACGATTTGCTCCAGGTATTTATCGGAGATCTCCTGCCGTTCGGCCACGTCCCGCAGGGGGACGGCGGAATCTCCAGGCTGGATGGCCAGATCCAGCATCAAACGAAGGGCATAGCGGCCCTTGGTGGAAATTTTCATATCAGAAACTCCTCTTCTCAGGTAGTTACAACTATATTACCACGGGTTTGGTAGGATTTCAAGCAAAAAAAGCTCTTGACTTTAACAGCAAAAAGTGCTAAAGTTTCTCTATCAAACAGGAGAGGAGCTCTACCATGGCGCTGTGCTTCGGCTATGCATACGGCTATTACCGCTATTACCGTAGCGGTTATTTTGCCTGCCCATAACCGATTTGCCAGCTGGGAGCGTTTCCTAACCGGAACACATACCGCGGCGGTCCGTTTTGGGCCGCCGCGTTTTTCTTTTTCCGCGGCGGGACGGAGTGCCGGAACGAGAAAGGATGGAATATATGGTTATCATTTTAAAGCCTGATTTTACCGCGGAGCAGATGGAGGAGGCCATCCGTGCCATGGAGGCCGGCGGCGTGAAGGTCATGGTGTCCAAGGGCAGCGAGACCACCATTCTGGGCGCTGAGGGCGACACCAGCCGTCTGGACGGGGAAAAGCTGTCCCAGCTGCCTGGCGTGGACCGGGTGATGCGGGTCAGCGAGCCCTTCAAGAAGGCCAACCGGAAGTTTCACCCCGACGACTCGGTCATTGACCTGGGCGGCGGCGTGACCGTGGGCGGCAACAAGCTGGCCGTCATTGCCGGACCCTGCTCGGTAGAGAGCCAGGAGCAGATTGTGGGCGTGGCCAGGGACGTGCAGGCCGCCGGAGCCGTGGCCCTCCGTGGCGGCGCCTACAAGCCCCGCACCTCCCCCTACGCCTTCCAGGGCATGGGCTCCCGGGGCATCGAACTGCTGCGGGAGGCCCGTGAGGCCACCGGCCTGCCCATTGTCACCGAGCTGATGAGCGCCGACCAGATTCCCCTCTTCGAGGCCTGCGTGGACGTGATTCAGGTGGGCGCCCGGAACATGCAGAATTTCGACCTGCTCAAGAAGCTGGGCAAGCTCAACAAGCCCATCCTGCTCAAGCGGGGCCTCAGCTCCACCATTGAGGAGTGGGTCATGTCCGCCGAGTACATTCTGGCCGGCGGCAACCCCAACGTCATCCTCTGTGAGCGTGGCATCCGCACCTTTGAGACTTACACCCGCAACACCCTGGACCTGTCCGCCGTGCTGGCCGTCAAGCAGATGACCCATCTGCCTGTGGTGGTGGATCCGTCCCACGCCTGCGGCAAGGCCTGGATGGTGGAGCGGATGAGCCTGGCCGCCGTGGCCGCCGGAGCCGACGGCCTGCTGATCGAGGTCCACAACGACCCCAAAAACGCCCTGTGCGACGGCGCCCAGTCCATCACCCCCGCTCAGTTCAGGGACCTGATGGGCAAAATCGGCGGCATCGCCGCCTGCGTGGGCCGCAGCGTGTAAAAGGAGGTCTTTTCCATGTCAAAAACCATTGCCGTCATCGGCCTGGGCCTGATTGGCGGTTCCATGGCCCTGGCGCTGAAGGGCTTTGAGGACTTTGAAATTGTAGGCGTGGATGTGTCGGAGCCCACCCTCCGCTTCGCCGCGGAGCACGGTGTTGGCGACCGTGTCACCGCTGAGGCGGGCGAGGTGGTCCCCCAGGCGGACGTGACCATCCTGTGCCTTCACCCCAGGGGCATCACCCGGTTCCTGGAGGAGTACAAACATCAGTTCAAGCCGGGCAGCCTGGTAACCGACGTGTGCGGCATCAAGACCGCCATCATGGAGGCGGCGGAGGTGCTGCCGCCCGAAGTGGACTTCATCGGCTGCCACCCCATGGCGGGCACCGAGTTTTCCGGCATTGAGCACGCCTTTGGGGAGATGTTCCAAAAGTCCCACCTCATCCTCACCCCCAGGGAAAAGAGCACCCAGGAGCACATCGCCCTGATGGAGCGGCTGGCCGACTACATCGGCTGCAAGGACGTGGTGCGCACCACCCCCGAGGAGCACGACGCCATCCTGGCCTACACCAGCCAGATGATGCACATCATCGCCGTCTCGGTGTGTGACGACCCCACGCTCTTCACCTGCAAGGGCTTTGAGGGCAGCTCCTTCCGGGGCTGCACCCGGGTGGCCGCTCTGGACGTGGGGCTGTGGACCCAGCTCTTCTCCATGAACTCCCCCGCCCTGCTCACCGCCCTGGACCGGCTGGAGGAAAACCTCCACGCCTACCGGGAGGCCATCGCCTCGGGGGACACCAAGCTGCTCTCCGAAAAGCTGGCCTTCTCCGCCGGCCGCAAGCGCAAGATGAACCTGGAAGGTCCCGACCTGCTCAGCCTGGATTAAATCAGCGGCGCATCCCGGATATGGGATGCGCCGCTTGCTTTTTACTCTTTTTCCGGCAGGAAGAAAAAGTCCTCCAGCCGGTTGTCCCGGTCCTCAAAAATCTCGTTGTACTGG
This sequence comes from Pseudoflavonifractor sp., assembly GCF_050943825.1. Classification (NCBI taxonomy): domain Bacteria; kingdom Bacillati; phylum Bacillota; class Clostridia; order Eubacteriales; family Oscillospiraceae; genus Pseudoflavonifractor; species Pseudoflavonifractor sp. The sequence continues at coordinate 86,731 of NZ_JBMNPX010000005.1, forward strand.
AGCATCTGGTAGTTCAGCAGCCCCTCCTGTGCCGCCTGGCTCATGTCCGTGGTCTGCTCATGCCAGGTGCCGTCGGTGTCCTGATAGCCCACCGCGTTCACTGCCGGTACCGTCTCCCGCAGCTGGCTGAGGAAGGTCTGATAGCCGGTCTTGGGCAGGTTGGCCGCGTCCATCAGCAGCCCGGACAGGTAGTTGAGGGACAGCTTCACGTCCTGCTGTTCCTCAATGTCGTAGTTGGCCCAGATGAGGAAGGGCACCTCCTGCTTTTTCTGGGCCTCCTCCACGGTGGGGTCGCTGCCCAGCAGGTCGGTGTAGAAATTGGTGGCCACCTGGGGCTGGTGGTCGCCGAACATCAGAATCATGGTGGGCTCCTCCACCTGGGAGAAGTAGTTGACGAGGTACTCAAAGGCCTTATCGCTCTGGTAAATCAGGTTTAAGTACTGGTTCACCGTGTTGTACTTGCCCTCCATCTCCCCGGTGAGCCACACCTCCTTGGGCAGGTTGGTCCACGCACCCGAGTAGGCGCTGTGGTTCTGCATGGTCACGTTGAAGATGAAGAGGGGCTCCCCCTTCTCCTTCTCCTCGCAGATGCGGATCAGGTTCTCGTAGTCGGTCTGGTCGGAGATGTAGTCCCGGATGTAGTAGGGATTCTCAAAGTCGCTCTGGAAAAGCCAGCGGTCAAAGCCAAAGGCCTTGTACACGGGAATCCGGTTCCAGCCGGAGGAGTAGTAGGGGTGCATGGCCACGCACTCATAGCCCTGGGCGCTCATCTGGGCCACCATGGACTCGGATCCCTCCTTTACATAGAGGTGGTAGGGCACCGTACCCGCCGGAAGGAAGGCGGTGGTGTTGCCGGTGAGGAACTCGTACTCCGAGTTGGCGGTGGTGCCGCCGAACACGGAGGAGTAGGCCGTGCCCCGGATGGTGTTCTCCGTCAGGGAGCGGAAGAAGGGCATGGGGTCCTGATTGGTCTCCAGGTCAAAGGTTCCGGTCAGGTCGGAGAAGGACTCGTTCATGATGACAATCACGTTGACCGGCTGAACCCCGCCGTCCCCTGTGCCCGACACGGGCACAGAATCCTCCTCCACCTCAGCCACAATTTCAGCCAGGGCCTCCTGGGAGTAGCCCTCCGGCTCGGACACGGAGGAGTACCGCAGGCACACGGAGAAGTTGAGCACAAAGCCGTTGCCCCGGGTGGTCCACATGGAGGGCTCAATGCCCACGGCGGAGAGGAAGCTGGTGCCGAAGAACACGGCCAGGAAGGCAGCGCAGACGGCGGTTACCGGCACAGCGGAGCGGAGGCGGAGCCTGGCGCGGCCCTTCTGCCTGGGCAGGGTGAGCAGCAGGAGCAGGAAGAGGGCCAGTCCCAGGGCAGTGAGGGCCTGCTTGGTGTCAAAGGCGTAGTTGTAGTTCCCCGCCACGTTGACGGCGGTGCCCAGGGTGAGCAGGTCGCCCGGGAAGATGGTGCGGCCCCGGAAGGCGATGACATAGTGGTTGGCCATGCCGATGACCCAGAACAGGGCGGTGGAGATGCCGCAGGACAGGTTCCGCCGCCCCACGATGAGCCAGACAACCAGGGCGATGATGTAGTAAAAGGCCAGGTTCAGGGCCACCTGGAGGGTGGAAAAGCTGGTGAATGGGTTGTTCCAGTTGAGGATCTCCACCAGGGAGTACCCCACCACCGGGCCGGCGGCCCAGAACAGCCGGGACAGCCACAGCGCCGCCCGTCCCTCCAGCTTGAAGCGCACCGGGATGGGCAGGGTCAGACCCAGGGCCCACAGCAGGCTCTCCCACCAGGGGAAGCCGGATACCAGCAATCCCGTCAGTACGCCCGCAAAGACCAGCACCGACGCGATCAGGCCCCAGCGCCGTATCTCCACCCATTTTTTCCCAGTTTGGACCGGCAATTTTGTCTCTGTCTTCATGGTATTTCTCTTACCTCGCACGCAAATATGTCCTATGGAACAAAAAGCGGCCGCGCCGGATGAGCCGGCGCGGCATATTGAGCGATATCCTTACCGTTGCATCAAGATCTTACACGGATTTTACGGAAAGCGCAAGAAAAAAACACGAAAGATTTTATGAAGTTTCTGCCGTTTCAGGTAACCTGAAAGATCCACTGCTCCCGGATCAGGGCCTCCCGCATCTCCCGGTCGGGAGAGAAGATGAGGATTCCCGTACCGCCGCCGGGCAGGCGGTAGAGCAGGTAGCGCTTGCTTCTGGGATCCAGGAACAGGCAGGCCCGCACCGTCCGGCTGGCCTGCCGGGCGGAGAGCTGGCCGGGGAGATAGACGCCGTAGGCCAGGATGTCCTCCGTGTCGATAATCTCCAGCACAGGGGGATTTTCCCCGCTGCCCTGGGAGACAATGAGACGGCGGCCGTCGTACTCATAGGTGTAGACCGCGCTGAAATAGGGTACCGCCATCACCACCGCCATGCAGAAGGGCAGCAGCATCAGCTGGTGATAGCCCATGGTTCTGGCCAGGGCCAGCAGCACGAGGGCACAGCAGGCGCACAGCACCCCGTAGCGCACCAGCGCGTATTTCCGGTACAGCCGCTGCTTCCGATACATGTGCACCCCTCCTCCCTGCAAACGAACCTTCTATTGATATAGACGTTTGGCAGAACGGATTTGTTACACAAAAACCCAAAATTTTTTAAAAATTTTCGTCCCCTCCCCAGCCCGGGAAGGGGATATGTTATGATTTCCTGGCCAGCTTGTCCATACTGACGCCCAGGGCCACCGAGATTTTATAAAAGGTCTCCACGGAAAAATTGCGCCCCACCCGCTCGCTCTCAATCTGCCGGACAAAGTCATGGGACAGGTCCACCAGCTCAGCCAGCTGAGCGGAGGTCAGCCCCTTCTCTTTGCGGTATTTTTTGATGTTGCGCCGTATGGTGTTATAAATATCCCCGTCAAATACGGGAGGCTCGGTCTTTTTCATCTGATACGCCACCACCTGAGAAAATTGTACCCAAGCGGGGCCCAAATGTATGTTAGCTATAAACTCACAAATTCTCCTTGCTTTCCCGCTTTCCGGGTGGTAAAATATTTCCAGCCGACGCCGGGCCCGGTATTTTTAATGGATTCTTTATTTGACAGCACGGCGGGCCGGTGGGATAATTTCTTTGCGGCTCGGGAAAGAGCCGGGAAAGGATGAACGCAGCAATGTGGAAAAAACGACTGAGCGCCCTTGCGCTGACCGCGGTTATGGCGGTCAGTATCTCCGCGCCTGCACTGGCCGCTGAGACGGAGGCCCCCGCCACCCGGGAGGAATCCGCCGCACTGGCCGCCCAATATGCCGCCCAATACGGCGGCGCCGTCAGCGTGCAGTACGCCGTGTGGCAGGACGGAGAGATCACCATCTCCGGCCATGCCGGCGTGTACTCCAAGTCGGAGAACCGGGTCCTGCTGGACACCGACCTGTACGGCATCGGCTCGGTGAGCAAGATGTATGTGACCGCCGCCGTCATGCAGCTGGCGGACCAGGGCAAGATCGACCTGGATGCGCCGGTGACCAAGTATCTGCCCGACTTCAGGATGGCCGACGAGCGGTACAAGGACATTACGGTCCGCATGCTGCTCAACCACTCCTCCGGTCTGATGAGCGCCTCCCATAACATGCTGCTCTTCGCCGACGATGACCGCTCCGCCACCGAGAACCTGCTGGAGACCCTGTCCACCCAGCGGCTGGCCGCCGACCCCGGGGCATACAGCGTCTACTGCAACACCGGCTTCACTCTGGCTGAGCTGGTGGTGGAGGCAGTGAGCGGCAAGACCTTCCCCGAGTATCTCCACGAGTCCATTCTGGTCCCCAACGGCCTGGAGAATACCTTCACCCCCCAGGATGAGTTTGATGCCTCCCGCCTGGTAAAGACCTATCTGGGCGAGGATCCCCGGGCCCTGCCTCAGGACTGCCTGGGCACCGTAGGCACCGGCGGCATCTACGCCAGCGCTGCCGACCTGGCCGCCTTCGGCGGCCTGCTCTGCTCGGACGGGCTGCTCACCTCCGCCTCTCTGGATGCCATGGCCGCCCCCGAGTACAGCAGCGGCATCTGGCCCGACGACACCGACGACATTCTGTCCTTCGGCCTGGGCTGGGATACCGTGTCCCTGGCCCCCTTCGGGTACAATGACATCCAGGCCCTGGCCAAGGGCGGCGACACCCAGTACTACCACGCCGCTCTGGTGGTGCTCCCCGAGTACAACATGGCTGCGGCGGTGCTCACCTCCGGCGGTGTATCCACCTACAACCAGATGGCCGCCTCCCGGATGCTCATTGACGCGCTGACGGAACAGGGCGTGGCCGTGGACGAGACCGTCCCTTCCCTGCCCGCCGCCAATCCCAGCCAGTCCATGCCCGCCGGGATGCTGGACTACTCCGGCTACTACGCCTCCACCCTCCAGCAGTTCAAGGTCGACATCTCCGCCGACGGCGTGCTCACGCTTCAGTCCCTCACCGTGCCCAGCTCCCCCGCCCAGACCTTCTACTACTTTGACGACGGGTCCTTCCGGGATGAGACCGGCACCGCCGCCATGGTCAAGCCGGTGGTGGAGGAGAACGGTGAGACCTACCTCTGGCAGAAGGCCTACGCTTTTCTCCCCGGCCTGACCGTGCTGCCCACCTCCAACTATGTGGCGCAGAAGGTGGAGCCCGTGCAGCTCTCCGAAGCGGTCCAGGCCGCCTGGGACAGGTGGAACACCACCAGCGTCCTGCCTCTGAACGAGAAGTACACCTCCCAGGTCTGGCTCTCCCTGGGCACTGCCTCCGCCGCTGAGCTGCCCGAGTACATCCCCGGCTATGTGGGGGCCCAGAAGATTGCGGACACCAACCACAGCCAGTTTGCCGTGCAGGTGCCCGGAAATGCCGGCCGCGACGGCTCGGACATCACCATCACCGAGCGGGACGGCCACATCTGGATGGACGCCCAGGGCCTGCTGTACGCCGACGCCTCCATCGCCCAGCCCATCTACTGCGGCGCTGGCGCCTACTCCACTGTCCAGCCCGACGGCTACGCCCGGTGGTACACCGTGGACAGCGCCGCCGGCCTGACCATCCAGGTGGAGATTGAGGGCAACGGCGGCTTTTACGTCTACGATGCCGCCGGCAGCCTGACCGCCTCCTCTGTGGTGTGGGGTGACAGCACCGTCACCCTGCCTGAGAACGGCATTTCAATTCTGCTCTGCGCATCGCATGTAATCTGTATCAACTGCATTACCCCCCAGGAATCTTTCTTTTTTGAAGCAGCCTATTTTTCTACAGGTAGTCATCCGGAAGGGAAATGGAGGTAAAAAGAACATGCAAAAATGTAGGTCGTTCCTTGCCGTTATACTGACAGCGTGTCTATGTCTGAACAGCACCGCCTTTGCTGTCGCTGTATCTGCAGAATCCCCGGCGGCCGATGAGCCTTCTGTCCTGTTCTCGGAGGAATTTGAATCCCTGGATTCCTCGATCTGGACAGTCTCCTCTGGGGATTGGGGTACAGAAGCCCTTGAGGGCGGAAATCCGGCTCTTGTCGGAGCCGGTACCAGTCTCATCTCCGCCGGAGATACTACATGGACCGATTATGTAATGAGCTATGATATTACGCCTACCTCTGATGGTGTGGGTGGTTCAGCAGGCGCAATCTTTCGCTATCAGGATGATAATAATTTCTATCATTTCAGGCTCATGGACTATAAAGGGGACAAGTACGCAGCGCTTCTGCAGTGGAAAAACGGAAAGTCCTCTTCACTGGGCAATCGCGTTCCCTACAATTTTGAAGTTGGCGTTACCTATCATTGCTCGGTCCGTGCCGTTGGAAACCAGCTGGAGTGTTATGTCTGGCCCGCTGGTGAAGAGATGCCCGTCGAGCCTGTTCTGAAATACACCGATGAGGATAACCCCATCATGTCAGGCAGCATCGGTTTTCGGGTCTATGCCCCAGAACGGGCATACTTCGACAATATTCTGGTGACTCAGGCCCAAGCCGAGCCAACCATCACGGTCTCTTTTGATACGGACGGCGGCTCAACTATCGATGATCAACAGTTGAAAATCGGGCACACACTTACCGCCCCTGAAGCGCCTATTAAAACGGGCTATCTTTTTGGCGGCTGGTATGCAGATCCCGCCCGGGAGACTCCCTTCTCTTTTGACACTCCGCTCAGTTCGGACACCACGCTCTATGCCAAATGGATCGCGCTCCCCCCTGGGGAGACGGTAAACGTCGCTGACGATTTCAGTGGAGATTTGTCCGCATGGTCTCTGGTAAAGGGCCCTGAAGGTTCCTTCAGCATTCCGGAAGGGGACGCACGCCTTCTGGCCTCCAACAGCAGCAGCGGCAGAGCTGAGTTTATCCTGACAACCTATGAGGCGCTGGTTGACAGCGTTATCGAGGTGGACGTCACAGTTGAGGACGACAGCAAGGACTTTACTGTCGGTATCATTACTCGTTTCTCCGATTCCAAGAACCACCTCCTGGCCTGCTATACCAACGGGAAGGGTGTGCGCTTTGTTGACCGGGCAGGCTCCACTGTCACGCCGGATCCATCTGTAACCCTGGAGAAAGGAAAAACTTATCATTTTAAGCTGATTTCATCTGGCAGTACATTCCGGTTTTTTATTGATGATCAGGAAATCTATTCCGTGCAGAACACCGCCCATCCTTTTGGTCAGGTAGGTCTGTACACAAGCAATTCTTCTGAAATTTATTTTGACAATTTTGAATTGAGCGGAAGCCTTGTTCCTGAGGGTAGCGACTTCCCTGCCACCGGCGTTGTGCTCAGTCGGGATGAAATGACCCTGGAGGAGGGCCAGATCCTTGGCCTCTCCGCCGTTGTGGAGCCCTTTTACGCCACTAATCAGGCCGTAGAATGGCGTTCGGAAGATCCTGAAATCGCCGAAGTAGATCAGAATGGCAAGGTGCGCGGTATCACCCCCGGCTCAACAAAAATCATTGTGGAAACCCAAGACGGCGGCCACACGGACTCCTGCAATGTTACGGTTGTGGAGGCACCGCCCGAGCGGGAACAGAACGCTGTGGTTCCTATCCAGTGGGAAAATTTCGCTCCAGGTCCCTTTACGGATCCATTGGCGCAGAAATATGCCAAAGCTGCCAACAACAATATGAAGTACAATCTTTTCCAGTGGATCGACAGTCAGTTTGGTACGAGTCCTGATGAATTTTATCCGATTGGTTCGACTGTAAAAGGTTATGCTGCACTGGCGTTTGTTTCTGCCACAGTTCTCAGCATGGATGTCTATGACGAAGCGCTCGTTGGACACAGTAGAGAAGAGGCCATTGACCGTACAGTTAAACTGATTGCCTCTATTGCATACAAGCACAGAAGCAACCAGGAGTCCGGCGGCTGGGGCATCAGCCCTGATAAAACCACGCGGGGCGCTTCCGATCAGACTGCGCTGGACGCGAACGTCTGCGGCACCGCAGCATGGCTTATGTGGGAATACCTTCCTGATGAATATCGGGAGTATGCCCGCAGGATGGTGGAGTATGAGGCCAACTCCCTGATCGACTATGAGGTTCCCTATTATCAAAGCCCTGACGGAACAATACTCACACCCGGAAATACAAGAGGCGAGGAAAATGCCTGGAACTCCGGTGTTTTGGCTCTGGCGCTCTCCATGATGCCCAACCATCAGAACCGCGAAGCCTGGGCCGAAAAATGTACAGAGCTGATGCTCTCCTCCTACGCAACTCCCAATGATCTTCTGAATACGCATGAAATCGACGGAAAAGCCGTAAAGGACTGGCTAAATGGCTCAAATGCCGAGAATAATGGTATCGCCATCAACCACAGCCGTATCCATCCCGATTACATGGCCGTTATTGCCCATCTGCTCAATGGTGCAGTACAGTTTGCCATGTCCGGACAGACCGTGCCGGAGGAAACGGTGTTCAATGCGGATCTGATTTACCAGGCCTATGTGGATCTGGAATTTGAAACGCCGGAGTACAACGAGCCCGGCGGCAGCATGTACAAGTCTCTCGCCCCCAAGCTCTATTACCCCATGACAAACGATTATGGGGACAACAGACTGATGCATGTGGCCTCCATTGATGTTTTTGCCGATGCACTGGGCTTTGACCATAACGTAACTCTGGACGGCGAATACTGGGCCAATATACACATTGACGAAATTCTCCGGCTCCAGGATCGCTTCACAGATGGCCGCACCTATATCGATGATGAGGAAGGTGGTTCATCCGGAAGCGAACGCTGGGTATCCGTGCATCTGGCACGCGCAATGATGGGCATTTGGCTGCGTCAACAGCGTCAAAGTGGAACTGTCTTTGATTTTGAACATTCTCCTGAAGCGGATGCTCTTCCTGACGGCTTTATGCAGTATACCATAGGCAATACCTATGGCACGGTTGAATATGATGGAACCTATAAGCTGGATACAATGGGTTGGCTCGGGGACACAGAAGATGCCTTCCGCTATGTTTATCAGTATACAGACGGCAATGCCTCTATTGCGGTTGCCATCACCGAGCTGCAGAGCCAGGGTTCCATTTCAGACGCAGCTGCAGGTGTGATGTTCCAGTCTGGAACCAAATCGGAAGATGCGCCAAATGTTTATCTTGGATACTCTGATGGCAAGCTGACGCTCGCAGTACGTGAGACTGCAGGCGGTGAACGGCGCATTGTGGAGGAGTGTACGGCAGCACTCCCAATCAGCGTAAAACTGGAGCAGTCGGGTGACACAATAACGGCTTCTTACAGTACAGATGGAACATGGACCAAATTAGGAAGCGCAGTAATTGAAGATTGTTCTCAGGGTACCATTGGCTTCTTGGCCGTATCTGGGTCGAATGACGCATTTACTCATGCAGAATTTAATGTACTGTCCAGTTCTGAGCCAGAAACGCCCGATTCTGGTTCCTCCACGCCCAAAAATACATATACGACTGTCAAGCAGAATCCCGATGGTTCTACCACTGTTACAGTAACCAACAGGAAAACAGGAGACGTCACTGGAACGACAACGTATCCCAACGGAGTTAAAATTGTCACTGTTGCGCCGGGAAATGGCGCTCCTGTCACTATCGATGTCACAGTTCCTGAGCATTTGGATGACGTTACAGTAACCATTCCAACTGTTATCTCTCCCGGCCCCGGAGATATCCTCGTTCGCATAGGAGATGATGGCAGCCGTGAAGCCATAAAACTCTCAGCACCTGCTGCATGGGGCATAAAACTAAGTCTCAATGGCAGCGTCAAGCTGGAACTGGTGGACGGCAGCAGCACCTTCCACGACGTGCCGGCCAGCCATTGGGCTGCGGATGCCATTAATTTTGTTGTAAGCCGCAGCCTTTTCCTCGGCGGAGACAATGGCTTTTATCCGTCGGCTGAGATGAGCCGTGCCATGCTTTTTACCGTCTTGGCCCGGCTTGATGGTGTGGATATTTCCGGCGGAATTTCCTGGTATTCCAACGCGGTAGACTGGGCACAGACGGCCGGCATTAGCGATGGAACTGCCCCCGAAGAACTCATTACCCGTGAACAATTCGTCGTTATGCTTTACCGCTTTGTCAATGCCGAGCCGGTGACAGCTGATCTGACAGTTTTTTCTGATCATAACGTTATCTCGGATTGGGCACTGGAAGCTATGCACTGGGCTGTCCGGGAAGGAATTCTGATAGGTGATTCTGAAAACAGACTAAATCCTTCTTCTCCTCTCAGTCGTGCAGAAGCTGCCGTGATGATTCAGCGCCTGGTTTCGTATATCCTGGAACATTAACGCCATTTTGTTTGTCTCAGGCAAGTATCATTTAAATCCTTCTGAATGGATCAATGAAAAAATCCGGACCGCAGTAATGCGGTCCGGATTTTTTTGCACATTTTTATCTTGTCCTGTGGATCATTTTCTCAGTGGCTCAGGAGGCGCACCCGGAGGACGCCCTCCAGGGCCCGGATCTCGTCCACCACGTCGTCCCGAATCTTGGTGTTGATGTCCACCACGGTGTAGGCGTAGTCCTTCTTGGACTTGTTGGTCATGTTCTCCACGTTCACGTTGTCGTCGGAGAGGACCTTGGTGATGTTGGCGATGGCGCCGGGGATGTTCCGGTGGATGATGCACAGCCGGGCGATGCCGCTCCAGGGCTGCTCCAGGGCAGGCAGGTTCACGCTGTTGCGGATGTTGCCGTTCTCCAGATAATCCCGCAGCTGCTGGGCGGCCATGACGGCGCAGTTCTCCTCGCTCTCGGGGGTGGAGGCACCCAGGTGGGGGATGGCAACCACGTTGCGGCCCGTGAGAATCTTGTTGTTGGGGAAGTCGGTGACGTAGCAGGCCACCTTGCCGCTCTCCAGAGCCTGGAGCATGTCGTCGTCGCTGACCAGTCCGCCCCGGGCAAGGTTGATGACCCGCACGCCGCTCTTCATCATCTGAATGGCACTGGCGTCAATCATACCCTTGGTGTCCCCGTTGAGGGGCAGGTGGAGGGTGATGTAGTCGCAGTTCTTATAGATGGTCTCCAGGTCGTTGGCCCGCTGGACCATGCGGGAGAGGGACAGGGCCGCGTCCACGGACAGGAAGGGGTCGTAGCCCCACACGGTCATGCCCAGCTTGGTGGCAATGTTGGCCACCTGGACGCCGATGGCGCCCAGGCCCACCACGCCCAGGGTCTTGCCCTGGACCTCGGGGCCCACAAACTGACTTTTGCCCTTTTCCACCACTTTTTCCACGTCGGCCCCTGCGGCGGCCTGCTCCTTGACCCAAGCCGCGCCGCCCACCACGTTGCGGGAGGCCAGCAGCATGGCGCAGATGACCAGCTCCTTGACAGCGTTGGCGTTGGCGCCGGGGGTGTTGAACACGGCGATGCCCGCCTCGGAGCAGCGGTCGATGGGGATATTGTTGGTACCCGCACCCGCTCGGGCGATGGCCCGCAGGTTTTCGGGGAATACGTACTCGTGCATGTCCGCCGAGCGGACCAGAATGCCGTCCTCATTCTCCACGTCGGTGCTGACGGCAAAGCGGCTCTGGTCCAGCACGGACAGGCCGGCGGGGGAAATTTTATTCAGCGCTTTGATGCGGTACATGTTTGGTTCGCCCCTTCTCAGTTATTTTTGTCGAAGGTTTTGATAAAGTCGCACAGCTTCCCCCCAGAAAAGGCTGCGCCTTTCCCGGGGACCCCGGATTTTACTTCCTTGGGCGGAGTGAATCCGCCCTGCGGCAAGATTTTGGCCTCTGGCCAAAATGCTTGGACGCGGCTCAGCCGCGCCCCGCCTTTCGGGGCCCCGTGGAGAAGCTGTGCTTCCGGGTTCAGTTGTTCTTGTCGAAATCCTTGATGAAGTCGCACAGCTTCCCCCCAGAAAAGGCTGCGCCTTTCCCGGGGACCCCGGATTTTACTTCCTTGGGCGGAGTGAATCCGCCCTGCGGCAAGATTTTGGCCTCTGGCCAAAATGCTTGGACGCGGCTCAGCCGCGCCCCGCCTTTCGGGGCCCCGTGGAGAAGCTGTGCTTCCGGGTTCAGTTGTTCTTGTCGAAATCCTTGATGAAGTCGCACAGCTTCTCCACGCCCTCCACAGGCATGGCGTTGTAGATGGAGGCTCTCATACCGCCCACGGAGCGGTGGCCCTTCAGGTTGGTGAAGCCGGCGGCGGTGGACTCCTTGACAAATTTGGCGTCCAGCTCGTCGTTGCCGGTGCGGAAGACCACGTTCATGTCGGAGCGGGAGTCCTTCTCCACGGCGCAGGTGAACAGGCGGGAGTTGTCGATGACATCATAGAGCATGGACGCCTTGCCGTGCTTGATGGCCTCCATGCCGGGCACACCGCCCTGGCCCTCCAGCCACTCCAGCACCAGACCCAGCATGTAGATGCACCAGCAGGGGGGCGTGTTGTACATGGAGTCCTTGTCAATCATGGTCTTGTAGTTCATCATCAGCGGGGTGTAGGGCAGCTCATGGCCGGCCAGATCCTCCCGGACGATGGCCACAGTCAGGCCGGCGGGGGCCATGTTCTTCTGGGCGCCGGCGAAGATAATGCCGTATTTGCTCACGTCCACCGGGCGGGAGAGAATGTCGGAGGACATGTCGCATACAATGGGCACGTCCCCGGTGTCGGGCACATACTGCCACTCGGTGCCGTAGATGGTGTTGTTGGCGCAGTAATAGAAGTAGCTGGCCTCAGGGTCCAGCTTCAGCTGGTCCTGGGTGGGGATGTAGGTGTGGTTCTTGTCGGCAGAGGAGGCAGCCAGGCTGATCTGGCCGTACTTCTGGGCCTCCTTGTAGGCCACATTGGAGAAATTGCCGGTGACAGCGTAGTCGGCCTTGCCGGTCTTACCGATCAGGTTCAGGGGCACCATGGAGAACTGGCTGGAGGCGCCGCCCTGGAGGAAGAGAATCTTGTAGTTGTCGGGCACCTGGAACAGCTTGCGGAAGCGCGCCTGGGTGTCCTCAAAGATCTTCAGGAAAACCTTAGATCGGTGACTCATCTCCATCACTGACATGCCTGAACCCTGATAGTTGGTGATTTCGGCACCGGCGCGCTGAAGCACCTCCAGCGGCAGCATGGACGGTCCTGCGGAAAAGTTGTACACGCGATCTGACATTGGACACCCTCCTAAATGTGTTTTGCCGTCCGCCCACCGGGCACACGGCATACTCAAGGGACGAAAAACGGCCGCAGAAGACCGCGGCCCTTCTGTGAGGCCACGGCACTCCGTGGCCGTTGCTTTAGTCCGATAAAGTATTAAAACTATTATAGCCCAGGGCACCGTCTCTGTCAATGATACAAACGTCTAAAACGGGAGGACACCATTCCCTGGTCTTTGTGAATTTTACAACATAACTTTCGCTTTTTTCAACAGCATGTTATAATTATCTAAAAAACTTTTTTGTCACTCTGCCGACTACGGCTTAGAACGGAGGCTCGCCTATGAAACTCAGTACAATCAGGGAGATTCTGGACGCCACGGTGCTCTCCGGCGAAGAACATCTGGACCGGGAGGTCCTGGCCGCCTGCGGGAGCGACTTCATGAGCGATGTGCTGGCCTATGTGAAGGACCAGGCACTGCTGCTCACCGGACTGGTCAATCCTCAGGTGGTACGCACGGCTGAGATGCTGGACATGAAGTGCATTGTCTTTGTCCGGGGCAAGACGCCGGATGAGTCCATTCTGAAGCTGGCCCAGGCCCGGGACATCGTGGTCATGCGCTCGCCCAGACGGATGTACGATGCCTGCGGGCTGCTCTATCTCAACGGACTGAGGGGGGACTGACGCTGTGGAGCCCATCAAACTGACCTATCACGTGGAGGGCGGCGACCTGATCGGCGCCGGTGAGGCCTCCAGCAAGATGAAAATGGCCCTCAAAAAGCTGGACCTGCCCCAGGAGACCATCCGCCGGGCGGCCATCTGCATGTATGAGGGCGAGATCAACATGGTTATCCACGCCGACGGCGGCCGGGCCGAGGTGGAGATCGCCATGGACCACATCATCATCCGCATGATCGACTCCGGCCCCGGTATCCCCGACGTGGACCAGGCCATGGAGGAGGGCTTCTCCACCGCCGGCGAGATCGCCCGGGACCTGGGCTTCGGCGCCGGTATGGGCCTGCCCAACATGAAGCGCTACTCCGACGAGATGAAGATCGACACCACCCTGGGCGTGGGCACCACCGTGACCATGCGGTTCAATCTGTAATCGGGGCAATATCATGTGGAAAAAAGTATATGATTTCCTGCACATCGCCATATGGGCCTTTATCGGCGTGTTTCTCGGCGGCAGCCTGTGGCGCTGCTATGAGTACCACGCCCGGCCCGAACTGTTCGCCGTGCAGTCCGCCCCCTGGTACCTGTCCATCCTGCTCAACGGACTGTTTACGGCGGTTATCGTCCTCGTCCTTCTCGTCCTTCGGAGGTGAATGAATTGAAGCACTCTGTTGTCCTGGAGTATAAGCGCTGCCGGGGCTGCACCACCTGCATCAAGAGCTGTCCCACCGAGGCCATCCGGGTGCGCAACGGCAAGGCCGCCATCCTCAACGCCCGCTGCATCGACTGCGGCGTGTGCATCCAGGTCTGCCCCCACAAGGCCATCAAGTCCATCAGCGACCCGCTGGACATGCTGAAGAAATTCCGCTACTGCGTGGCCCTGCCGGAACCGGCCCTCTACGGCCAGTTCCACAACATGGACGACATCGACATCATCCTCAACGGCCTGCTGGAGATCGGCTTTCACGACGTGTATGAGGTCTCCAAGGCCGCTGAGCTGGTCAGCGACTACCAGCGCCAGTGCATCACCGGCGGTGTGGACCGGGTCATGCCCCAGATCAGCTCCGCCTGCCCCACGGTGCTGCGCCTCATCCGCATGCGCTTTCCCAAGCTTATCCCCAACATCGCGCCGGTCATCACCCCGGTGGAGCTGGCCGCCATCCTGGCCCGGCGTGAGGCCGCGGAGAAGACCGGCCTGAAGCCGGAGGAGATCGGGGTGTTCTCCATTGTGCCCTGCTCCTCCAAGGTCACCGCCGCCCTCACCCCCGACGGCCTCAACCACCCGGTGCTGGACGGTGCCTTTGCCATCCGTGATATCTACCTGCGCCTCCTCAGCGCCATGAAAAAGCTGCGGGGCCAGGAGCTGCGGCCCCTGTCCTCCTCGGGCATCATGGGCGTGGGCTGGGCCTACTGCGGCGGCGAGTCCGCCGCCCGAATGGGCGAGCGGTATGTGGCGGTGGACGGCATCTCCAACGTGATCCGTATGCTGGAGGAGATTGAGGACGGCCGTCTGCCCGAGGCCGACTTCATTGAGCTCAACGCCTGCGTCCAGGGGTGCGTGGGTGGCTGCCTGACGGTGGAAAATCCCTACGGCGCCCGGATGCGCATCAAAAAGCTGATGAAAGGCCTGCCTGTGTCCCGCAACCGCTTTACCTTTAAGGGCGAGGACCGGGATGTGGTGAAGTTTGACTACGAATTGCAGTATGTCCCCGTGTTCGTGCTGGATGAGGATCGGGCCGCCGCCATGGAGAAGCTGGCCAAAATCGAGGCCCTGGAGCAGCAGCTCCCCGGCCTTCACTGCGGTTCCTGCGGTGCTCCCTCCTGCCGGGCCTTTGCCGAGGATGTGGTGCTGGGCCGGGCCAGCGAGGAGGACTGCATCTTCAAGATGAGGGAGCGGATGCAGTACATGACCGGCTCCTCCGACGCTGACGAGTACCTGCCCGCCCCCTTCCGCCACAAGAAGGAACCGCCCCACGGACACAAGAAATAACCCCTCACCTATTCTATGCCAGGAAGCGAGGTTTTCCCATGACTGTCAAAGAGCTGTCCGCCGCACTGTCCCTGACGGAATTCACCCTCCCCGCCCCCGACGTGCCGGTCACCGGCGGCTACGCCGGCGACCTGCTCAGCTGGGTCATGGGCCGGGCCAGCGCCGGGGACTGCTGGATTACCATCATGTCCAACCAGAACGTGGCCGCCGTGGCCCTGATGGCCGATGTGGCCTGCGTCATTCTGTCCGAAGGCGTCACCCCCGACGAGGCGCTCCTGTCCCGGGCAAAGGAACAGGAGGTCAACCTGCTGGGCTCCGACAAGGGCACCTTTGCTCTGGCCGCGGCAGTACACGACCTGCTGTGACCTTTGTTCCGGCTGCTGAAAGGCGGTGAGTTTCATCCCAAATCTTACATTTGACCTGCATCTCCACTCCTGTCTGTCACCCCACCCGGCTTTAGCCGGGCGGGGGCCCCGTCTTTTTTATCTGCTCGGGCGGAGTGAATCCGCCCGGCATCAGGGTTTTGCTCCGCAAAACGCCTGGTAGGGCGTCAGACAGGCTTTACCTTTCTGCTGCTGAAAGGCGGTGAGTTCTATCCCGAATCTTACATTTGACCTGCATTTGCACTCCTGTCTGTCGCCCCACCCGGCTTTAGCCGGGCGGGGGCCCCGTCTTTTTTATCTGCTCGGGCGGAGTGAATCCGCCCGGCATCAGGGTTTTGCTCCGCAAAACGCCTGGTAGGGCGTCAGACAGGCTTTACCCTTCTGCTGCTGAAAGGCGGTGAGTTCTATCCCGAATCTTACATTTGACCTGCATTTGCACTCCTGTCTGTCGCCCCACCCGGCTTTAGCCGGGCGGGGGCCCCATCTTTTTTATCTGCTCGGGCGGAGTGAATCCGCCCGGCATCAGGGTTTTGCTCCACAAAACGCCTGGTAGGGCGTCAGACAGGCTTTACCCTTCTGCTGCTGAAAGGCGGTGAGTTCTATCCCAAATCTTACATTTGACCTGCATTTGCACTCCTGTCTGTCGCCCTGCGGCTCCGAGGACAACACCCCCGCCAACCTGGCGGGAATGTGCGCTCTGGCGGGCATTGAGGCCGCCGCCCTCACCGACCACAACACGGTAGGCAACTGTGCCGCCTTCTGCGAGGCCGCGGAGCGGTATGGCATTATCGCCCTGCCGGGGATGGAGCTGACCACCGCAGAGGAGGTCCACATGGTGTGCGTGTTTGGAGATCTGGACGCTGCCCAGGCCTTTGAGGCAGAGGTATTCCGCCGTCTGCCCCCTCTGGAGAATGACCCCCGGGTCTTCGGCCCCCAGGTGAAGATGGACAGTAAGGACACCGTACTGGGTGAGGAGCATCGCATGCTCTCCACCGCCACCGGTATCGGCATCTACGAGGTGCCCGGCCTGGTAGCCGCTCTGGGCGGGGCCTGCTGGCCCGCCCACATCGACCGCCCTTCCTTCTCCCTCATCTCCAACCTGGGCCTGTGGGACCCGGACCTTGGCTTTTCCTTCGCGGAGGTATCCCGCTCCTGTCCCCCTGATTTTCTGGACCGGCCCGACCTGAAGGGGCTGCCGGTGATCACCGCCTCGGACGCCCACTACCTGGACCAGGTCATGGACGCCTGCCAGCAGATCACGCTGACGGAAAAAAATCCGGCTGCCCTGCTGAACTGGCTCAAGCGCCCTGATTTCAAGGCTTTCAGGCCGCTGTCATCTTGAATTTTCAGCCCTTTTCTAGCACAATTTTGACATTTGTCCGGATTGCCTCTTGCGCCCTTCAAAAAAGTTAGATATAATGAACAAATATTAGGTCAGAATACAGCCTCACATTGAGAACATATACGAAAAAGGAGGACACCTACATGCCAAACTGCAAGACCGTTGTGCCCTACAACGGAACGCCTGAGCAGGAGGAGCGGCTGCGCCAGGTCATCGCCGAGCACAAGGGTCAGCCCGGCTCCACCATGCCTGTGCTCCAGGCTGCTCAGGAGATCTTCGGCTATCTGCCTGAAGAGGTTCAGATTATGATTGCCGAAGGGCTGGACATTCCCCTCTCCGAGGTCTACGGCGTCGCCTCGTTTTACGCGCAGTTCTCCATGAATCCCAAGGGCCGGTATCAGATCTCCGTCTGCCTAGGCACCGCCTGCTACGTCAAGGGCGCGGCGGATATCCTGGCCGCGGTGGAGAAGAAGCTGGGCATCCGCCCCGGCTCCATCACCCCCGACGGCAAGTTCTCCCTGGACGCCTGCCGCTGCGTGGGCGCCTGCGGTCTGGCCCCGGTCATGATGGTGGGCTCCGATGTGTACGGCCGCCTCACCCCCGACCAGGTTGGTCCTATTCTCGATAAATACGAGTAAGAAGCGCTGAGCCGCCGAGCAGGGGAGCCTGGACCGGAGCGAGGGCGAGCAAAGGGCCGCAGAGCGGCCCGGAGACCAGCCCGAGTCGCAGGGAAGGCGACCCGCCCGCGAGGCGTGGGAAGCGTGACAAATAAGCCAGCCCCAGGGAGGGCGGAATTATGAAAGAGCTTTCCCTTCATATTCTGGACATTGCCCAGAACTCCATCTCCGCCGGATGCACCAGGCTGGAGCTGTCCCTGACCGAGCAGGACGGACAGCTCACCCTGGTCATCGGGGACAACGGCCGTGGCATGACGCCGGAATTTCTGGCGTCTGTCACCGACCCCTTCACCACCACCCGCACCACCCGCAAGGTGGGCCTGGGCCTGCCCCTCCTCCGCATGGCTGCGGAGCAGACCGGCGGCAGTCTGGCCATTGAGAGCACGGTGGGTGTTGGCACTACGGTGACCGCCCGGTTTTGCAGCGGGCACATCGACTGCCCGCCCCTGGGCGACATGGCGGGTACGGTGGCCCTGCTGGTGCAGGGCGCGCCCGAGGTGGATACCATCTACACCCACACCACATCCCGCGGCTCCTTCACCTTTGACACCCGGGAGATCCGCGCCGTGCTGGGAGAGGGTATCTCCCTGGCCGAGCCGGAGGTGGCCGTGTGGATGCGGGGCTATCTGGAGGAGCTGGAGCAGAGCGTTTGATCACGGCGCGGGAGGGACCCTTCCGCTGACAGGGCCGCGGCGGGTTTGCCCCGTGCCGGCGGCACACCAACTTGTTTGAATGGGGGATGAATTTGTGAAAAGCCTGGAAGAACTGAAGGCCATCCGCGACCGCATGCAGAAGCAGGTCGGTCTGCGTGAGTCCGATGAGAATACCATCCGCGTCGTGGTGGGCATGGCCACCTGCGGCATCGCCGCCGGCGCCCGTCCCGTCCTGGAGGCCTTCCTGGAGGAGGTCAACAAGCGGGAGCTGAAGGACGTCACCGTCACCCAGACCGGCTGCATCGGCGTGTGCCGTCTGGAGCCCATCGCCGAAGTGTACGTCCCCGGCGAAGAGAAAGTCACCTATGTCAAACTCAAGCCCGAGATGGTGCCCAAGATTGTGGCCGACCATCTGGTCAATCGCCAGGTGGTGACCGAATACACCATCGGCGCGGTGGAATAAAGGAGGGTATGCGGCATGAATCTGGTTCGATCCCACATCCTGGTCTGTACCGGCACCGGCTGCACCTCCTCCAACAGCCTGAAGATCATCGAGGCCTTTGAGCGTGAGCTGGAGGCCCAGGGCATGGCCAAGGAGGCCCAGGTGGTCAAGACCGGCTGCTTCGGCCTGTGCGCCATGGGCCCCATTGTCATGATCTACCCCGAGGGCGCCTGCTACACCAAGGTCACCCCGGCTGACGTGCCCGAGATTGTCTCTGAGCACATCGTTAAGGGCCGTATCGTCCAGCGGCTGCTCCACATGGAGAGCGACGAGGGCGGCACCGCCACCAGCCTGTCCGAGACCACCTTCTACAAGCATCAGCTGCGCATCGCGCTGCGCAACTGCGGCGTCATCAACCCCGAGGACATTGACGAGTACATCGGCGTGGACGGCTACGCCGCCCTGGGCCGCATCCTGACCGAGAAAATTCCGCCCCAGCAGGTCATCGACGAGATTCTGGCCTCCGGCCTCCGCGGCCGCGGCGGCGCCGGCTTCCCCACGGGCCGGAAGTGGCAGTTCACCCATGACGCCGTCTCCCCCGACGGGGTGAAGTTCGTCTGCTGCAACGCCGACGAGGGCGACCCCGGCGCCTTCATGGACCGCTCCGTGCTGGAGGGCGACCCCCACAGCGTCATTGAGGCCATGGCCATTGCCGGCTACTGCATCGGCGCTCAGCAGGGCTACATCTACGTCCGCGCCGAGTACCCCATCGCCGTCAAGCGTCTGGAGATCGCCATCAAGCAGGCCAAGGACTACGGCCTGCTGGGCGACAACATCTTTGATTCCGGTTTCTCCTTCAATCTGGAGCTGCGCTTGGGCGCGGGCGCCTTCGTCTGCGGCGAGGAAACCGCCCTTATGACCTCCATCGAGGGCAAGCGTGGCGAGCCCCATCCCCGTCCTCCCTTCCCCGCCAACAAGGGTCTCTTTGAGCGTCCCACCCTGCTCAACAACGTGGAGACCTACGCCAACATCACCTGGATTCTCAACAACGGCGCCGACAAGTTCGCCGCCATCGGCACCCCCAAGTCCACCGGCACCAAGGTCTTTGCCCTGGGCGGCAAGATCACCAACACCGGCCTGGTGGAGATCCCCATGGGCACCCCCCTGCGCACCGTCATCGAGGACATCGGCGGCGGCTGCCCCAACGGCAAGAAGTTCAAGGCCGCCCAGACCGGCGGCCCCTCCGGCGGCTGCATCCCCGCCAGCCTCATCGACACCCCCATGGACTACGACTCCCTGGGCGCCATCGGCTCCATGATGGGCTCTGGCGGCCTCATCGTCATGGATGAGGACAACTGCATGGTGGACATCGCCAAGTTCTTCCTGGAGTTCATCGTGGACGAGAGCTGCGGCAAGTGCTCGGTGTGCCGCATCGGCACCAAGCGTCTGCTGGGCCTGCTGACCAAGATCACCGAGGGCGAGGGCACCCTGGAGGACCTGGACACCATCGAGGAGCTGTGCTACCACCTGAAGTCCAGCGCCCTGTGCGGCCTGGGCCAGACCGCACCCAACCCGGTGCTGTCCACCCTGAAGCACTTTAGGGACGAGTACGTGGCCCACGTGGTGGAGAAGCGCTGCCCCGCCGGCGTGTGCAAGAACCTGCTGCGCTACACCATTGACCCCGCTAAGTGCAAGGGCTGCACCCTGTGCGCCAAGAACTGCCCGGCGGGCGCCATCTCCGGCGCGGTCCGCGCGCCCCATGTCATCGACCAGAGCAAGTGCATCAAGTGCGGCGTGTGTATGGACAACTGCCGCTTCAGCGCCATTCTCAAGGGCTAAAGGAGGGGAAACAAGATGGAACAGAAGATGGTCAATCTGAAAATCGACAACATCCCGGTCTCCGTGCCCGCCGGCACCACCGTGCTGGAGGCGGCCCGGAACGCGGGCATCAAAATCCCCTCCCTGTGCTTCCTCAAGGACATCAATGAGATCGGCGCCTGCCGTATCTGCGTGGTGGAGGTCAAGGGCGCCAAGAGCCTGGTGGCCTCCTGCGTGTACCCGGTCAGCGAGGGGATGGAGGTCTTTACCAACACCGAGAAGGTGCGCCACTCCCGTCAGCTCACCCTGGAGCTGATTCTGTCCAACCACCGGATGGACTGCCTCACCTGCTCCCGCAGCGGCCGCTGCGAGCTGCAGGACCTGGCCCGGGACCTGGGCATTGACGCCGTGCGCTACGCCGCCGACAACCTGCCTCCCCAGATTGAGGACTCTGCGCCCCACCTCATCCGGGATAACTCCAAGTGCGTCCTGTGCCGCCGGTGCACCGCCGTGTGCCGCAAGAGCCAGGAGGTGGGCGTCATCGGCTGCAACGACCGCGGCTTTGCCACCCACGTGGGCTGCGCCTTTGACCGGGACCTGAACGAGGTGGACTGCGTGTCCTGCGGCCAGTGCATCGTGGCCTGCCCCACCGGCGCCCTCCAGGAGAAGGACGACACCGCCAAGGTGTGGGCCGCCCTCAACGACCCCACCAAGCACGTGGTGGTGGGCCCCGCCCCCTCCATCCGTGTCACCCTGGGCGAGTGCTTCGGCATGCCCATCGGCACCAACGTGGAGGGCAAGATGGTCACTGCCCTGCGCCGTCTGGGCTTTGACAAGGTCTTCGACGTGGACAACGCCGCCGACTTCACCATCATGGAGGAGGGCACCGAGTTCCTCCACCGCCTCCAGAACGGCGGCACCCTGCCCCTCATCACCTCCTGCTCCCCCGGCTGGATCCGGTTCTGCGAGCAGCACTATCCCGAGATGGTGCCCAACCTGTCCTCCTGCAAGTCCCCCCAGCAGATGTTCGGCACTCTGGTCAAGACCTACTACGCCGAGAAGATGGGCATCAACCCCCGGGACATCTTCGTGGTGTCCATCATGCCCTGCACCGCCAAGAAGTACGAGGTGCGGCGTGAGGAGATGCGCCAGCACGGCTGGCTGCCCGTGGACGTGTCCCTCACCACCCGTGAGCTGGGCCGCATGATCACCCGGGCCGGCCTGCTGTTCCAGAACCTGCCCGACGGGGAGTTTGACGAGATGCTGGGTGTGTCCACCGGCGCGGCCGCCATCTTCGGCGCCTCCGGCGGCGTGATGGAAGCCGCCCTGCGCACCGTGGTGGAGGTCGTCACCAAGGGCGAGATGAAGCCCCTGGAGTTCACCGAGGTCCGGGGCATGACCGGCATCAAGGAGGCCAGCTACGACCTGCCCGGCAAGACCGTCCGGGTGTGCGTCACCTCCGGCCTGGCCAACGCCAAGAAGGTGCTGGACGGGGTCAAATCCGGCGAGATGCAGTACGACTTCATCGAGATCATGGCCTGTCCCGGCGGCTGCATCAACGGCGGCGGCCAGCCCATCCAGCACGCCGACGTGCGCAACTGGACCGACGTCCGCTCCCTGCGGGCCAAGGCTCTCTACACCCAGGACGAGGGCATGACCTACCGCCGCAGCCACGAGAACCCCATTGTCCAGCAGGTATATAAGGAGTATCTGGGCGAGCCCGGCGGCCACCGTGCCCACGAGCTGCTCCACACCACCTATATCCCCCAGAAACGGTACCGTACGGAATAATGCTGTTCTCCCTTCGGGGCGCGCCTTTGGCGCACCCCGAAACTTTTAAAATAGTCATATGTCCTTTTTTGTGCCTGCGGTTACTGCTATAATAAATCTATCCATTCCCCTGCTCCAAATCCGGCAATCTTTTATTTATTTTTAACAAGGTGGATGGTCTAACCGTGAGTTCAAGGCTTAGCTCCCGATATCCTCAGCTGGCGCCCTTGCTGGAGACGCTTCCCCATCGGCTTCTGGAGATTTCCACACTGGTTCACTTTTCCGCAGGACAAACCGTGGTGCTGCGGGATGATGTGGTAGAGTATGCCTACTATGTACTCTCAGGTGAACTTCTGGTCTGCAGCGAAACCGCTGACGGGAAATTTTCCACCTGGATGACCATGAACGCACCGACTGTTGTTTCTGATTTGGAAATTTTGGCGGGCACCGACACATACGCCGCCAGCGTCTCCGCTGGGTCGGGCTGCATCGCCCTGCGCTCCTCCGCAGTTGAATTTTCCGCTCTCATGCGTAGCGACGCGAATTTTCTCTGGTCCGTGGCCCGAATGGTCGGCCAGAAAAATTTTCTTCTCTCCCACAGCAGGGGCAACGCCGCTTTCCGCTCCAGTCTGGATAAGACCGCCCTTTTTCTTCTCCAGCAGTGCGCCTTTCATCCGCCCATGCAGGGCATCGATTTCGTCCTTCTTAAAACCCGTTCCCGTATTGCCAGCGAAATTATCATCAGCCAAAAAACCCTGGACCGCTGCCTCATCAAACTGCGTGACAGCGGCTATCTCACCATTCGTCATGGCAAAATCCACATCAGTGCGTCTCAGTATCAGCGCCTGTTGGAGTCATGGGGGCCCTCGTGCTGATGCTGTTTGAGCAGCATTCCGTATAAAAAAGAAGGAGGAAAAAACGTGAAACGAGTTATCAGCATCCTGACAGCCCTCGCTCTGCTGCTGTCCCTGACTGTATCCGCCCTTGCCGCGGAGACAGACTCCCTCCCCTGGTACGCAGACGCCAAGAATTATGTGATGGAAGCAGGCATCATGACCGCCACAGACGGAGATTTCCAGCCTGACGGTCCTGTAACCCGGGCCGTTGTGTTCCAGACTCTCTACCGTATGGCAGGTGCTCCGGTCTCCCCCGCCGCCAGCTTCACCGATACGGCAGGCACCTGGTATGCCGATGCGGCGGGCTGGGCGGAGTACACCGGTCTGGCCGCCGTCTCTGCTGACAAGCTCTTTCATGGCGACCGGCTGATCACCCGCGGCGAGCTGGCCACCATCTTCTTCCGCTACGCCCAGCAGGTGGCTCTGCTCTCCTCCCCTGAGGGCGGCCCCGACCTGACTGCCGCCCCGGACTATGCCGCCGTGGGCAGCTGGGCCGCGGAGGGAATGAAGTGGTGCCTGTCCGCAGGCGTACTGTCCGGCAAGCCGGGCGGCCTGCTGGATCCCAACGGCACCGCCGTCCGGGCCGAGTTGGCGCAGATGCTGTTCAACCTCTCCAAAGTGGAGCCGCTCTACCCCGATGCCAAAAACATCCGCATTCTGGCCACCAGTGATATTCACGGCTGGTTTGTCCCCTGGGATTTTGCCATGGATCAGGCCAGCACAAGCGGCGGCCTCACGCTGCTTTCAACCGTCATTGCTGCCAATCGGGAGGATTTCCCCGACCTGGTTCTGGTGGATGCGGGTGATACGGTACAGGCCAATTACAGCGAGTATTTCATTGACGCGGAGCAGAATCCCATGCTGACCGCCATGAACTATCTCAAGTATGATATCTGGACCTGGGGCAACCACGAGTACAACTTCACCTCTGACCGCCGTCAGGGCCTCATTGACCAGTTCAACGGCATCTGCCTCTCTGGCAATGTGTATGACAAGAGCACCAATCAGCGTTACCTGCCTGCTACGGCCGTAGTGGAGCGGGACGGCGTCAAGCTGGGCTTCATCGGAATTACCACCCCCATGATTGCCGACTTTGAGGCCGGGCGCGGCACGCTAGATGATATGGATGTCCGGAATCCTCTGGATGAGACTGCGCTCGCCCTGCAGGAGCTTCAGGCGCAGGACGTGGACGCCATTATCGGCATCTACCACATGGGCCTCAACAAGGAAAACGAGGTCACCGGCACCAGCGTCACAGAGATTGCGGAGCGCTATCCTGAGCTGGATGTGATCATCGCCGGCCACTCCCACAGCCGCATTGACGGCCAGGAGGTCAACGGTGTGCTGATTACCGAGCCCAAGGCCTATGCCCAGGTGGTCTCGGTTGTGGATCTGGTGATGGTTCCTGACGGGGACGGCTACACCGTCGCGGAAAAGCGCAGCGGCATCCAGACGGCCGGCTCGGAGGAGGACCCCCAGCTGGTCGAGCTGATGGCCCCCTACAAGACGGAGCTCCAGGAGTATGTCAATACGCCCATCGGCCAGCTGATTAACAGCGATCTCTCCGCCCAGGACAAAATTTCCGGCATCTCCAGCGTCTTTACGGAATCCACCGGCATTCTCTCCCTGCTCGAGACCGCCGGCCGGTACTATTCCGGCGCAGATGTGGTGGCCCTGAACACGGACTATGAAAACGCGGGCTTCCCTGTCGGCCCCATCAGCATCAAAAACATCTCTCAGAGCTACTCCTACTCCGGCGGCGAGGTCACCGTCTATAAGCTGACGGGCGCGGAGCTGAAGACCTGGCTTGAGTGGTGCGCCGGTTACTACAATCAGATTCAGCCCGGCGATCTTACGATAAGCTATGACCCCGTCCGCCGTACGGGCGGCATCAGCGAGGCCGATACTGCCAACGGCGTCACCTATTGGATCGATCTGACCAAGCCGGTGGGAAGCCGCATTCAGGACCTGTGCCTGATTACGGAGTATGATGATGCGGGGCTCCCTGTGCTGGACAGCGACGGGAATCCCAAAACCGTCCCCGTCACCGACGATATGGAGATCCTGTTCGGCTGCAACTCCTATGATATGGACAAGCTGCTGGCCGAAGGCGGAATGCTGGAGGGCCATGACCCCGAGGTCGTGTTCAACACGGTCTCCGAGTGGGGCGACGACGGTACCGTCCGTGCCTTGACCATCCGCTATATCCAGGAGGTGCTGAAGGGCACGGTGGACGGCGATATCTTCAACTATGAGAACTGGTACATCTACACCGGCATTGACGAGACCTCTCCCGCCTATCAGAAGGCGGTTGAGCTCATCAACAACGGCACCATTACCCTCCCCGCGCTGGAGAACGGCCGGACCAATGTCCGTTCCATTACCGAGGCGGACGTGGCGCCCTATCTGTAAGCGCAGCTTCTCCGGCAGCAGCGGATAAAGTTCACGCTGCACCGCCTTTCATTCTCAGCACGGAAAGAGGCCTGTTTCAGGCCTCTTTCCGTGCTTTTTATCGTCTTTTCTTATAAATATTTCATTTTCTTCTCCTCTTTCCCATTTCAGCCAATTGTCCAATTCCATGTTGCATTTTCCGCGCCGATTATGTAAAATAGAAAAACAGAACTCTCCTGTTTCTATTCTGACTTCACTCTTCTGGAGGCGTCAAATATGGATCTCACCAGCTATCGCGAGAGCAGCAAGAAAGTCGCGGAATTTCTCAACAAGGTCCCCCCTGTATTGCTGGACAGCGGCACCCTGATCCGGGTCCCCGCCGGGCAGGTGGTGGTGCGCCAGGAGGAGCCGGTAAAGTACGCCTGGTTCCTGCTCATGGGCGAGCTGCTCACCTTCAGCGAGACGGAGGACGGCAAGAAGTCCAGCTTCATCACCCTGGACGCCCCCAGCATGCTCTCCGACCTGGAGCTGCTGGCCGACATGCCGGTCTACGCCTCCAATGTCATGGCCAACACCGACTGCGACATGATCCGCTGCGACGCTGCCATGGTCTCCCGCTGGCTGGACAACGACCTGCCCTTCCTGCGGATGGTCTCCGCCCTGTGCAACCGCAAGACCTATGACAGCTCCTATTACCGCGGCAAGTCCGCCTTCCGCTCCAGCCTGGACAAGGTGGCCATCTACCTGCTGCGCTACTGCTCCATAACGCCCCCCACCGCCGCTCGTGAGACGGTGGTCACCAAGACCCGTCAGACCATGTCCAGCGAGCTCATCATGAGCGCCAAGACCGTGGACCGCTGCCTCCAGCAGCTCCAGGACGGGGACTATCTCTCCATCGTCCGGGGCAAGGTCCACATCAACGCGGACCAGTACGCCCGTTTGACGGAAAACTGGGGCAGGAACGACTAACGCCCCCTTCCTGTTGCGTCTCTTCCGCCCGCTGTTCCCATCCGGGGGAACAGCGGGCTTTTTCTGCCGTTTTTTCCAGTTTGAACGGAAGTTTTGTCCCGCTTTTCTCCGATAACAGCCGTGTGTCCGTTGCTTTTTTCCCGCCTCTGGTGTAAAATACCTCTGACTTGCCGCATACTATGGCCTGAACGCTGAAAAAGGAGGTTCTCCGGTATGGATGAACGCGTGAGAGAGCTGCTGGATCGGGTGAGAGGCACTGCCCTGACTGTGAGTGAGGCTGCGGGCACCACCGCCCGGGATGCCGCCAAATGTGCCGGGCAGACCGTGGACATTGCCAAGCTGAATATGAAGATCTTCGACCTGAAGAGCGACATCAACAACCTGCTGCGTGAGGTAGGCCAGACGGTCTACGACACCCATCTGGGCCGCACCGCCGACCAGTCCGCGCTGGAGGAAAAGCTGGGCCAGATTGACGAGAAGAATCGCGCCATCGACGAGCTGAAGGACCGCATCGCCGCCCTGAAGCACGCCAAGGAGTGCCCCGCCTGCGGCGCCTCCTGCGGCCGGGACGACAAATTCTGCAAGAGCTGCGGCCGGCCCTTCTGAGTCCGGCGGATTGCATTCCCCTTCCATCCACGCCGGGCGGAGCCTCCGCCCGGCTCCACCCACTACAAAGGAGGACAAGCGTATGAATTATACCTTTGCCCAGTATCAGGAGAGCGCGGAGTACATCCGCTCCAAAATCGGTGATTTTACCCCCAAGGCGGCCATGGTGCTGGGCTCCGGCCTGGGCTTCATGGGCGACGTGGTGAAGGACCCCATCGTGGTGCCCTACAAGGAGATCCCCCACTTCAAGGCCTCCACCGCCCCCGGCCACAAGGGCCAGCTGGTGTTCGGCTATCTGGAGGACAAGCCTGTGGCCGTGATGCAGGGCCGCATGCACCACTACGAGGGCTACTCCTATGAGGAGGTGTCCTACGCCGTGCGGGTGCTGCGCCTGCTGGGCGCCGACACCCTCATCGTCACCAACGCCGCCGGCTGCGTCCGCACCGACTGGAAGGCCGGCGACCTGATGCTCATCACCGACCACATCAAGATGTTCTCCGAGTCCCCCCTCCGGGGCGAGAACCTGCCCGAGTTCGGCGTCCGCTTCCCCGACGCCTCCTCCCTGTACACCCCCGCCCTGCGGGATCTGGCCCGTCAGGCCGCTGCCGAGCTGGGCATCGAGCTGCGTGAGGGCGTCTACTTCTACTGCTACGGTCCCCAGTACGAGACTCCCGCCGAGGTGCGGGCGGCCCGTATCCTGGGCGGCGACGCGGTGGGTATGTCCACTGCCCCCGAGGTCATCGTGGCCGGCCACTGCGGCATGCAGGTGCTGGGCTTCACCCTGCTGAGCAACATGGCCGCCGGCATCCTGGATCAGCCCCTCAGCGAGCAGGAGGTGCTGGACGCCGCCGAGGCCTGCAAGGACAAGTTCTCCCGGCTGGTGCTCTCCTGCCTGAAGAAGCTGTAAGGATAACCGCTCCATGGGAGACGGCGCCGATTCCGGCGTCCGTCTCCGCGGTTTTTTCCCCACTGAATTCTGAGATAAGGGGGTTTTCCCATGTCTGTTTTGTTTGAAAACGCCTGTGCCGTGCTGATGGACGAGAAGAACACGGTGCTGGAGGGCGCCTTTGTGGCCGTGGAGGGGGACAAGATCTCCTACGTGGGCACCGACCGCCCCCAGGGAACCTTTGACGAGGTCATTGACGCCGCCGGAAAGGTGCTCATGCCCGGCCTGGTCAACGCCCACACCCACGTGCCCATGACCCTCATGCGGGGCTATGGCGACGGCAACAACCTCCAGGACTGGCTGACCAAGTTCATTTTCCCGGTGGAGGACAAGTGGGACGGCCGGGCCATCCGCTCCGCCGCCGCCCTGGGCCTGGCCGAGATGATCATGTCGGGCACCACCTGCCTGGCCGACATGTACATGTTCTGCGACGAGATCTGCCAGGAGGTGGCCGCTGCCGGCATCAACGCCAACATTGCCCGTGGCGTCACCGCCTTTGATCCCGCCGCCGACTTCTCCACCTGGACCTCCTGCGTGGAGACCCGGGAGCTGGTGGACAAGTGGCATGGCTACAACAACGGCCAGATCCGCATTGACGCCTGTCTCCACGGCGAGTATACCTCCTTCTCCGCGCCCCACATCTGGGACAGCGTGGCCCAGTACGCCAGGGAGAAGGACCTGGGCATGCACATCCACATCTCCGAGACCAAAACCGAGCACGAGGAGTGCGTGAGCCGCTGGGGTATGACCCCGGTGCAGGTGATGGAGAAGCACGGCCTGTGGGACGTGCGGGCCATCGCCGCCCACTGCGTGTGGACCACCCAGGACGACTGGGCCATCATGGCCGAGCACGGCGTGTCCGCCATCCACAACCCCTGCTCCAACCTGAAGCTGGGCAGCGGCGTGGCCCCTGTCATCGGCATGCGGAAGGCCGGGGTCAACGTGGCCCTGGGTTCCGACGGCGTGTCCTCCAACAACACCACCGACCTCTTTGAGGATATGAAGATCGCCGCCATGCTCCAGAACGGCGTGGAGCACGATCCCCTAGCCCTGCTGCCCTCCGACGCCCTGCGCATGGCCACTGTCAACGGCGCCAGGGCTCTGGGCCGGAACACCGGCCGTATCGCCGTGGGCTGCGACGCCGACCTCATCCTGGTGGACTTTGACCACATCAACCTGATGCCCCGGCATGACGTGATCTCCAACCTGGTCTATGCCGCCCACGGCTGCGACGTGGCCATGAATATGTGCCGCGGCAAGGTCATATACAAGGATGGGGAGTTCCTCACCATCGACATCGACCGGGTCAAGCGCGAGGTGAAGGAGTACGCCCTTCCCCTGCTCTTCGGCTGAGCCGCCAACCAACACAGCCGCCCGGCGGCTGTCCCGTGAAAGGAATGTAGCCCTTGTCAAACGCAGAAAAGAAAAGCACCTTCTTCGGCGGCGCCGCCATTCTGGCCGTCAGCGCCATTCTGGTGAAGGTCATCGGCGCCATCTATCGCATCCCTCTGGGGAATATCCTCCCCGACGGGGTGATGGGTGACTACAACAGCGCCTACAACATCTATAACTTCTTCCTCACCATCTCCACCGCCGGCCTGCCCGTGGCTCTGTCCAAGACCATCTCGGAGGCCAACGCCCTGGGCCGCCACAACCAGGTCCAGCGCACCTTCCGGGTGGCCTTTATCACCTTCCTCATTCTGGGCCTGCTCAGCTTCTTCTGTATGACCGTACTGGCCGCACCCATGGCCAAGATCGTCATCAGCAACCCCAAGGCGGTATACTGCGTCATGGCCCTTGCCCCGTCGGTGCTGTGCGTGTGCATCATATCCGCCTTCCGCGGCTATTTTCAGGGCCACTTTAACATGATGCCCACCGGCATCTCCCAGGTCATCGAGGCCTTCTTCAAGCTGGTGGTGGGCCTGGCCCTGGCCCTGTTCCTGGTCACCGTGCTTCAGAAGCCCCAGTTGGGCAGTGTGGGCGCCATCATCGGCGTGTCCTGCGGCAGCGTGGTGGCTCTGCTGTATATCCTGTTCCTCTTCTTCCGGGACCGGAAGCGCCGCCAGCGTATCCATGCCACCGACAGGCCCGACAGCTCCCTGCGTATCCTCAGCAACCTGCTGAAGCTGGCCATCCCCATCACCCTGGGCTCCGCCGCCACCTCTCTGGTCACCCTCATCGACACCAAGCTGGTCATGAGCCAGCTGACCAACATCTTCCACAATGTGGACGGCCTGTTCCTTGACCCCAAGGGCACCGGTCCCGCCCTGGATGCCGCCCGCGACCTCTACGGTATCTACTCCAAGACCATGTCCATCTACAACCTGCCCTTCTCCATGATGGTGCCCCTCACCGCCTGCATTATCCCCGCCGTGTCCGCCAGTCTGGCCCGGCGTGACCACCTGGGCGCCCAGAAGGTCAGCGAGTCCGCCCTGCGCATCGGCCTGCTGCTGGCCCTGCCCATGGGCATGGGCCTGTTCGCCCTGGGCGGCCCCATTATGGGCCTGCTCTTCCCCGCCATTGACGTGTCCGTGGCCGGTCCTCTGCTGTCCGTGCTGGGTCTGGCTTCCATCTTCGTGGCCCTCCAGCTGCTGTGCAACTCCATCCTCCAGGCAAACGGCATGGTCAATCTGCCCATCTTGGCGGTGATTATCGGCGGTGTGGTGAAGGTTGTGGTCAACTTCATCCTGGTGGGCAACCCCAACATCCGCATCAACGGCGCTCCGGTGGGCACCCTGTGCTGCTTCATCGTCATCAGCGCCCTGGAGATCTTCATCATCCGCCGCTCCATCCCCGCCCCCCCCAGCTTCCTGCGGGCCTTCCTCAAGCCCTTTGTGCCCTCGGTCATCATGGCCGCCGCCGCCTGGGCTACCTACGGCCTGCTGACCAACTTCCTCCACATGGGCAACTCCCTTGCCACCATCGGCGGCATCGGCGTTGGCGTGGTGGTATATCTGGTGCTGGTGCTGGCCCTGCGGGTGCTCTCCCGTGAGGATCTGGAGCTCATGCCCAAGGGCGACAAGATCGCCAAAATTCTGCATATTAAATAACCGGATACAGTGTGCCCCTTTTTGTCAGCCGCCCCGCAGTATGGCGGGACGGCTGACATTTTACAATATTTTACCAGTCAATTGTACAAAAAAAAGACAAAAACAGCTTGCAGGAGAATACAAAGTATGGTAGATTTTCAGTACAAGGATTCCTATGATGTGAACGATTTGGTGGAAATTGTCCGGATTCTCCGCTCCCCCGGCGGCTGCCCCTGGGACGCTGAGCAGACCCATGAGAGCATCCGGCGGGATTTCCTTGAAGAGTCCTATGAGGTGGCCGAGGCCATCGACGAGGGCAGCACCGAGCACCTGAAGGAGGAGCTGGGTGACGTACTCCTCCAGGTGGCGCTCCACACCCGGATTGAGGAGGAACAGGGTACCTTCAACCTGGACGACGTGGCCGACGGAGTGTGCAGGAAGCTCATCTACCGCCATCCCCACGTGTTTGGCGACGTGTCCGTCTCGGGCACCGGGGAGGTGCTCACCAACTGGGAGGCTCTCAAGCGCAAGGAGAAGCACCAGGCCACCCACACCGACGCCCTCAATTCCGTTGCCCGCTCCCTGCCTGCCCTGTGGCGGGCCGAGAAGGTGCAGAAAAAGGCGAAAAAGGCCGGCTTCGACTGGCCGGACGTGTCCGGTGCGGTGGACAAGCTGTCCGAGGAGCTGACAGAGTTCAAGGCCGCCGTGGCGGAGAACAGCAATGTGGAGGAGGAGCTGGGTGACCTGCTCTTCTCCGCCGTCAACGCCGCCCGCTTTGTGAAGGTGGACCCGGAGGCCGCCCTCCAGAAGGCCACGGAGAAGTTCATCGCCCGGTTCCGCCGGGTGGAGGAGCTGGCGGGAGATCGCCCCATGGAGGACATGACTCTGGAAGAACTGGACAAGCTATGGGAGCAGGCTAAGCACGAGGCTTAACAGCGAGTACGCTTTAAGTGATAAACGCGGCGGAGAACCGCTGCCAGAATGTAGGAGGAATTTTTACCATGAATAAAGCTGAACTCATTAATGCCGCTGCCGAGAAGGCCGGCCTTTCCAAGAAGGACACCGAGAGCGCCCTCAACGCCGCCCTTGACGTGATCGCCGCCGCTCTGGCTGACAGCGACAAGATCCAGCTGGTTGGCTTTGGTTCCTTCGAAGTGAAGAGCCGCGCCGCCCGCATCGGCCGCAACCCCAAGACCAAGGAGGAGATCACCATCCCCGCCTCCAAGGTGCCTGTGTTCAAGCCCGGCAAGGCCCTGAAGGACGCCGTGGCCCAGTAAAATGGTTCTGCTGAGCGGCTCCGGACACCCGGAGCCGCTCTTTTTCAGAGAGGAGTTTTCCCATGCGACTTGACAAATGGCTCAAGGTCTCCCGCCTCATCAAGCGGCGCACCGTGGCCAATGAGGCCTGCGATAACGCCCGGGTCACCGCCAACGGCCGCCCCGTCAAGGCCTCCTACGACGTGAAGGAGGGGGACGTGCTGGAAATCCGCTTCGGCGAGAAGGCCGTGCGGGTGGAGGTACTGGCTGTCTCCGAGGCTGTGAAGAAGAACGACGCCCCCGCCATGTACCGGGAGCTGGCATAACGAAAAGAGCCGTGTGCACGACCAGGTGCACACGGCTCTTTTTTGTTTTCTGATTTACTCGATGGCCCCGAAATTCTCAAAGGGCAGCACCACAAAGACCGCCCGGCCGATGACATACCGCTCGTCAATGACCCCCAGCCGCACGTCCCGGCTGTCGTTGGAGTGGTTGCGGTTGTCGCCCATGACAAAAATGCAGCCCTCGGGCACCGTCACCGACGTGATGCTCATATTGGGGTCGCTGGGCTGGCGCATGGACTCGCCCAGATAGCTGTCGTCTATCTTCTCCCCGTCCACATAGACGCAGGAGGCCTCATAGTCGATCTCCACGGTCTGGCCCTCGGTGGCAATAACCCGCTTCACGATGGGGCCTTCGGCAATCTCAGAGGGCTTGGTGAGCACCACCACATCCCCCTGCTTGGGTGTGTAGCCCAGCTCCTGGATGATCATCATGTCCTTGTCATAGAGGGTGGGCTCCATGGAGTGGCCCGACACATAGATGAACCGGCCCACAAAGGTAAAGATGAGGATGATGCACACCAGGGCCATGACCAGCGCCTGGAGCCAGTCATACAGCGCCTGGGGCAGAGCAGGGCCCTGCTCCTCCTCGGTTTCAGGTTGCTTTTCTTCCGCCATTGGTTATGCCTCCTAGTGGATTGTTTGCAGATGTGACAGGGGAAACAGCACCGCCTGGGCCTTTCCCAGCACGCAGCGCAGGTCCACCGTGCCCAGGTCGGGATGGCGGCTGTCCGAGGAGTGATTCCGGTTGTCGCCCATGACGAAAATCTCGCCCTCGGGCACCGTCACCGTCTCCACAGACGAGGAGGAAAAGGCGGGCTGGGTCATAATCTCCGCCACGTAGGGCTCATCCAGCCGTTCTCCGTCCACGCTGACGCTGTTTTCCGTATAGTCGATGACCACGGTCTGTCCCTCCGTGGCAATGACCCGCTTCACAATGGGCTCAGAGAGAAAGGACGTCTGGGTCAGTACCACAATGTCTCCCTGCTCCACGCTGCCCCTGTCGCTGTGCAGGAGCAGTATGTCCCCGTTGTGAAGGGTGGGCTCCATGGAACTGCCCGAAACGGTGACCACCCGCCCCAGATAGACGAAGCACAGCACCACCGCCACCGAGATAAGCACAAAGGCCTGCAGCCACAGGTACAGGTCCGCCTTCACGGCGTCCTTTCCCTTCAGCTGCTCCATTTCGGGTCTCAGCTCACGCTTTCCCCGGGCCATGCCCTCATCTCCCATTCCATAGATAGTTTATTATACCGCGCCCCATCCTCCATTGCAAGAAACAGCCTGCCGAAAAAGTGATTTCGGCAGGCTGTCGTCTGTTTTTGGTTAAGAAAGACTGAGCACCTTCACGTCCTCCGCGCCCTTGAGGCACTCCGCCTCCCGGCTGTGGCAGGTAAAGAGGAGAATCTGCCGCTCCTCGCCCAGTTCACGCAGCAGGTCCAGGGCCAGATCCATGCGGCTGTCGTCAAAGGCGTCCAGGGCATCGTCCAGCACGATGGGCGCCGGGTCCTCCTTGGGCAGGGCCAGGCGGCACACCGCCAGCCGTACCGCCAGATAGACCTGCTCCGCCGTGCCCTGGGACAGCAGCAGAGTCCGCCGGGGCAGGGGGCTGTCCGCCTCCTCGGCAGAGGCCTCCAGCTCCCGGGTCAGGGTCACCCGGCTGTACTTGCCGCCGGTGAGCCGGGCAAGCAGCTCTCCCGCCCTGGCGTTGAGGGCCGGGGAGAACCGGGACCGGAGCTGGCTGTTGGCCTCCTCCAGCCCCTCCAGGGCCAGGGTAAGGGCGGCGTACTCCTCCCGGCGGCGGGACAGCTCCTCGGTCAGCTCCTCCCGCCGGGACTGGAACAGCACCGGGTCCCCCAGGGTGTTCAGCTCTCCCTGGGCCATGGCCTGGAGGCTGCGCAGACGGCTCATCTCCCCCTCGGCGGAGGAGAGGGCGGCGGCGGCCTCCTGAGGGTCAAAGTGCTCGGGGAGAGCGCCGTCCGGGTCCCCCTCCACCGCAATGGCCTGGGGCTTGGGCAGACTGGCGGCCAGCTTTTCCGCTCCGTCCAGCCGCACCCGGGCGGTAGACAGCCGCTCCTCCAGGTTCAGCGCCCGGGAGATGGCGGCGGACACACCAAAAAAGTCCCGCACCGCAGGCTCAAAGGTGTGGACCAGGTCCATCAGCCCTGCCGTCAGCTCCTCCCGCTGGGCAATCAGCCGGCGGCGGGAGCCGGCCACCGCTTCGGCGTTCCGGCGGGCCTCCTGGGCGGCCACCCACTTCTCCCGGAAGGCGTTTGCCCGGGCGATGATGTCGTCGGGATACTCGGCGGAGTACCGCCCCAGCAGCTCCTCCGCCTCCGCGGTCAGCCTGCCCGCCTTGCCCCGGCTCACCGCCAGGGACACCGCCGCGCCGATGACCAGCACCGCCGCGCCTGCGATGGGCAGAATATACCCGGTCTGGGGCAGCAGGAACCAGCCGGCGGCGGCGATTGCCGCGCCCGCCGCCACGGACGCCGCGGCCCCCGCCCATCCGATCCGGGAGGCCCGGGCGGCCCGGGCCCGGCACTCGGTGACCCGCGCGCTGTGGCCTGCGGCCTGCTGCCAGGCCTGGTCGGCGGTCATGTCGGGGAAGAGGGCATCCTCCGTCTCCGCCTGGGCCGCCTGAGCCCGCTCCTCCGCCTCCTGGACCTGGCTCTCGGCCAGCTTCAGGTTGGCATTCACCGTCTTGAGGTAGGCCAGGTCCTCCTGGGCCTGGCGGAGAGTCTCCCTGTCCGGGGGTGCGCCGTGGCGGTTCTGGTCCGCCTCCAGGGCGGCCACCTCCGCCCTGGCCTTCTCCAGCGCAGCGGCGGCCTCCTCCCACATGCGCCGCCGCTCCCGGTTCTCCCGGCTCTGCCAGGTGGCCAGGGCATTTTTCAGGCTGTCCCGCCAGGCGGTCAGCTGCTCCAGATCCCGGCGGGCGTCCTCCGCCTGCCGGGCGGCCTGGTCCTGCCGGGCCAGGGTATCGTCCAGCACGGCCAGCTCGCTCTCCAGCCGGGGAATCTGGCCGCTCCTGTTGTACTTTCTCCGCCGGAGCCACTCCTTCAGGGTGTCCTCCACCTGGGAGTAGGACACATCCTCCTCCCCCGAGGACACCAGGGCGGCAATGCGCCGCTCCAGCTCTCCGTCGGCGGAGATGGCCGTACCATCCTGGCCCACAAAGGCGGACTTCTCAAATACGGACCGGGACACGCCCAGAATGGTCTCTCCGCAGTTGGACGCGGTGAGACCGGGGACGGGCTCTCCCGTGTCGCTGTACACGGCGGAGAAGGCGCCGAAGGGTGTGGTGCCCCTGGGGCCCCGCCGGATGGTGATCTGTCTCCCCTGCCACTCCAGCTCCAGAGCGCCCTCCATGGCGCTGCCCGACCAGGGCTGGTAGCGGTTCTTCTCGGCAATATAGTCCTGCCGGTCCCGCTCCCGGGTGGGGATGCCGTAGAGCATGGAGCGCAGGAAGGCGCACCAGGTGGACTTTCCGCTCTCGTTGGGGGCTACAATCAGGTTCAGGCCGGGTCCGGGCTCCAGCACGGCGTGATTCAGGCGGCCGAAGGTGGCCGTCATCTTGATGATTCTCATGGGCAGCAGTCCTCCCCGTTCTCCAGCGCCGCCAGACCGAAGCGGACGGCTTTTTCCACCAGCGCCCTATCCTCGTCGGTCTCCGCCTGAGCCAGTCTGGCCTGCATCTGCCGCAAAAACAGCCCGGTGAGGGTGTCCTCCTCCGCCCGGCTCCACAGGTCCCGGCGGACCCGGGTCCGGTCCCGGAGGGTGACGCTGTAAAAATAGGGCTGGGCCACCGCCTCCAGCGCCTCCAGGTCCAGACCCTCCACGCCGCTCTCTCCGGTGAGGATGATGCGGCAGATGTCGTTCTCCCCGTCTCTGGGCAGGGCAGCGGCCAGGGTCTCCGCCGGATTTTCCCCGCCGGACAGGTCCACGGTGAGGATCTCATAGCGTCGGCGGCACAAGGGCACGAAGCGGGCGGAGACATTCCCCTTCTCCGCCTCCACCACCAGCACACCCTTGTCCCCCAGCTCGTCAAAGCCCCGGCCCTCGGGGCAGCCGGGGTAGGCCCACCAGGTGTTCCCCTCCTTCTGGAGACCGGAACAGGCGTGGATATGGCCCAGAGCCAGGTAGTCCAGGCCGCTTGCGGCGATGTCCGCCCGGTCAATAGAGCCGTACCGCCCCCTGCCGTCCACGTCGCCGTGGAGGGCCATCAGGTGGATTTTGCCGTCCTCCGGGGCGGAAAAGCCCTTCAGGGGGGACTGGTCGCAGGAAGGGGCGATGAAGGCCGCGCCGTGGACGGCGCAGTTCAGCTCCGGCAGCTCCACCGTCTCCAGAGTGGAGCGGGAAAAGATATGTACGTTCTCCGGCCAGGCTCCGGCGCTCCAGGGGGAGCGGGCCGACCAGAAGTCATGGTTGCCCGGGGCGATGAACACGGGGACCTTGATCTCCCCTAGTGCCCGGGCCAGGGCCTGAACGGTCTCATAGCGGGCCTGGTCGCTGTCCAGCAGGTCGCCGGACAGCAGCACCAGATCGGCCCGCTCCGCCTCGGCCAGCTCGGCCAGACGGGTGAGGAGCTGCCGCTGCTCCTCCCGCCGCTCTGCCGCCCGCTCGGGAGGCAGGGCGGCAAAGGGCGCGTCCAGATGAAAATCAGCGGCATGTATCAGCTTCAGCATGGTTCTTTCCTCCGGTCTTTTTTCCGGTCAGCCCCGGATGTCCACCCGCTCCACCGCCACGCACCGCCTGGTCTCCGTGTCGATGGAGAAGAGCACGCTCTCCAGCTTGCACTCCCCTCCCGCCGACTCGTACCGCTGGGGCAGTCCGCCCAGGAAGCGGTTGATGGACTGCTCGGGGCGGATGCCCAGCACGGAGCGGGCCGGGCCGGTCATGCCCAGGTCGGTGACAAAGCCGGTGCCCTTGGGCAGAATCTGGGTGTCAGCAGTGGGCACGTGGGTGTGGGTGCCCCACACCGCCTGGACCCGGCCGTCCAGATAGTAGCCCATGGCGCCCTTCTCACTGGTGGCCTCGGCGTGGAAGTCCACCACCGCGATGTCGGCGCCTCCCTCCTTCAGGATGCGGTCGGCCACGGTGAAGGGGTTGTCGAAATTGGAGTCCATCTCGCACCGGCCGATGAGGTTCATCACCCCGATGCGGATGCCCCGGGGGCCCTCAAACACGCCCCAGCCACGGCCGGGCACCCGGCTGGTGTAGTTGGCGGGGCGGAGAATGTACCGGTTCTCGTCCAGGAAGGGGGCGATCTGGATGCGGTTCCAGGTGTGGTTGCCCAGGGTGATGACGTCGGCTCCGGCGTCAAAGATGTCCTGGGCCTGCCGGGGCAGGATGCCCACGCCGGAGGCATTCTCCCCGTTGACCACGGTGAAGTGGACGTCGTGGAGGCGTTTGACCTGGCGCAGGTGTCTGGAGAGGTAGTTCAGGCCGTCGTCGGACGCAACATCGCCCACGGCCAGCAGATTGAGTATCATGGCTGTTCCTCCTGCCGGATGACCAGCTCGTCATAGCCGGTCTCCGGGTCAAATTCCGTGTCGAAGCGGACGCCGGGCAGCTCCAGCACCACGATTTCCGCCGTTGTGTTGACAATGCACCCCGCCATCAGGTGGCCTCCCAGGGTGGTGAGGTCCTCCCGGGACAGGGAGATGTGCAGGTGGGTCCGCTTCTCTGACAGGGTACCCATCAGGGAGACGATCTCCAGCGGCTCGTCCAGGGTGCGCACCGTGACGCCCGAGGCGTCCCGCACACGGGCCCGGCTGACGCAGCCCACACCGGAGACCACCGCGGCCGCCGGGATATGGTGCTCCCTGGCGAATTCCTCCAGCTTTTCCAGCAGGTCGTCTCCCCGCCGGAGCCGGAAGCAGTGGGTTTTCATAGACAGGCCTCCCTTCCGCCCGCCTCTCCCACATGGAGAGGTGAGACTTATATTATATGCGATTTTTCCAGCCAGGGCAATGTGCTTTCTGTTGGGGGCGGCGTTTTTCATTTGCCTGTGGGGGCAAAATGGAGTACAATGTGAGGTACTCTGGGCCCCGGGCCCCGCTTCTTAAAAAGTTCTTAAACCTTTCCGTTCTTGCGGCTTAAAGTTTCCGTGCTAGGATTATTTCAGACATGAGGTGAACGAGTTGTACAACATTCTCATCTGTGACGACGACAAGGACATTGTCTCCGCTCTGGACATCTACCTCACCAGCGAGGGGTACAAGACCTTCAAGGCCTACGACGGTCTGGAGGCGCTGAAAATAGTGGACCGGGAGGACATCCAGCTGGTGCTGCTGGACGTGATGATGCCCGGACTGGACGGCATCCGCACCACCGCCAAGCTGCGGGAGAGCAAGAACATCCCCATAATCCTGCTCACCGCCAAGAGCGAGGACTCGGACAAGATTCTGGGTCTGAACATCGGCGCCGACGACTATATCACCAAGCCCTTTAACCCCATTGAGGTCATCGCCCGGGTGAAGAGCCAGCTGCGGCGGTACACCACCCTGGGCGGCCGTGAGCGAACCGAGGACAACGTGATCCGCAACGGCGGCATCGCCATGGACGACGGCGCCAAGTCGGTAACCGTGGACGGCGAGAGCGTGTCCCTCACTCCCATTGAGTACAATATTCTCAAGCTGCTGCTCAAGAGTCCGGGCCGGGTGTACTCCACCAGCCAGATCTATGAGCAGGTGTGGAACGACCCCTCTCTGGGCTCGGAGAACACGGTGGCGGTGCACATCCGCCACCTGCGGGAGAAAATCGAGATTGACCCGGCCAACCCCCGGTACATCAAGGTGGTGTGGGGCCTGGGTTATAAGATGGAGAAGCTGTAAATCCCCGCTTCTCCGGCAAATCAACTGACAGGAGCTGATTTCTGTGAGAAGCCTCAATTTCAATCCGGTGTCCCGGGCGGGGGTCTTTCTCCTGACCATGGCGGTGCTGGCGGCGGCCTTTCTCTCAAGCCTGCTCACCGCCGCCAACTGGGATGACCTGTGGACCGGCGGCGACTACTACAACAGCAACACCGCACGGATGGATATGTTCTCCGACCTGAGCCAGGTGGAGCAGCTGGTGGATCTCCTGCTGCGGGAGCGCTGGACCGGAGACCTGTCCTACCTGGAGGAGCAGCAGCTCAGCGGCCTTCAGGATCGGCTTTCCCCTGAAAACACCAACTTCCGCTACCAGGTCCACGACCAGTCCGGGGCTCTTCTGGCCTCCAACCTGAACGGCGCATCCCTGGTGGATACCACCGGCACCCAGATAACCAATGCCGCCACCATCACCTACGGCAGCGACCTGGCCTATGACGACTACACCTATTACGATGAGGATCTGGAGCGGTATGTCCGCATGGTGCGCACGGAGGACGGCTTTGTCACCTGCGACCCGGCGGACAGCGTGGAACATTTCAACGCCTACGGCTACTACTCTGACGGTGACGTCTTTGACGGCTACGACGAGAGCTTTGACACCCGCATCAAGCGGGAAGAGGTGGTCATCCAGGCGGGTATCGCCAACCCCATGCCCATTTCGGACAGCTACTCCCAGAGCCGCGTTTCCTATGCCGAGCTCCAGGGCCGTCTGCCCTATGTGGCCCTTGTGGCCCTGATCACCTGCCTGCTGAGCCTGGCGGGTATCCGCAGTCTGCTGATGGACTGCTGCCGCCGCCGGGAGAACGGCTCCGTACCCCTCACCTGGCAGGAACGGGTGCCCTATGACGTGTACCTGACGGCGGACTTTTTCCTGGGCGCCGCCCTGCTCTCCGCGGGGGACCAGGTGTCCTATGTGTATAACCAGGGCAACACCCGTCTTTTTGTGCTGGTGGGCCTGGCTGTGTTCGCCATGGCGGGAGCCGCCCTCACCCTGGGCCTGCTGATGACCACCGCCATCCGCCTGAAAAACCACAATCTGCTGCGCTCCATGCTGGTGTGGCGGATGCTCAGGGCCACAGTCCACTTCCTGTCCCGGATGGTCCACGGCTGGACCATGAGCCGCCGGATTGTTACCCTCTTCCTGCTCTACCTGCTGGGCAGCCTGCTCACCGGCCTGACCGTGGTGCTCATCCCGGTCTATCAGGGCTTTGTGCTCTGGTGCCTGTGCCGGTGGAGCCGCCAGTGGAAGGCTATCCGTGCGGGCACGGCGGAGATTGTGGGCGGCAGCCCGGAGACCAAGATCGACACCACCGGCATGTACCGGGACCTGCGGGAGCACGCCGAGCAGCTCAACGACCTGGGCGCGGCGGTGAGCGCAGCGGTGGACCAGCGGATGCAGTCCGAGCGGTTCAAGGCCGAGCTTATCACCAATGTGTCCCACGACCTGAAGACCCCCCTCACCTCCATCATCAACTATGTGGATCTGCTGAAAAAGGAGCCTCTGGACAATCCTAAGGCTCTGGAGTACCTGGAGGTACTGGACCGGAAGAGCCAGCGGCTGAAAAAGCTGACCGAGGACCTGGTGGAGGCCAGCAAGGCCTCCACGGGCAGCCTGCCCGTCAGCCTGGAGCGGCTGGGTATCGTCCAGTTCGTGGGCCAGGCATTGGGCGAGTACGAGGAGCGGTTCCAGGCCCACAATCTGACGGCGGTGCCCACCCTGCCCCAGGATGAGCTGTTCATCTGGGCCGACGGCCGCCACCTGTGGCGGGTCATCGACAACCTGTTCTCCAACTGCTGCAAGTACGCCCTGGAGGGCACCCGCATCTACCTGGACGTGACCCGTTGGGAGGGCATGGTGACCCTGTCGGTGAAGAACATCTCCCGCCAGCAGCTCAACATTCCCCCGGAGCGGCTGATGGGGCGGTTTGTCCGGGGCGAGGAGTCCCGCACCACCGAGGGCTCCGGCCTGGGTCTGTCCATCGCCCGCAGCCTGACCGAGCTCCAGGGCGGCACCTTCCGGCTGGACATCGACGGAGACCTGTTCAAGGCCGCCGTCTCCTTCCCCGAGGCGGTGGCTCTGCCCGAGCCCACCCCCGGTCTGTCCTCTGAACCGGAAAACAGCCCTGATTCCCTGGACCACAGCGCATAAATTATCTCCGGCACGGGACAATATCCCGTGCCGGAAATTTTTTTGCTTTTTGGGCATTTTTCTCTTTTCAAATCTCCTGTTATATGGTATGATTTTAATAAGAATAATTCTCGTTAATGGGGTGAGCATATGTACGACATCATCATCATCGGCGCCGGTCCTGCGGGCCTGACCGCCGCCATCTATGCCAAGCGGGCCGGATACTCTGCCCTGCTGCTGGAGGGGGGCACCCCCGGCGGCCAGGCGGCCACCACGCCGGACATTGAGAACTGGCCGGGCAGCAAGCAGGTCTCCGGGCCGGATTTTGCCATGAACCTCTACGAGCAGGCCCAGGCTCTGGGCACTGACATCCGCTTTGAGCGGGTGGCCTCTCTGTCCGACAACGGCACATACAAGACTGTGACCACCGGCGGCAGCACCTATGAGGGCCGGACGGTCATCATCGCCAACGGCGTGCGCCGGCGGAAGCTGGAGGTACCCGGCGAGGAGCGGCTGGCGGGCCGGGGCGTCAGCTACTGCGCCACCTGCGACGGCAACTTCTTCCGTGGCAGGGATACGGCGGTGGTGGGCGGCGGCAACACCGCCCTGGAGGACGCCCTGTTCCTGGCCAACATCTGCCCCAACGTGTACCTGGTCCACCGCCGGGATACCTTCAGGGCGGAGCGGCATCTGATTGACGCCCTGGCCGCCGCGCCCAACATCCATGTGCTCCTCTCCCACAAGGTGGTGGAAATCCAGGGCGAGCAGTCCGTCACC
The DNA here is from genome assembly GCF_050943825.1 of Pseudoflavonifractor sp. Lineage (NCBI taxonomy): Bacteria > Bacillati > Bacillota > Clostridia > Eubacteriales > Oscillospiraceae > Pseudoflavonifractor > Pseudoflavonifractor sp. The sequence continues at coordinate 129,235 of NZ_JBMNPX010000005.1, forward strand.
TCCCTGCTGGTGGAGGGTCCCGACGGCAGGCGTTCCCTGCCCGTGGCGGGTGTGTTCGCCGCCGTGGGCCTGGCCCCGGACAACCAGGTCTTCTCCCCGCCTCTGGAGTTGGACCAGGCTGGTTATATCATCGCCGGTGAGGACACCCGCACCAATGTGCCCGGCATCTTTGCCGCCGGTGACACCCGTGTGAAGGACCTGCGCCAGCTGGTCACCGCTGCGGCGGACGGCGCTTCCGCCGCCTCCCAGGCCGGCCGCTACCTCCAGTCCGCCCAATAAACAGCAAATATGCGCCCTGGGAACAGCGTTTCCAGGGCGCACTGTCTGCTTAGAATATGGAGCCAACCGCCGTCAGGCTTCCGGCCAGATCGGCCCGATAGCCCGCGTGGCCGGCTCGGAGGCTGTTGATGACAACGCCGTCGTCCCCCCCACGGGCGGTGGCGTGGATGTACCGCCCGTCCCCCAAGTACATTGCTACATGGCCGGGGAAGAAGAGCAGATCGCCGGGGCGCATGTTCTCCCTGGGAATGGGCCGGATGGGGTAGCCCTCCCTGATGGCCGCGTCCCGCCAGATGATCACCCCGCAGAGCAGGTAGGCCATGGAGCACAGCCCGGAGCAGTCGATTCCCATGGGGCTTTTGCCGCCCCAGCGGTAGTGGGTCCCCCGGTAGGCCAGAGCGGCATCCACCAGGGCCGAGCGCATGCCCTCCTCGTCCTCATAGACGGGCGAGGTGTGGTACTGCCCCAGAAAGCTGCTGCGGAGGTACCCCTCCTGTCCGCCGGGGAGCAGCACCCGCTGCCAGCCCTCCTGCGCTTCCCCTCTGGGGGCCACCAGGTCCCCGCGGACCAATGTGGCCACCTGCCAGGCGGCCACATTGGGAGAGGCCAGCACGTCGCAGGTCCCCTGGAGCACCACCTTCTTCTCCCGGCTTGCCCAGCGCGCCGCCGTCTCCCCGCCGAAGAGGAGACACTCCTCCGGCGCGTAGCCGGTGTAGCCGTAGTGGGTGCGCACCAGCCGCCAGCCGGTGCCAGTGTCCTCCAGCACCTCCACAATCATGCCCCCCAGGGCCTCGTCCGCCCGCTCACACCGGTGCGACGGCCCGCTCATCAGTGGGCAAATAGAGGATGTCACAACCGCTCTCATCTTCCGCCCTCCTCTCTCAGTTCCGCCCTTTCTGATTACGAGGGTAGCATAGTTTTCTGCCCTTGTAAAGCGACCGCAAAAAGACCCTTTGATTTTCAAATTTCTGCCTTTTTCTTATCCTGGGTCACTTGGCAGAACAGCAAAAATATGGTATGCTTTTTAAAAGTCCGTTTTATCGTACATATTTTTCGTTATGATGGAGTGGAAAGGGGGGATGCGCCATGGCGAGAGGCGCCAATCAGAAGCTCAAGCTGCCGCTGCTGGAGCGGACCCTGCTCCGGGAGACCGATGAGGAGCACCCTATGACGGTCCAGCAGCTGATCAGCACCCTGGAGGCCCATGAGATAGGGGCGGAGCGGAAGAGCATCTATGATGACATGGACGCGCTGCGGGAGTTGGGCCTGGACGTACAGAGCAGGAAGGGAAAGTCCCCGGGCTGGTTTATCGGCGGGCGGGAATTCGAGCTGGCCGAGCTGAAGCTGCTGGTGGATGCGGTGCAGTCCTGCAAATTCATCACCCGCCGCAAGTCGGACGCGCTGATCCACAAGCTGGAGACCCTCACCAGCCGCCACCACGCCCGCTCGCTGCAGCGGCAGGTCTATGTGTCCGGCCGGGTCAAGGCCATGAATGAGAGCGTGTATTACAACATCGACAAGCTCCACAGCGCCATTGCCACCGGCAAATCAGTCACCTTCCGGTACTTTGAGTACAATGTGAAGAAGGAGAAGGTCTTCCGCCGGGAGGGCAAGCGCTATCAGGTCAGCCCCTACGGGCTGATCTGGGACAACGAGAATTACTATCTGGCCGGATACGATCACCTGCACCGGGAGATGCGGCACTACCGGGTGGACAAGATGGCCGAGCTGGCGGTGACCTGCCTGCCCCGCCTGGGGGACGAGAGCTGCCGTGACTTCGACCTGTCCACCTACGCCCAGAAGCATTTCGGCATGTTCAGCGGCCGGGAAGCCCAGGTGGCACTGCGCTGCAGCAGCCAGCTGGTGGGTGTGGTGCTGGACCGGTTCGGGCAGGATGTGATTCTGGTGCCCGACGGCGCCAATCACTTTACAGTCACGGTACGGGCGGTGGTGAGCCCCCAGTTCCTAGGCTGGCTCTTCGGCCTGGGCTCCGGGGCGGAGCTGCTGGGCCCCGCCTGGGCGGTGGAGGCCTTCCGGGCTCAGCTGCAGGCGGTGGAGGGCTGCCTGTCCGCACCGCCCCCTGCCAGCAGTCAATAACCTTACCTTTCTGTCCTGTCCCCGGCGACTTCTCAAGGAAAGGAGACCTCACCATGGCAGAACGGATTTTGATTGTGGACGATGAGGCAAAGCTGCGGGCGCTGGTGGCAAAGCACGCCCGCCATGCAGGCTATGAGATCGCCGAGTGCGCCGACGGGCGCGCCGCGGTGGAGCGCTGCCGGGAGGGCGGCATTGATCTGGTGATTCTGGATATCATGCTCCCCGGCCTGGACGGCTATGAGGTGCTTCGGGCCATACGCACCTTCTCCGATGTACCGGTGCTCATGCTCTCCGTCCACGGAGAAGAGCAGGACAAGGTCCGCGGCTTCAAGCTGGGCGTGGACGATTTCATGGTCAAGCCCTTCTCCCCACGGGAGCTGATGTACCGCGTAGCCGCCATTCTCAAGCGCAGGCGCCCCGCGCCCGCGCCGGACGCCCCCACCCTGGGCATCGGCGGGCTGGTGGTGGACCCGGCGGCCCGCCGGGTTTCGGTGGACGGCCGGACCGCCGAGCTCTCACCCAAGGAGTTTGATCTGCTGCTCCAGCTGGTCTCCCATCCGGGCACCGCCATGACCCGCCAGGTCCTGCTGGAGGCGGTGTGGGGCCCCGACCGCCCCAAGGGCGAGCGCACGCTGGACACCCATATCAAGCAGGTCCGCCGGGCCATCGGCCCCTACGCCGTTCAGATTGTCACTCTGCGGGGCGTGGGGTACCGCTTTGACGACACCCCCGGACAGCTCCCCTGACACGCCCGGTTCCTTACACTGATAGTCGGCCTGCCGCTTTCCGGCAGGCCGCTTTTTTACAGTCAGACTCCCCTATTTTTATAAATCGTTTAAAATTTCTTACTGGATTTCCACCGCTTTGCCCTTTAGAATATACGCTGTAAGCAAATCGACCTGAATTTCCAATCTTCTCCCCGGCCCGTCGGGGAGCTCAGTGAGGCGTTTGAGGAAATGAAGAAACAGCAGACCGGGGGCGCCGCTGTCCAGGCCCCGCCCCCTCAGAGCAGACGGCCCATCCCCCCTGTGCGTACCGACCCGGAGCAGGGACTCACCTCCGCCCAGGCGGCGGAGCGGGCCGCGGCAGGGTACGCCAACACCCCCGTGGAGGCCCCCACCAAGACGGAGAAGCAGATCATCCGGGAGAACGTCTTTACCTTCTTCAACCTGATCTTCGTGGTGCTGGCCGTGTGCCTGGCCCTGGTGGGCGATTTCCGGGACATGCTCTTTCTCATTATCGCCATCGCCAACACCCTCATCGGCATTGTCCAGGAGATCCGCTCCAAGCACACCATCGACAAGCTCACCCTGCTCTCCGCCCCCAAGGCCACGGCGGTACGGGACGGCAAGGTGATTACCCTGCCGGTGGCCAAGCTGGTGCGGGACGACGTGGTGGTTTTCTCGGCGGGCAGTCAGATCCCGGCGGACGCGGTGATGGTCTCCGGCTCCCTCCAGGTCAACGAGGCACTCATCACCGGCGAGCCGGACGCCATCCCCAAGGCGGCGGGGGACGAGCTGCTGTCGGGCAGCTTTGTGGTAGCGGGCAGCGGCCGGGCGGTGCTCACCCGGGTGGGCGCCGAGTCCTACGCCTCCCGCCTCACCCTGGAGGCCAAAAAGGGCCACGCCCCCCGGCAGTCCGAGATGATGAACTCCCTGGACAAGCTCATCCGGATCATCGGCATCGCCCTCATCCCCATGGGGGTAGCCCTGTTCGTCAAGCAGTACTTCTTCCTGGAGACCGGCATCCGCCACGCCATGACCTCCACGGTGGCCGCCCTCATCGGCATGATCCCCGAGGGGCTCTACCTGCTCACCAGCGTGGCTCTGGCGGTGTCCGTGCTCCGTCTGGCCCGGAAGCGGACCCTGGTCCACGACATGAGCTCCATTGAGACCCTGGCCCGGGTGGACGTGCTCTGCGTGGACAAGACGGGCACCATCACCGAGCCGGGCATGGCGGTGGCCGGCCTGGTGCCTCTGGATGAGGAGCTCTTCCCCGTCCGGACGGTGGAGGCCACCCTCAATGCCTTCTATGCCGCCGCCGACGCTGACAACGACACCGCCAAGGCCCTCAAGGCCCGGTTTTCCGGCAAATCGGTGTGGAAGGCGGACAAAGTGATTCCCTTCACCTCAGCCACCAAGTGGAGTGCCGTCACCTTTGTGGGCCACGGGACCTATGTGGTGGGCGCGCCCGAGTTCGTCATGGGCCAGCGGTACGCCGACCTGAAGGAGACGGTGGAGGAGTACTCCGGCCAGGGGGAGCGGGTGCTCCTGCTGGCCAAACACGAGGGTCCCATCACCGGCGGCAAACTCACCGGCAAGCTCTCCCCCATGGCCCTCATCCGCATCGCCAACAAAATCCGCCCCGAGGCCCCCGACACCTTCCGCTACTTCGCCCAACAGGGCGTGGCGGTGAAGGTCATCTCGGGTGACAACCCGGTCACCGTCTCCCAGGTGGCCCTGCGGGCGGGTATCCAGGGGGCGGAGCAGTATGTGGACGCCGCCACCCTCAAGTCGGACGCCGACATCGCCCGTGCGGTGGAGCAGTACACCGTGTTCGGCCGGGTGACCCCCAGCCAGAAGCGGAAGTTCGTCCAGGCCCTGAAAAAGGCGGGGCACACGGTGGCCATGACGGGCGACGGCGTCAACGACGTGCTGGCCCTGAAGGACGCCGACTGCGGCATCGCCATGGCCTCGGGCGCCGACGCCGCCTGTCAGGCCGCCCATCTGGTGCTGCTGGACTCCAACTTCGCCTCCATGCCCCAGGTGGTGCTGGAGGGCCGCCGTGTGATCAACAACATCCAGCGGGCCGCCTCCCTGTTCCTGGTGAAGAACATCTTCTCCTTCCTGCTGTCTCTCATCACCATCTTCGCTGCCGACATGCCCTACCCCTTTGTGCCCCTCCAGCTCTCCCTCATCTCCGCCCTCACCATCGGCGTGCCCTCCTTCTTCCTGGCGCTGGAGCCCAACCGGGCCATTGTCAAGGGCCGTTTCCTGCCCAACGTGATGAAGCAGGCCTGTCCCGGCGGACTGACCAACCTGTTCCTGGTGCTGGGGGCTGAGGCCTTCGCCTATGCCTTCTCCTTCTCCACACAGTCTTTGTCCACCATCTCCGCCATGCTGATGGCCTTCAACGGCCTGATTGTCCTCTACTATGTCTGCCAGCCCTTCGACTGGAAGCGGAGGGTGCTGTGGGGCGCCATGACGGTGTCCATGGTGGTGTGCGTGGGGTGGTTCGGCTCCTTCTTCTCCCTGGAGCCCCTGACCCTCCAGACCGGCCTGGTCTTCTGCGTGCTGCTGCTGCTGGCCGTGCCCTGCCAGAAGGCGGTGCTCAAGGTGATGGAGGTGTGCGCCCTGGTACACAAGGCCTTTGTGACCCGGCTGCGGGCCCACCGCCGTCTCCGGGTGCTGCCCGAGGACAGCTGATTGCCGAAAAATATTCAGCTCCGGAACGGAACCTGAAGCGGTTCCGTTCCGGAGCTTTTTTGCAGGTCAGTCGATGATGTCCCAGGCCACACTGTGGGGCTGGGCGCGGTATTTTGTCGGCGGCAGGCCGTAGTGCTTCTGAAAATCCCGGGCAAAGCTGCTGTGGGAGGGAAAGGAGAACTGCACCGCCGCCTCGGCTACGGTGATATCGGTGGTCAGCAGCATATAGCGGGCAGCCCGCAGCTTCTCCCGCAGGATGTACTCCTTCAGGGTCATGCCTGTCTGGCGGTGGAAGAGTGTGGAGAGGTAGTTGGGAGACAGTCCGCAGTGCCGGGCCAGCTCGGCCACGGTGATTTTGAAGTGCAGGTGCTTGGAGATATAATCCCGGCAGGCCACCACCGCCGGGACCTGGGACAGCCGGCTGTCCCGTACCCGGGCAGCAAAGTCCACCCCGGCCCGGTGGAACAGCTCATACACCGCCCTGGGATCGTCCATCCGGTGGACCACGCAGAGGTAGGCGTCGGAGAGGCTGTATGCGATCTCCTGGTCCAGTCCACCCTCAATGGCAAAGCGGGTATAGAGGGTTATCGCCACAATAAAGGCGCAGCGCCACTGGTCCAGCTCGCTCTGTGCCATCATGCCCATGGCGGCGCTGCGCCCGTAGCTGTGGCCGCTGTAAAGCTGGGCCAGCCTTTCCGGCTCCCCCTCCTTTACACAGAGGAACTGCAGCGTCTCCTGCTGGTAGGCCGTATGAAATTCCAGACTTTCCCGCCGCTGTGCCACCAGCCGGTCCATAATGGCCTCCACTTCCGGCGGCGTAATAGGGCTCTTTTGTACCTGGCTCATAGGCTCCCCTCCATTTTCACCAATTTCGTATGCTTAAATTTATTATATATGGACATTTTCATCTGTAAAGTAGATTTTTTATATTAACAGTAGAAATCGTGTATCTATTTTTCTTCTCTGTCGGTATTCTTTTTCTGCAATGTGTACGGACACATGGCAGAAAAAAGGAAGGAGAAATGAAAATGGAGCAATCGAAAGCAAAGAAGCCCCTGAGCAAGGGCGCTAAAATTGGCATTGGCGTGGCCATTGCCGTGGTAGTGCTGCTGGTGGCCGTTCTGGTCTACGCCTTTGTCATCACCAACTCGGGCTACTGGTTCCTGTCCAAGTTCAAGGCGGACACCCCCGAGCAGCAGATGTCCTACACCTCCGCCAGCGATACCTCCCAGACCATCGCCGACGAGGGCTTTGTCCTCATGCAGAACAATGAGGACCTGATGCCTCTGGCCACCTCTGCCGACAACAAGAGCAAGATCAACGTGTTCGGCATGCGTGCCGTGCAGCTGGTGTACAACGCCGGCGGCTCCGCCGCCTCCGTGGTTGACAAGTGCGTCCGCCTGGAGGACGCCATGGCCGAGGGCAACTACGAGCTCAACCCCGACCTGCTCAACCTCTACTACAACTACTACAAGACCGGCAAGGCCTCCATCGCTCCCACCGAGGCCCCCGGCAACAGCAGCGCCTCCGAGTTCATCACCGAGCCCAGCAACATCACCGTCCCCGATGTGCCCGGCGATATCCTCACCGACACCTCCCTCTATGACGACGGCCGCTCCATCCTGGACCACGCCTACGACTACTCCGACGTGGCCATGATCTTCATCGGCCGGGGCGGCAGCGAGGTTTTCGACTTCACTCCCTCCCTGCTCCAGCTCTCCGAGGACGAGGCCTCCATGGTGGACGCCGTGTGCTCCAAGTTCGACAAGGTCATCCTGGTGCTCAACACCGCCAACGCCATGGAGCTGGACTTCCTGCGGGATTATCCCCAGATCAAGAGCGTTCTGTGGATTGGCTACCCCGGTGAGGCCGGCATCCACTCCCTGGTGCGCATCCTCAGCGGCGAGGTGAACCCCTCCGGCCGTCTGGCTGACACCTGGCTTGTGGACAACCTGGCCACCCCCGCTGCCAACAACTACCTCCAGCTGGAGTCTGACGGCACCTGGAACGCCAACAGCTACCACTACACCAACGCCCCCGACGACGCCGGCTACTTCACCCAGTACAGCGAGGGCATCTACGTGGGCTACAAGTACTTTGAGACCCGCCACGACACCGACGAGAGCTATGACTACGACAGCGAGGTCATGTTCCCCTTCGGCTCCGGCCTGTCCTACACCACCTTTGACAAGGATATCATGGCCATCAACGAGGAGAACGGCGTGATCACCGTCCGGGTGGAGGTCACCAACACCGGCGACGTGGCCGGCAAGGACGTGCTGGAGATCTACTACAATCCCCCCTACACCGGCGCCATTGAGAAGTCCACCGTGAATCTGGTGGCCTTCAAGAAGACCAACCTGATTGAGCCCGGCACCACCGAGTACTACTCCATCGAGTTCAACGTGGAGGACATGGCCTCCTACGACTACACCACCAACAAGGCCTGGACTCTGGAGGCCGGCGACTACGTCATCTCCCTGCGCAACAACGCCCACGACGTGGTGGACGAGGAGACCTGGAACCTGGCCGACGACATCATCTACAACGACGCCAACGACGGCAAGCGCTCCTGCGATCTGGTGTCCGTCACCAACCTGTTTGACGACGCCATGGGTCCCGACGACTTCCTGACCCGTGAGTGGAACCAGGACAGCCGCGCCTTCACCGGCCCCAAGGAGGAGGACTTCACCGCTTCCCAGGCCGTTCTGGACGCCATTTCCGGCTACTCCGCCCCCACCGACGCTGAGCTGGGCCTGACCGAGGCCGACATGCCCGCTGTGGGCGTGACTCTGGATACCCCCATCATGCTCTCCGACATGAAGGGCGTGGCCAAGGACGACCCCAAGTGGGACGAGTTTGTCTCCCAGCTGACCCTGGACGAGATGGCTCTGCTCTCCGGCAACGGTGCCTGGCACATCGAGGGCCTGGAGCGTCTGGGCGTGCCCTTCACCCGCACCCCCGACGGCTCCGTCTGCGTAGGCGCCTCCACCTACTCCGGCGCCATCATGGGCACCGACGCCGCCGGCATCACCTACCCCTGCCCGGTGGTCATCGCCTCCTCCTGGAATGAGGATATCGCCTACATGATGGGCACCAGCGCGGGCAGCGAGGCCCAGGTCAACGGCTACGCCGGCTGGTACGCCCCCGCCATGGACACCCACCGCACCGCCTTCAACGGCCGTAACTTCGAGTACTACTCCGAGGACAGCTTCCTGGCCGGCACCATCGCCTCCAACGTGGTCCGTGGTGCCACCGACAAGGGCGTCATCTGCTTCGTCAAGCACTTCGCCCTCAACGAGCGCGAGTCCAACGACCGCAACCAGCTCTTCTCCTGGTGCAACGAGCAGGCCATGCGTGAGATCTACCTGAAGCCCTTTGAGATGGCCATCAAGGAGGGCGGCTCCCTGGGCGTCATGTCCTCCTTCAACTACATCGGCACCGAGTGGGCGGGCGGCAACTCCACTCTGCTCACCGACCTGCTCCGCGACGAGTGGGGCTTTGAGGGTCTGGTCATCACCGATGCCCATGTCTACCCCTACATGGACACCATCCTCATGTCCTACGCCGGCGGCGACCTGTCTCTGGACGCCGTGGGCGCCTGGGCTCCCTTTGATTCCCACGCCGGTCAGCTGCTGGATGCCGCCAAGAATCCTGACACCCAGATCGGCATGACCCAGAATCTGTTCCGCGCCAGCAAGAACATCCTCTACGCCGTCTGCCAGGCCTGGGCGGTGGAGTAATTCCCCTCTATCCACGCAAAAGCGCGGCCCCATACGGGGCCGCGCTTTTTTGTTATTCTGTGTACCCGAACAGTCCCCGGACGGACACGTCTCCGGCGTTGACGGTCTCCCGGGTACCGTCCTCCCTGCGGACAATGAGGGAAAAGTCGTCGGCCAGGTCCTCGGCCACGCCGGTGAAGGTCTCGTTGCCCCGGAGCACCCGTACGGGCTTTCCCAGGGTGAGGCAGTCTTTACGGTATCGCTCATACCAGCTGTCCCGCTTTGCGGGAAATTCCCGGTACATGCGGTCCAGGGCCCGCAGCAGGGCGGCGGCCAGGTCGGTGCGGCGGGGCGCCCTCCCCAGGGCCTGGGCCAGGGAGATTGCCACCGGCGCGGCCACCGGGCCGAAATCCTCCGCCTGCTGGCTCACGTTGACGCCGACACCCACCGCCGCGTACTGGAGGCGGGCGCTCTCCCCCTCCATGCCCAGCTCGGTGAGGATACCGCACAGCTTCCGCCCCTCCAGCACCAGGTCGTTGGTCCACTTGATGCCCGGCCGGACACTGCACACCTCCTCCACCGCGTCGCACACCGCCACCGCCGTCCAGGCCGTGAGCCACATCAGCTCGTCCAGGGTGCACTCGGGCCGCAGCAGCACGGAGCAGTACAGCCCCTTTCCTGCCGGAGACTCAAATTCCCGCCCCCGGCGGCCCCGTCCGCCGGTCTGCTCGTCAGAGAGCACCGCCAGACCCTCGGCTCTGCCCGCCAGCGCCTGCCGCTTCACCTCGCTGTTGGTGGAGTCCACGGTGGGCAGGCACAGGAGCTCCCGGCCCACCAGGCAGCCGTCCAGCGCGCCGGACAGCTCTCCGGCGCTGAGCAGATCGGGGGATTCCTCCAGCCGGTAGCCCCGGTTGGTGGCGGAGGAGATGACATACCCCTCCTGCCGAAGGTTCTCCACCGCCTTCCACACCGCCGCCCGGGATACCCCCAGCCGTCTGCTCATGGCCTCCCCGGACAGGGGGCCCTCCCCCTGCTTCAGCAGTGCCAGCACCTCATCCCGCAGCACAGCCCTCTCCCCTTTCTCTGTTTTGTGTTTTATTGTATCCCCCCCGCCCCCTCCCGTCAACCGGAATTGTAACCTTCTTTCAAAAATTAGTTGACAATCTTCCAATTGTAAACTATTCTATTTCAGAAGTTTACAACTATCCCGGACCTCTGCCGGGAGAGAGGAGCGCATTATGAAGACAAGAAATCTGGTTCTCACCGGGATCATGGCCGCCCTGCTGGCCATCTGTGCCTGGATTTCCATCCCCACAGCGGTGCCCTTTACCCTCCAGACCATGGGAGTGTTCCTGGCGGTGGGCATTCTGGGCGGAAAGCTGGGCTCCCTGGCCGTGGGTGTGTACCTGCTGCTGGGAGCGGTGGGACTGCCCGTGTTCTCCCACTTCACCGGCGGCATTGGGGCCCTTGTGGGCACCACCGGCGGCTATCTGCTGGGCTTCCTGCTCATCGCCCTGGTGATGTGGGCCGCCGAGGCCCTGCTGGGCAAGGGGCCCATGGTCTACCTGGGCTCCGCCGTCATCGGTCTGGCGGTGTGCTACCTGTTCGGCTCAGTGTGGTACCTGTACCTCTACTCCGCCGGCGGTGGGTCGGCGGACATGCTGACCGTGCTGGGCTGGTGCGTGTTCCCCTTCATCCTGCCCGACCTTATCAAACTGGCCCTGGCCTTTGCCCTCTCCCGGCGGCTCTCTCCGGCCCTGTCCAGACAGCGGACCTGACCGGGCATATCCTGTCCCCCTCCCCCATATAGATAGTGCAGAGACTGAAAGGGAGGGACGTACCATGCCCTATGATGAAAAATCCATCCGTACCGACGCGCCCCACCACCTGATTCTGGAGGGCCGGGAGCAGCTCTCGGTCTCCGGCGTGGAGGAAGTGGAGAGCTTTGACGAGACTCAGATTGTCATGTACACCACCAAGGGGACGCTGATTGTCCGGGGCGGCGATCTGCACATTGAGAAGCTGAGCCTGGACGGCGGCGACCTGAAGGTGGAGGGGGAGATCGACTCCCTCACCTATGAGGACAGCGGCCGGGATAAGGGCGGACTGTTCTCCCGGCTGTTCCGCTGAGGGAGGCGGGCCATGGAGATCTCGGTGGCCGGGCAGGCCTTCTCCCTGGCGGCCGCCCTGGCGCTGGGGGCACTGGTGGGCGTGCTCTACGACCTGTTCCGGGTGCTCCGGGTCCGGGTGCGCCTGCCCCTGCTGGGGGGCGCGCTGGACCTGCTGTTCTGGCTGGCGGTGACCGTCTCCCTCTTCGTGTTCACCATCGCTGTGGGGGACGGCCGGGTCCGGCTCTTCCACATCGGCGCCATCTTCCTGGGCGCGGTTGGGTACTTCCTCCTGCTCAGCCGCTGGGCCCTGAAGCTGGGCTATCTGCTGGCCGACCTGGCGGGACTTTTTTGGCATTTTGTCCTTCTGCCGGTGACACTGATGGGTATGCTGGGTAAAAAAATTAAAAAACTTGCAAAAAATCACTTTCATTATAAGCGGAGATGGTATAAAATAAAGCAGATACCCGAAGAGATGGCGCAAGCTGCCCGCAGGCGGGCGGCGCGCGGAGAAGGAGGAGCCGGACATGAAGGTCAAACGCGCGGGACTGCTCACCAAGATCGTCGTACTGGCGCTCCTCATCGGTCTGGCCATTGCCCTGCTGGATCTGCGGAGCCAGCTGGAGGATGCCCAGGCTCAGAAGGCCGTGCTCACCGCTCAGGTGGACGCCCAGACCCAGGTCAACGCCGACCTGTCCGACGCCGTGGAAAACAGCGATGACCCCAAGCGGCAGCAGGACATTGCGCGGGACTCCCTGGGCCTTGTGCTCCCCGGCGAGAAGATCCTGCGGATCACAGAATAGCGCGCCATTCCGGGTGAAAATTTAAGGAGGATATATCGGTCAGTATGGAGTTTGGTGTTGGTTCTATCCTGGAGGGTAAGGTTACAGGACTTACAAAGTTCGGCGCGTTTGTGTCGCTGCCCGAGGGCAAATCCGGCCTCGTGCACATTTCCGAGATCGCCTATTCCTATGTGAATGACGTCAAGGACTACTTAAAAGAGGGTCAGGAGGTCAAGGTCAAGGTCATCGGCATTGACGAGAACGGCCGCATCAACCTCTCCATCAAGAAGGCTATGGATCCTCCCCCCCGCCCCGCCGGCCAGGGCCGGCCCATGGGCGGCGCCCGTCCCGCCGGCGGCGGACGGCCCGGCGGCTTCAGCCGGGGTCCCGCGGCTCCCCGCGAGCCCGCCAGCTTTGAGGACAAGCTCAAGCAGTTTATGCAGGCCTCGGACAGCAAGCTCTCCGAGCTCCACTACACGGAGAAGCGGAGCAGCAACCGCCGCGGCGGCCGGAAATAAGGTTCTATCACCCCGCAGCCTGCCGGACCCCTCGGTCCGGCAGGCTGCTTCCATTTCTCCCCCAAGGCAAAAAAAGAACGCCCGGTAATGGGCGTCCAAGGTGCGCGGGAGAATGGAATGAGTTCCCTTGCTGGAATTGAGATGGATTGCATATTGGATGAGCTGCAAGCATAATATAACTCTTTTTCCTTTATTTGTCAAACACTACTTTTGTCGAAAGGCAGGCGTTTTCTTTGCTGATCATCAACGGAGTGCTTCACACCATGGACGGGCCGGTGATTGAGTGCGGATTTGTCCACGTGGAGGGGGACAAGATTACGGCGGTAGGGCCCATGTCCGCCCTGCCCGGCGGGATTGACGGCCCGGTGGTGGACGCCGCGGGCCGCCACGTCTACCCCGGCCTGGTGGACGCCCACTGCCACCTGGGGCTCTTCGGCAACGCGGTGGGCTTTGAGTCGGACGACGGCAACGAGTCCACCGACCCCTGCACCCCCCACCTGCGGGCCATCGACGCAGTCAACGCCCTGGACCGCTGCTTTGAGGACGCCCGCGCCGGCGGCGTCACCTGTGTGCTCACCGGCCCGGGGAGCGCCAACCCCATTGCCGGTCAGTTTGCCGCCCTCAAGACCGACGGCCGCTGGGTGGACCAGATGATTGTCTCCGCGCCGGTCTCCATGAAATTTGCCCTGGGCGAGAACCCCAAGACCGTGTACAACGACCGGAAGGAGACCCCGGTCACCCGGATGGCCACCGCCGCCATCATCCGTGAGAACCTAGCCAAGGCCCTGGAGTATATGGACAAGCAGAACAAGGCCGACGAGGACCCGGACACCGACATGCCCGACTTTGACGCCAAGCTGGAGGCCCTGGTGCCTGTACTGAAGGGCGAGCTGCCCGTCCACTGCCACGCCCACCGGGCGGATGACATCGCCACCGCCGTGCGCATCGCCAAGGAGTTCGGCCTGCATCTGGTGGTGGTCCACGGCACCGAGGCCTACCTCATCTCCGACCTGCTGGCCCAGGAGGACATCCCGGTCATCACCGGCCCCTGTCTCACCGACCGCTGCAAGCCGGAGCTGGCAGGCCAGAGCCAGGAGAATCCGGTGCTGCTGTCCAGGGCCGGGGTAAAGGTGGCCATCTGTACCGACCACCCCGAGACCCCCATCCAGTACCTGCCCGTCTGCGCAGCCATGGCGGTGCGCGCCGGTATGGACGAGGAGGAGGCCCTGGCGGCCATCACCATCAACCCTGCGGTCATCGCCGGGATTGCCGACCGGGTGGGTTCCCTGACCCCCGGTAAGGACGCGGATATCGTCCTCTCCACCGGCCACCCCCTGGACTGGAAGAGCAAGGTGGAGCAGGTGTATATCGGCGGCGTCCAGGTGGTCTGAAGAGGAGGGGCATATGATGCGTGAAATCCGGTTTGACGACATTGTAACCGCTGTGCGGGACGCCTGCATCAGGGCCAACACCGTGCTGCCCGACGACCTGTGCGCCGCCATCCGCTCCGCTGCAGAGACCGAGGAGTCCCCGGTGGGCCGTGCCATCCTGGGAGATCTGGAGGAGAACTTCACCTTTGCCGCCCAGCGGGGACTGCCCATCTGTCAGGACACGGGCATGGCGGTGGTCTTTCTGGCGCTGGGCCAGGAGGCCCATATCACCGGCGGTCTGCTGGAGGACGCGGTGAACGAGGGCGTCCGCCGGGGCTATCTGGAGGGTGCCCTCCGGTGTTCGGTGGTGCGGGACCCCCTCTGCCGAGAGAACACCGGAGACAACACCCCCGCCGTCCAGTACCTGCGCCTCACTGAGGGCGACCAGCTCACCATCACCGTGGCCCCCAAGGGCTTCGGCAGCGAGAACATGACCCGGCTGAAGATGTTCACCCCCGCCGCCGGACGGCAGGAGATTGTGGACTTTATCGTGGAGTCGGTGTCCCTGGCTGGGTCCAACCCCTGCCCGCCGGTGGTGGTGGGCGTTGGTCTGGGGGGCACCTCCGACCGGGCGGCCCTGCTGGCCAAGCAGGCCCTGCTCCGCAGCGTGGAGGAACACAGCGCCGACCCTTTCTACGCAGACATGGAGGCGGAGGCCCTGGAGCGCATCAACGCCCTGGGCATCGGCCCACAGGGTCTGGGCGGCCGTACCACCGCGCTGTCGGTGGCCATCCTGCCCGCTCCCACCCACATCGCCGGTCTGCCCTGCTGCGTCAACCTGGGCTGCCACGTCACCCGGCACGCCAGCGTAACACTTTGATTGTTTTTGTCCGTTGTTCACAAATTGTTGTAGCTTTTTCTCTGTAGTGTGGTATAATTAAGACAAGGAAGCCGGACCACTCCGCTTCCAACGAGTGCCCTCCCCAAAGGGCGGAAGGAGCTGACAACTATGAAGTTCGTGTTCACAGACAAGAAGGTCAACCTGCCCCGCAAGGTGCATGCCTATGCCGAGAAGAAGGTGGGCAAGCTGGACCGTTATTTTAAGGCGGACGCGGAGGCCGCCATGGTCTTCAGTGTAGAAAAGGACCGGAACAACGTAGAGCTGACCATTCGCTCCGCCGGTACCATCATCCGCGTTGCCGAGAGCACCTCCGATATGTTTGCCACCATCGACGCCGCCGTGGCCTCTGTGGAGCGCCAGCTGCGTAAGAATAAAGCCCGCCTGGAGAAGCGCCTGCGTCAGGACGCCTTTGTCCGCTCCGTGGACGAGGAAGAGATCTCCTCCTTTGTCCCCGACACCGAGGAAGAGGAGTTCCGCATTGTCCGCACCAAGAAGTTCCCCATCCGGCCCATGAGTGTGGAGGAGGCCATTCTCCAGATGAATCTGGTGGACCACACCTTCTTCGCCTTCCGGGATGCCGACGCCGACGGCTCCTTCGCCGTGGTGTACAAGCGCAACGACGGCGGCTACGGCCTCATCGTGGACGAGCCGTAACAACAGCATACAGCGAGGCGGCCGCCCTTCCGGGCGGCCGCCTCTTTTTTCTTCTGTCTCAGCCAAAGGCGGCGGCAATGCCGTCGTCATCCACGCCGTGCCAGTCCGGCTCGGCCTTGGTCTCCTGCGTCTCATACGCAGACCAGAAGGCTGCCTCGTCCGCCGGTGCGCCATCCACTACATAGCGCTCACCCAGGCAGTAGGTGACATTCTCCTTTTCATACGCCGCGGAGGTCAGCGATGTGATGCGGGCATACCCCCAGTCGAACGCGCCGCTGGAGTAGTGGAAGGTCCCGTCTTCCTTCAGATCGCTCATGCTCCGCAGCTCAAAGCCCCGGGCATAGAGCCCGTCCTCCTCCCGGAACAGCACCACGGTGCACTCATCATATGCCTCTCCCATCCACACCTTCAAAACCAGCTCCTCCTCGCCGTCCCCGTCCAGGTCCATCAGGGCAAAGGCGGTGGGCTGGGCCTGAATGCTCTCGTCAGGCGTGAAAATCCGGGAGATGGTGGACAGCTCCAGCGTCTGACCGCTGGCGGCATCCCGGAAGGAACCCCGGCCCTTCAGGACGTCCTCCCAGGTCACCACCTGGCCGGGCAGGGTGTCATACTCGTAGAGAATCAGGTCATAGGCCTCCTGGGGGGTGACCCCGTCCAGGTCATACCGCACCAGCACGTTTTCGCTCTCGTAGTAGACATAGAAGTCTCCGCGCCAGCTGTCCACGTCGCCGCTGTCGTCATCCACCCAGCGCATCCGGGCGGCGACCACCTCGGGGGTCACGTCCTCAATGGCGAACACCGGGCGGCCAAACTCCTGCCAGTATTCCTCGGGCACCGAGTCGGCGTAGGGGATGGTGTACAGGTTCACGTCGTATTTCTCCCGATCCGCCGGATCGGTGATGGGAAGGTCTCCTACGGTGCTGGCATCCCAGATGTCGATGGAGATATTGGTGTAATATCCGATCCATCTCAGGAACAGGTAATTCCGGTTCTGGCCCCACTCCCGCCAGGCCCCTTCAAAGGTAAAGCCGTCGGGCACATTCGCGGGGACATAGTCTCCGAATTTCTCGTCGGCCATGGCCTCCTCCCAGGTGGGCCGCTCGCTGCCCCAGTCGGGGATCTCGCCGCCGTAGACCAGCAGGCTGTCCAGGTACAGCTTTGTCACCGCAAAGGTGTTGGCCGCCTGGGTGCACAGGTACTCGGCATACTCCTCCTCCAGCTGCCGGGCCTCAAAGTTCAGTCCGGCCTCTCCCGACATCATGGTGATCTCGTAGATATAGCCCATCTCCCCGCTGTCGTCCCAGCCGTACCGGCCGCTCTTGCTGCCGTAGACCATGACGCCGTTGAGCTCGGTGGAAGTCTGATCGGGGGCAATCATATCGGTCAAGGGATAATCCTCCGGCCGGACCGTGAGGGTGAAGCCGTTGTGCTCGTTGCTCCGGCTGACGCCGTTGAGCCAGAGCTGCCACAGGTTTCCCTCCCCGTCGTAGACGGCCTTTCCGGTGATGTCGTACCCCACCCAGTACAGGGACCAGGGGGCATCCTCCGCCCCGGGACCACCCAGCAGCTCCACCATCTGCGCCCGGGTCAGCTGCTCCTCAAACCAGCCGTCCGGGTAGGCGATGGAGGCGCAGATCTCAGGAGCATCTCCGTACTCCACCCCCTGGATGTTAAAGCTGCTGTGGGGCTGCCCGTCAAATGGGTCCTCCGGCGAGAGGACGTATTCGCTGCCCAGCTCCGGCGGAATGGATTCTGTGCTTCCAATGTCAGGGGACAGGGTCCCGGTTATACCGGGGACGTCCTCCAGCAGCCGGTCTGGGTCGGTATCCCCAACCGGGAGCCCCGCCAGACGCCACACCCCAAAGGCTGCCGCGCACACCAGCACCAGGCAGGCCGCAGCAGTCACCCACCGGGCGGGAGAGGCTTTCCGGGCAGACCGCCCATTCCCCTCCAGGGCGTCCATCAGGGCCCGGTGCTCCTCCGGGCTCAGCTTCACCCGGTTCATATAAGAACGGTAATGTTCCATGCTGTACTCCTTTCACTCGGCATCCGCCAGAAGGACCTTGAGCTTCTGCCGCGCCCGGGAGAGCCGGGACCGGACGGTACCCTCGCTCTGACCGGTCATGGTGGCGATCTCCGGCGTGCTGTACCCCTCGTAGTAGTAGAGGTGGACCGCTGCCCGGTCCCTGGGCGGCAGGGCCAGCACCGCCTCCAGCACAGCCCGCTCCTCCGGCTCAGGGGCAGGCAGGCCCTCGCTCAGTTCCGTGCGCCGCTTCCGCCAGGGTGATCGGAGACGGCTCCTGCAGCCGTTCACCGTCACCCGGATGAGCCACGCCTTCTCATGCTCCGGGCTGTCAAACTCCGGCGCCTTCTCCAGATACCGGACAAATGTGTCCTGTACCGCGTCCTGGGCCTCGTGAGCGTCGCCCAGGACAGCCAACGCCGTCCGGTACAGGGTGTTCTCGTACTTCCTTACTGTCTCTTCCAACCGGTTGGGGTTCATTCCCGTCCCCCCTTTCACCCTATATACGCTTTGGAGCGGCCAAACGCTGCGCCCCTGCTCCATTTTTCCGCCGGAATTCTGTTCCTCCCCCGGCTGCTTTGTGCTATACTGGAGTTGTTAGTGCTGACATACCCCGGTTTCCGGGTTTTTTACACTGATATGAGGAGATTATCATACATGGACAATCAGGATCTGCGGCTGGCCGTGCTCATTGACGCGGACAACGCCCCCCGCTCCGCCCTGCGGGACATCATGGCCGAAGCGGCGGTGTACGGCACGCCCACGGTCAAGCGCATCTACGGCGACTGGACCACCCCCAACATGGCCTCCTGGAAGCCCCTGCTGCTGGAGCACGCCATTACCCCCATCCAGCAGTACAGCTACACCACCGGCAAGAACGCCACCGACTCGGCCATGATCATCGATGCCATGGACCTGCTCTATTCCGGCCGGTGCGACGGGTTTGTGCTGGTGTCCAGTGACAGCGACTTCACCCGCCTGGCCACCCGGCTGCGGGAGGCCGGCATGAAGGTGTACGGCATGGGAGAGAAGAAGACTCCCCTGCCCTTTATCGTGGCCTGCGACAAGTTCATCTATATTGAGGTCATCCGGGCAGCCGGAGAGAAGGCACGGCAGGAGGCTCTGGCGGCCTGCGCTCCTGAGCCGGAGCCCATCTCCGAGCCGGAGAAGGAGAATCAGGTCCAGTCGGCCAAGAAGTCGGCCAAAAAGGCCGCCAAGAAGAAGACCGCTCCCGCCCAGCCCCAGCCGCCCGAGCCGGAGGAGATCGCCGGTGTGCCCCGGGCGGTGGTGGACCTCATCGCCGACTCCCTGGAGAGCATCGCCGACGAGGACGGCTACGGCTTCATGGGCAAGCTGGGCAATCTGCTGCTGAAGAAGCAGCCCGACTTTGACCCCCGGAACTACGGCTACTCCAAGCTGACCCAGCTGGTGAAGGCGCTGGACCGGTTTGAAGTGGTCTCCCGCCAGACCAGCGCCGACGACCCCACCAAACACGTATACCTGCGGGACAAAAAGCGCAAATAATCACGGTTTGTATTTTAAATCTTAAAAAATGAGGAGCGCGGCAGACGCCGCGCTCCTCGTTTTTCGTTTGATTGGGGGACTTACTTGGCGTACTCCACAACCTTGGTCTCCCGGATCATATTCACCTTGATCTGGCCGGGGTACTCCAGCTCTTCCTCGATCTTCTTGGCGATATCCCGGGCCAGGAGCACCATCTGGTCCTCGCTGACCTTCTCGGGGGCCACCATGATGCGGACCTCGCGGCCGGCCTGGATGGCGAAGGACTTCTCCACACCGGGGAAGGAAGAGGTGACCTCCTCCAGCTTCTCCAGGCGCTTGATATAGTTCTCCAGGTTCTCACGCCGGGCGCCGGGACGGGCAGCGGACACCGCGTCGGCCGCCTGAACCAAGCAGGCCACGATGGTGCGGGGCTCCACGTCGTTGTGGTGGGCCTCGATGGCGTGGACCACATCCTCGTTCTCCTTGTACTTCCGGGCCAGCTCCACGCCGATCTGGACGTGGGAACCCTCCACCTCGTGGTCAATGGACTTGCCCAGGTCGTGGAGCAGACCGGCCCGCTTGGCCTGGGTCACGTCGGCGCCGATCTCGGCGGCCAGCAGACCGGCCAGGTGGGAGACCTCGATGGAGTGGTTGAGCACGTTCTGGCCGTAGCTGGTGCGGTACTTCATGCGGCCCAGCAGCTTGACCAGCTCGGGATGGAGGCCGTGGACGTTGGTCTCAAACACGGCCCGCTCACCCTCGGCCTTGATGGTGGCGTCCACCTCCCGCTTGGCCTTCTCCACCATCTCCTCAATGCGGGCGGGGTGGATGCGGCCGTCCTGGATCAGCTTCTCCAGGGCGATGCGGGCAATCTCACGGCGGACAGGGTCAAAACAGGAGACCGTAATGGCCTCGGGGGTGTCGTCGATGATCAGATCCACGCCGGTCATGGTCTCCAGCGTGCGGATATTGCGGCCTTCGCGGCCGATGATGCGGCCCTTCATCTCATCATTGGGCAGGGGAACAACCGACACGGTGGCCTCGGCCACATGGTCGGCTGCGCAGCGCTGGATGGCAAGGGACAGGATTTCCTTGGCCTTGGTGTCGGCCTCTTCCTTGAAATGGGCCTCGATCTCCCGGATCTTCATGGCAGACTCGTGGGTGACCTCGGCCTCCAGCTGGTTGATCAGATAGGCCTTGGCCTCCTCGGCAGTAAAGCCGGAGAGCCGCTCCAGGACCTCCATCTGAGTCTTCTTGATGGTGGAGACCTCCTCACGGGCCTCTTCCAGCTCGGTGAGCTTGGTCTGGAGAAGCTCTTCCTTCTTCTCCATGTTCTCGGTCTTGCGGTCCAGGGTCTCTTCCTTCTGCTGGAGCCGGCGCTCCTGCTTCTGCAGGTCGGCCCGGCGCTCCTTCTGATCCCGTTCAAAATCGTTGCGGGCCTTGAGGATCTCCTCCTTGGCCTCAACCAGCGCCTCACGCTTCTTGCTCTCGGCGCTCTTGATGGACTCGTTAATAATACGCTTGGCCTCTTCCTCGGCGCTGGAGATCTCCTTTTCGGCGACCTGCTTGCGCCACTTGACGCCAAGCGCGAAACCTACCAGCACGCCGACCAGCAGCGCGACGATAATTCCCACAATTAACATCCAAATGGGTACCATAAGGGCTGAACACACCTCCTACTTTCTTGATTTTTATAAAGTCATTTGTTTTTTGGCATTGGCGGAGCTGGCGCTGCTTGTCCATTCCGCACAAAAATGAAAAGCGACCCCTGCTGCTTTTCAAAAACTATACCTAGTCTATTTTAGTGCCGCTGCCCATTCCTGTCAAGATAATTCGTACTCGATAAAAAGCCAAAACGACACAAAAACACGGCAGGATGGCCTTTTCCCTCCTGCCGTGTAACCATGTCCTCTCTGCCTGCCCCGCTTCTCCGGTCAGGGCTCCTGCACCAGCCGGACCTGCGCCCGGCTGAGCAGTTCGGAGACCGTTCCCGGTCCGGCCGCCCAGCCCACGTCCAGCCGCTCACCGGCATTTCCCGGCCCGTATGCCCGCACACTCCGGGCTGCAGCCAGCTCCGGTGTTCCCCAGCTCCTCCGGGGCAGCACCAGAACGAAGGTACGTCCGCCAATCCGGTAGAGGGCTCCGCCTGTTCCGCTGCCCATGCGCAGGGCCTTCGCCGCCCGGGAGATGGCCTCATCCCCTGCCCGGTAGCCCTGGGTACGGTTGATGTGGCCCAAGCCCCGCAGCCTGGCCAGAACAATACCGCCCGGCGCACTCCTCCTCAGAATGTTTCGGAAGGCGGCACGGTCGCCTGCGCCGGTGAGCCAGTCCGTCCCGCCTGCGGAGCGGCGGCATGCTGCCATGAGCGCAATACATGCGCCTGCCATACCCAGTCCGCAGACAATTGCCCGTTTCACCCCGACTCTGTCCATGCCCTGTCCTCCGCTCCGCGATTTTGGCTCTATTATAGTTTCATTTTGTTTCTAAGTCAACTTTTTCTAGGTTTATTTCGTTTCTATTCGCGACATATTGTAACCTAGATTGTGTCTTGTCCACGTCTGACGGTATAATTTTTTTAGAGAGCCGGGAGGTGAGCACATGCTGGGCCAGCGTCTGCGTATTCTGCGGCAGTCTCGCCGCAAGACTCAGTCCGAAATTGCTGAACTGCTGAATATTTCTCGCTCAGCCTATGCACTCTACGAGGCCGGTAAACGTCAGCTCAACTATGATTCGTTGGTTATTCTGGCGGATTTCTATCACGTCAGTCTGGATTATCTCTTTGACCGAACGGATGTGCCGGAGCTGCAGAGCTCCTTTACGCTGGAGGAGCGGCGTCTGCTCTCCCGCTACCGCGCCCTGGACAGCCGGGGTCGGGAAACGGTGCAGGCTCTGGCAGATGCGGAGTACTCCATCTCCAACCGAAAAAAGTAACCGCCTTGTAAAAAAATCCCTGCCGGATATCCGGCAGGGATTTTTTTCATATGTGTGGCGCTCAGGTCATGGTGAAGAGCATCTTGGCCACCTCGCCCCGGCGAAGCGGGTCAGAGGGCATGATCTTGTTCTCGTAGCCGCTGATGACCCCCTGGGCCACCAGGGTCTTGACATAGGTCAGGGACCAGTCGGGCACGCTGGCGGCATCGTCAAAGGTGAGCTCTGCCTGGGCGTATCCCTGGGCCTGGACACGGCCCAGAATGGTCATGGCCTCGGCACGGCTGATGGTGGCAGAGGCATTGGCGCTCAAATTACCCGCGCCGTCGCTGCTCCCCTTCAGGTACCCCAGAGCGTACATGGTCTTGACGCCGGGCAGAGCCCAGTCGGGGATCTGGTCCGCGTCCACAAAGGGCAGCTCCACGCTGCTGTACTGGTTCATGTCCACCCCCAGCCAGCGGGCCACCATGGCGAAAAACTCTCCTCTGGTGATGGTGCGGTCGGGCTGGAACTGGAGGGTGCCGTCGGCCTCGTTGGGCACGCCGGTGGTGATGCCCTGCTGATAGAGGTAGTCGGCGTAGCTGGCGGCCCAGTGGCCCTGGGTGTCGGTAAAGGCGGAGGCTGTGGTCCCGGTGGCGTTCTGGGTGGCGCTGCCCCGGCCGATGTTGCCCGAGGCGTCGGACACAGTGACGGTCACACGGTGGGTCTTGCTGTCCGCCGCCGGCAGAGTGGCGGTCAGCTTGGAGGAGGCGGCGTCCCAGGTAAAGCTCAGGGGCTCGCCGTCATAGGTCAGGGTAATCTGGCTCTTATCAAACTGCTTATCCACGTCGTCGGACACCACGGCGGTAATACCGCCGGACAGGCTGACCGACACGGTTGGACAGGTGCTGTCCTGAATGACCTCGTTGGAGGTGGTGATCTGGTCCAGATAAACCGTGCCGCCGGTGGTGCCGCCGCCGCCATAGATAAAGTTGATGGACCGGACAGAGGCGGCGTTGGCGGGCAGCTTGGCGGAGACGTACTTCCAGCCGTTGAAGTTCAGGCTGGTGAGAGCCACCTCGCTGGTGGCGCCCTGGAGGTCGGCAATGGTGGCGGTGAGGCTGTTGCCCGAGCCGTCGCCGTAGATCCAAAGGTTCAGCCATTTCTCCCCTTCGGCGATGGTCAGGGTGGTGGTCAGGCTGGCAGTACCGGCGGTCTGGGCGTCATAGTCCACCTGGAGACTGCCGGTGCCGTAGCGCACATAGTCGGCGGAAGTCTCCTGGCTGAGCTGGACGGCCGCGGTGCCGCCCACGGAGGTGATGCCGTCCTCAAAGTCCTCCACTGTCTTCACATGGCCGGCCACGGTGACCGGGATGGTGACGGTGGTGCCGCCGGCCGAGACGGTCAGGTTGCCGCTGGCAGTCTTGTCACCGGCGGTAATCACACCGTTTGCGTCCACTGTGCCCACCGCCGGGTCCAGCGTCCAGGTGTAGCAGGTGTCCTGAGAGGTCAGCCCCAGAGTCCGGTATACCGCATTGGCCTTCAGATCCATGGTGCCGCCCGGCTCCAGATTGAGAGAGGTGATCGCCGCGCCGCTGGCCTCGCTGGAAATGGTGATCTTGTCCGGCTTCTTTACCACGGTCATGGTGGTATAGCCGCTGGCGGTACCGCTGGTGGCGGTGACCTGTGTGGTACCGCTCTCACTGCCGGCAGTAAAGAGCCCGTTGGTGTCCACCGAGCCGTCCCCGTTGCGGATGGACCAGGTGACGGGGACCGTCCCATCCATGGCGTAATAGGAGGTGTCCAGGGGGGTGGCGGTGAGCTGCACCTGGGCTCCGGAGAGCACCAGAGACTCACTGGGGGTCACATAGATGCTGCCCAGCTCACCGGTGGGCTGCAGGTCGGTGGCCAGGAAGAGGGCCACGCTGTTGGCCCGCTGGCTGCCGTCAGAGGGCTTGTTGAGCACCCCCAGCTTATCGCCGTCGGGGGCTGTGGCGCCGATGGTGGTGGAACCGCCGCCGTCCAGGCTGATGGCATCCACGCACCCCAGCTCCACCAGGCGCATGGCCACCTGGGTCAGGCTGGCGCCCACGCTGTATCCGGGCTGTTTGCCGTCAATGGTGTAGAAGATTACGGTGCCGTCGGCCTTGACGCCAACAGCAGTGTAGGCCGTCTGTTCGGTGGGCAGGCCGCTCTCCACCTTGCCGGCGGTGACCAGCTTGTACAGTCCGCCCATGGCCTGGTCGGCCTCCTGCCAGATGGCGTCGGTGGTGGTCACGTCGATGTCAATGAGATCTCCCACCTTGAGGCTCTTCACGTTGGACAGCCAGTAGGAGTTGGCTTTGTTGTTGATGGACAGAACCACCTTGCCCTCAGGGATGGCGATGGAGCCGGTGGACTCCAGCACCTGCTCCACCCTGTAGGTCACCCGGCTGCCGATCATCAGCTCATCACTCTGGGTCAGGGTGCCCTTGACCTCCTTGGCCGGGTCGGCCTCGCTGCCGGTCTGGGCGCTGCTGGTCAGGTCCTCGGAGCCGATGATATCCTCTTCCGCTGTGGCAGAACCGCTGTTCTCCGCCGCCTCCTGGCTCTGCTCCGACACGTCCAGGTCCACGTTGACGGTCTCACCCACATCGTCCAGCACCGGGGTCAGGATTACGTCGATACCGGGCTGGGTGTTCTGGGTGGTGGCGCCAAAGTCATCGGTAAAGAGGACCATGCCGTCGCTCAGGCGGACCTTGTTGATGCCGCCGGTGACCTGGAAGGTGGTGTTGTGGAAGGTGGCGGTCACGGTCAGGTCGGGCTTGCCGATAAAGGCGGTGCCGTCTCCCC
Source organism: Pseudoflavonifractor sp. (assembly GCF_050943825.1). NCBI lineage: Bacteria > Bacillati > Bacillota > Clostridia > Eubacteriales > Oscillospiraceae > Pseudoflavonifractor > Pseudoflavonifractor sp. The sequence goes on from NZ_JBMNPX010000005.1 coordinate 154,356, forward strand.
GGAAGCCGATGGCGTAATAGCCCTGGTTGTTGGTGCCGGGCACGGAGCGGAGCACGCCGTCGGTGATGACAGTGCCCAGCGGCTCACCGGTGGCCATCACGTACAGGTCGCCGTTGATGCCGCCCACCAGCCGCTTGCCCTGGCTCTCCAGCCGCTTGGCCATGGTGGTGAGGGTCTCCCGGCTGGTGACCTTGTCGCCGTACGCCACAACGGGCGTCACGTCGCTGTTGGGGGTATAGGTGAAATACCGCTCGGTGCGCAGGTCCGAGTATGTATCACTCCAGAAAATCTGGTGTGTCAGCTCAGTGCCTGCGGCCAGGCTGACCGTCCCGGTCTGTATATCATGTCCCAGCGCCTCGGAGGCCGACGCCGCAGGGGCAAGCCCCAGCACAGCGGCCAGTATCAGGGCGGTGGTACGTCTGCGAATTGACTTCATGCTCTCCTCCTGTCATACGCGGTGGTTTGGTTGGCGTTGTATTTTATTATGTTAACATAATCCTTCTCCATTGTAAACAGCTTATCTCCTGGTAATACCAGAATTTTTTCGTCAGTTCTCCGGCTTTTTCCCCTCATCCTCCGGCTTTTTCTTCCCGAATGCCGCCTTTGCCTTGGGAAGCAGCTCGGATAATGCCGACTTCTCCTGCACCTCCAGCAGCTCGCCGATGAGCTGGTTGGAGATGAGGAAGCCCTGGGGGGTGAAATGCCAGCGGGTGTCCTGCCGGGCGGCCCAGCCCTGGTGCTCAAACTGGGCCAGCTTCTGCTCAATGGGCTCAAAGTTCATATAGTACTGTCTGCGGTACTCCCACTCCTCAATGCCCCGGGTGGTACGCATGCGGAGCATCAGGTACTCACCGCCCCGCTCCCGCTTGGGGATGAGCTCAGACTCGTCAATGACCGTGCCGCCCTCCAGCACGCCTGAGATATAGCCGTCCAGGTCCTTGATGAAGGAGTAGCGCCGGCCGCCGAAGTCGGAATGTGCGCCGGGGCCCAGGCCCAGATAGGGCTTGCCCATCCAGTACTTCAGATTGTGCCGGGACTGGCAGCCGCACTTGGCGAAGTTGGAGATCTCGTACTGCCGGTACCCTTCCCGCTCCAGCCGGTCCACCATCCACAGGTACATGTCCGCCTGGGCGTCATCGTCGGGCAGGATCTCGCCGCGCTCCACCCGCTGCCAGAGGGGGGTACCCTCCTCCACCTTCAGCCCGTAGCAGGACAGGTGCTCCGGCTTCAGGGCCAGAATCTGCTCCACGCTCTCCTGCCAGGATGCCATGTCCTGACCGGGCAGGCCGTAAATCAGGTCCAGGGACAGATTCTTTATCTTGGCCTCCCGGGCGGCGGCCACCGCCTGGCAGGTCTGCGCAAAGGTGTGGGGCCGGTGGATGGCCCGCAGCTCCTGGTCGCAGGCGGTCTGAGCGCCCAGAGAGAGCCGGTTCACTCCGGCACGGCGCAGCCGCCGGAGCATCTTCACGTCCACGCTGTCCGGGTTGGCCTCCATGGTCACCTCGGCCTCACGGCTCACGTCAAACCGCTTCTTCACCGCCCGCACCAGCTCGGCGATCCGCTTCTCTCCATAAAAGCTGGGGGTGCCGCCGCCGAAGTAGATGGTGTCCACCTGATATCCCTTGGCAAAGGGCGCCGTCTCCTTGATGTAGGCCAGCAGGGCCTTCTGATAGTCGTCCATCCTGTCCTCCCGTCCCGCCAGGGAGTAGAAGTCGCAGTAGTCGCACTTGCTGCGGCAGAAGGGGATATGGATGTAAATACCCAGCTTTTCCGTCATAGAGGGGCACCTCATTCCTTGGTTTCTAAAGTAGGTATTATACCCCCTCCGCCCCCCTCACTCAAGGCTGGAAATGTGAATTTTCCGGGCTGCGGAATTTTTTCCAGCTGCTCTTGACTTCCATGTAAAGTGTGCTATACTTTCCTTGTAAAGCAAGCTTTACTTTTGCGACGAGGACGTGATACCTTGAAGAACCGCATCGCCCAGCTGAGGAAGGAAGGCCGCATCACCCAGGAGGAACTGGCCGAGGCCGTGGGGGTCACCCGGCAGACCATCATCTCCCTGGAGAACGGGCGGTACAACGCCTCCCTGCTGCTGGCCCACAAGCTGGCCCAGTATTTCCACCTGACCATTGAAGAGCTGTTCGTGTTTGAGGAGGATGAGACATGAACCGACCCATACACTCCCTGTCCCCCCTGTTCCGGTTAGGCGTTCTGCTGTTCTGCGTCGGAACCGCCGCCGGACACCTCTCCCTGCTGCCCGGCGGGATCTGTGCCTTTCTGTGCGGCGCCGGGGCTGCCCTGGGCCTTTGGGGTCTTTTCCTGCACTCTCCCCTGGCCCGTCCGCTCCGTGCCTGGAAAGACAACATTTTAAGGAGGTTTTGACCATGATCCTTCGTCTCTTTTCCGCCGGACACGGCGACTATCTTGCGGTGCTCCGCCGCCGCTGCTGGCTCTTTATCCTGTGCATCGTCCTGGGCCTGGCTGCCGCCTGCGCCGGCTTTGTGCTGGATTTCCTGGATGTCCCCCTGCCCGACATGGGCATAGGCTTCTACGGCGGCTTCGGCACCGGAATCGCCATCTGCGGCGTGGCGGGGCTCATCGGCACCCGCCGCACCATGAAGGACCCCAAGAAGCTGCGTGCCTCTGAAATCAAGGAGACCGATGAGCGGGGCCGTGAGGTGACCCGCCGTGCCCTCTCCTTTACCTCCCTGGTACTCATCGTGCTGCTCTACGTGGCCATGCTGGTGTCCATCGTGGTGAATTTCGCCGTGTTCCTCACCCTTATCGCCACCGCCGCGGTGTTCTTCGCGGTGTTCCTGGCCTCCACGGCCTACTACAACCATAAGCTGTGAGCGGCGGTATGGATTTCCCCCGTCGGCTTAACCTGACCGTCACCCCTGACCAGTCCGGCTGGAAGGTGGACGCCCTGCTCCGGGGGCCTCTGGGGCTGTCGGGGACGGTCATCCGGCGGGTGAAGTGGCTGGAGGACGGCATCCTGCTGGACAGCGTCCGGGTCACGGTTGGGGACCGGGTCCAGGCCGGGCAGGTGCTGTCCGTGGTGGTGGGGGACACCGAGGTGTCGGGTGCCATTGTCCCCGCGCCCGGTCCCCTGGACATCGTGTATCAGGACCAGGATGTGCTGGTGCTCAACAAGGCGCCCAGTGTGGCCGTCCACCCCGGCCCAGGCCATTATTCCGATACAATCGGTAATTTCCTGATGGATTATTACAGAAAACAGGGGGTTTTGGCGGACTTCCACCCGGTCCACCGGCTGGACCGGGGCACCTCCGGATTGCTGCTGGTGGCCCTCCACGGCCACGCCCAGGAGGTGCTCAAGGAGCAGCTCCATTCCCCCGCCTTCCGCCGGGTGTATCTGGCGGTGTGCGAGGGTATGCCCAATCCCCCCTCCGGCGTTATCGACGCCCCCATCGGACGGCTGGATGGCTCCGTGCTGGCCCGAACCGTGCGGCCCGACGGCCAGCGTGCCGTCACCCATTACCGGATCCTGCGCACCGGGAATGGCCGTTCCCTGGTGCGTCTGGAGCTGGAGACCGGCCGCACCCACCAGATCCGGGTCCACATGGCTCACCTGTGCCACCCCCTCACCGGGGATTTTCTCTACGGCACCGAGGACCATGCCCTCATCCCCCGCCCCGCCCTCCATGCGGCGGAGCTCTCGTTCACCCACCCCATCACCGGCGCTTCCATGTCCTTTACCGCGCCGCTGCCCCGGGACATGGCGGTTCTGGTACCGGAAGAATAGCAAAAAACGGGTTTTGAACGCGCAGGTGTGCGTTCAAAACCCGTTTTATTATGCAAGTCCGCAGTATTTCCGCCAGCGGCCGCTGCGCCACCGGAAGGTACACAGGATGCCCCGGAGAATCAGGTCCACGGCCATGGCGATCCACACCGCCTCCAGGCCCATGCCGAACCGGAACACCAGCAGGGGCGCCAGAGCGATACGCACGCCCCACATGCACACCAGGCTGACCACCATGGGGAAACGGACGTCCTGTCCGCCCCGGAGCGCGCCGGTGAACACGATAGAGGCGGCAAAGAAGGGCTCGGCCACCGACACGATGCGCAGCACCATGGCGGCCTGGGCCACCACGGCCTGGTCGGTGTTGAACAGCCCGGCCAGCGGCTCAGCCAGCAGGAAGAGGAGCACGCCGGTGCCCACGCACAGACCGAAGCCCAGCAGGCCGGACAGGGTGCCGTAGGCCTCGGCGTCCTCCCGGCTGCCCTCTCCCACCGACTGGCCCACCAGAGCGGTGGCGGCGTAGGAGATGCCGTAGGCAGGTAAGTAGCACAGTCCCTCGGCGGTGGTGGCGATCTGGTTGGCCGCCAGGGCCACGGTGCCCAGGTGTGCCACCAGGGCGGTCATGGCGATCTGGCCCAGGTTCACGGTGGCCCGCTCGGCGGCGGAGGGCAGACCCAGCATGGCCGCCCGGCGGAGAACGGGTCCGTCAGGCCGCAGGCCCTCCCGCAGCTTCACCTGGTACCGGTCCCCCTGCCGCAGGGCCACCCACACCATGGCCACGCCCGAGAAGGTGAGGGCGATGGCGGAGGCGATGGCCGCGCCTGCTGCTCCCAGCCCGGCCCCCGGGATGGTAACCGCCCAGCCAAGAATGTTTGCCGGGCGGGTTGGGTAGATGAGGAAGAAGTTGAGCACAATGTTGAGCAGGTTGGCCGCTGTGTTGAGGATGAGGGGCGCCTTGCTGTTGCCCATGCACCGCAGCACAGCGGAGAACACGATACCCGCCGAGGCGAAGGGCAGGGCGGCGGTGTAGCACCGCAGGTAGGCCACAGCGGCGGAGTACACGTCGGGCTTGGCTCCCAGCCACAGAGGGATGAACCCGGCCAGCAGCTGGTACACCGCCAGGGCGATGAGTCCGCAGGCGAAGGCACCCAGCACGCTCTGCCGCAGCACCTTCCGCACCTGGCCGTCCTCCCGTGCGCCCACCGCGTGGGAGATCTGCACCGAGAAGCCCACGCCCACACCGGCCAGAATGCCGTTGATGAGCCAGATGGACGCCGCGTTCACCGACACCGCCGCCGTGCCCCCCGCGCCCAGAGCGCCCACCATGGCGGTGTCCACGTAGCTGACCATGGTGGCCAGAATCTGTTCCATAATCGCGGGCCAGGACAGCCGCCACATGGTGCCCATGCGGTGGCTCCCGGCCCGTTGCTTCCATTTCAATGATATCTTCCTTTCCTTCGGGGCGGACACGCCTATACGCCGGTCAGGTCAAAATCGGGGATAAAGCCCTCGGTGGCCGAGAGCAGCTCCTGGGTGAAGCCGTCCAGGTTCAGGGCGGAAAAGTACGCTTCCGCCGCCCGAATCTCCGAGTTTCTGGCCCGGCGGTTGATCTCCGGGTACTCCGACGCCCGTCCGCAGGGCACATACTGGCTCATGAGGGAGAAGAGGACAGTGTGGGGCGGGAACTGCTCCGCCACAAAGTCCATCACCGCCTTGGCCTCCTTCACCCGGCCGGGGAGAATCAGGTGTCGGATGAGCACCCCCTTCTTCAGCAGCCCCTCCCCGTCCAGCTCATAGGGGCCTGTCTGGCGCACCATCTCCTTGATGGCCGCCGCCGCCTTCTCCGGGTAGTCGGGGGCGCCGGAGTACCGCTCCGCAGCGGCGGAATCCAGGTACTTCAGGTCGGGCATGTAGATCTGTACCTTGCCCTCCAGAGCACGGAGGGTGTTCACCTCGTCGTAGCCCCCCGAGTTCCACACCACCGGCACTGGCAGAGGCTCCGCCAGCGCCTTTGCGATGGCGTGGGAGAAGTGGGTGGGGTTGACCAGGTTGATGTTGTGGGCCCCCTGGGCGATGAGCTCGAAGAAGATCTCCCTCAGCCGCTCCACCGTGATGGGTTTGCCGAAGTTGCCGTGGCTAATCTCATCGTTCTGGCAGAACACACATTTGAGAGAGCAGCCGGAGAAAAAGACCGTGCCGGAGCCACGGGTACCCGAGATAGGGGGCTCCTCCCACATGTGGAGGGCGGCACGGGCCAGCACCGGCGGTTCCGGCATGGCGCACACGCCGTTACCAACAGTCTCCGTCCGCTCAGCGCCGCACTTGCGTGGACAGATGCTGCACTTCATGGCGCTCACTCCGCCACACCGGGCAGGGTCTTGCGCCAGTCGGGTCCCAGGTTGCCCTCCTTCCAGTGCTTGCGGCACAGGCCGATATACTGGTCGTTGGCACCCAGCACCACCTGCTCACCCTCCTTGAGGACGTGGCCCTGGGCATCGAAGCGGGCGTTGCAGGTGGCCTTCTTGCCGCACCAGCAGATGGTCTTGATCTCCTCGATGATGTCGGCGCAGGAGAGCAGCTCCTGGGAGCCGGGGAACAGGTCCCCCCGGAAGTCGGAGCGCAGGCCGTAGCAGATCACAGGCAGATTCAGGTCGTCCACCAGGTAGGTCAGGTACTGTACCTCCTCCTTGCTGAGGAACTGGGCTTCGTCCACGATGACGCAGGCGTAGGGCTTCAGTTCCTCGGGGGACATGGCCCGCAAATCGGAAAAGTAGATGCAGGGGTTGCTCAGCCCAGCCCGGGAGGCCACAAAACGGGCACCGTCCCGCTGGTCAATGGCGGGCTTCACCAGCAGGGCCTCCTGGCCCCGCTCCTCGTAATTGTAGCGCACCATCAGGGCGTTAGCCGTCTTGCTGGAGCCCATGACCCCGTATCGGAAATAGAGCTTTGCCATCCGTCTCTCCTCTTTCTCTCTCAATTGAACCCATATTACATGAGCTTTTTCACCGTATTCAGGTTTTTGTCCCCGTAGGGGGCGTACCGCATGGGCAGGTCCAGGGCGCCCCGGCGCACCACTGTGCGGTAGTGGGTGAAGGTGTCGAAGCCGGTCCTGCCGTGGCAGGCACCCATGCCGCTGTTGCCCACGCCGCCGAAGGGCACGTGGGGATTGGCCAGGTGGATCACCGTGTCGTTGACGCACACGCCGCCCGAGGGCAGGGCGGAGACGATGCGCTTCTCCAGCGCCCTGTCCCCCGTAAAGATATAGAGCGCCAGGGGGCGGGCCTTCTTCTGCTGCCGGGCGATGAGGTCGTCCAGGCTGTCGTAGGTAAGCACGGGCAGCACTGGGCCAAAGATCTCCTCCTGCATCACTGCGTCGCTTTCCGCCACGTCCACCAGCACCGTGGGCTCAATGCGCCGGGCAGCCGGGTCAGTGCGGCCGCCCACGGCGGTCTTTCCGCTCCCCATCAGACCGGCAACCCGGTTGAAGTGTTTTTCGTTGATGATTTTGGGCAGGTCGGGTCCGGTCAGAGGGTCAGCGCCGTAGAGCTGATGGATCTGTCCGGCCAGCTCCTTCACAAAGGTGTCCCGCAGGTTTTGGGGAATATACACGTGGTCGGGAGCCACGCAGGTCTGGCCCGCGTTGAGGAACTTGCCCCAGGCGATGCGCCGGGCGGCCAGGGGGATGTTGGCGTCGGGGGCGATGATCACCGGGGACTTGCCGCCCAGCTCCAGGGTGACGGGGGTCAGGTGCTGTGCCGCCGCGGCCATCACCGTCTTGCCCACGGCAGGGGAACCGGTAAAGAAGATATAGTCAAAGTCCTGCTCCAGCAGGGCGGCGTTCTCTGCCCTGCCGCCCTGGACCACGGACACATATTCAGGCGGGAAAATGTCCCCCAGCAGCTCCGCCACCACCCGGGCCACATTGGGCGCGTAGGCCGACGGCTTCACCACGGCGCAGTTGCCCGCTGCCAGGGCGGAGACAAGGGGCACCAGGGTGAGCTGCACCGGGTAGTTCCAGGGGGACATGATGAGGACGATGCCGTAGGGCTGGGGCACCACTCGGCTGCTGGCCGGGAACAGGGGCATGGCCGAGGGCCGCCGTTTGACTGCTGCCCACTTCTTCAAGTGTTTGCGAGCAAAGCGCAGCTCCCCCAGGGTCATGCCGATCTCGCTGAGCCAGGACTCATAGGCCGCCTTGCCCAGGTCGGCCTTCAGGGCGGCGCACAATGCCTCCTCCCGCTCCTCCAGGGCCTGTTCCAGCTTTTTCAGCTGAGTCAGCCGCCACTCCACGCTGCGGGTGGCTCCGGTATTCCAAAATGCCCGCTGCCGGGACACCATGGCCTCAAATTCCATCCATTACCTCCTGTGTATTGTCCGCTCCGGCCAGTCCCTCCTCCACCAGGGGCGTGAAGGACTGGAAGGCGTTGGGCACAGCGTAAATCTGCCGCAGGGCGGGGCCGTCGGCCCACACCCAGCCCTCGGGCAGCTCCTCCGTCTCCGCCTGTACCAGCCGGGCGGTCATGTGCCATTCAATGTGGGTGAAGATGTGCTTCCCCGCGCCGCCCCACCGCTGAGACGCCGGGACGATGCCCCACGATTCCAGTATGCCCGTTTTTTCCGCCGGTTCGTTGGGATATTCCCACAGCCCGGCCAGCAGGCCCTTCTCCGGCCTGCGGCGGAGGGCCACCCGGCCCTCATGGAAGATGAGGTACACCGTCCGCTCCTCCACCCGGCGGGCCTTCTTGGGGGCCTTGACGGGGAGGGAATTGATTTTGTCCTGAGCCAGGGCGGCGCAGAAGCCCGCCGCCGGGCACCTGTCGCACAGGGGCGCGCCGTTGGGCAGGCACACGGTTGCCCCCAGCTCCATCATGGCCTGGTTGAAGGCGCCCGGCATGGCGGTGGGGATGATCTCCTGCAGCGCCTGTCCCATCCGCTTCTTGGTGGCGGGGAGGGTAATGTCCCCCTCGTCCCCGGCAATACGGGCCACCACCCGGAGCACGTTGCCGTCCACCGCCGGGACCGGGATGCCGAAGGCGATGGAGGAGATAGCCCCTGCCGTGTACTCCCCCACTCCGGCCAGAGTGAGCAGCTCCTCATAGCTGGCGGGCAGGGCCCCGCCGTACCGCTCCATCACCTGCCCGGCCGCCTTTTTCAGGTTGCGGGCACGACTGTAATACCCCAGCCCCTGCCAGAGCTTCATCAGGGTATCGTCCTCCGCTGCCGCCAGGGCTGCCACGTCGGGCAGGGCCGCCATGAAGCGGCTGTAGTAGCTCATCACAGCGGCCACCCGGGTCTGCTGGAGCATAATCTCGCTGACCCAGACGTGATAGGGGGTGGGATCGCTCCGCCAGGGCAGCACCCGGGCGTTCTCGTGGTACCAGGCCAGCAGGGGGATGGGCAGTTGTTCCAGTTCTCTCAAGGGTGACCTCCGCAGATATATTTTCTCTCAGAAAATGGGCGGACAAACCGCGTTGCGGCTTGTCCAGCAGACATTATATAATGAAGAAAAACTTTTTTCAACAGGCCAATCAAACCCATGCCCAAGTCCGTCTAATGGGTGAAAAGGAGCTCCAATTCAACTGAGAGGAGGGATCCCCTCTGGACGCCAACGAGTACGCCCACAAGGCACATGAATACCGCACCGCCCTGTACCGCACGGCGCTGCTCTACCTCCACAGTCCGTCCATGGCCCTGGACGCGGTGGACGAGGCTGTGTACAAGGGTCTGACCGCCTGCCGCAAGCTGCGCCAGCCCCAGTTCTTCCACACCTGGCTGACCCGGATTCTCATCAACGTCTGCAACGACGAGCTGCGCCGCCGCGCCCGGGAGACCGGTATGGACGAGCTGCCTGAGACGGCGGCCGAGGCCTTCGACAACCTGCCCCTGAAGGAGGCCATTGCCCGGCTGCCCAGGGACCTGCGGGCGGTGGTCATTCTGCGGTACTTCACCGGTCTGACCCTGGCCGAGACCGCCCAGGCTCTGGACATTCCCCAGGGCACGGTGGTCACCCGGCAGCGCCGGGCACTGGCCCTTTTGAAACTGGAATTAAGCGACACCGAGGAGGTGTGACCATGAACCGAAATGAGGAATACAACGCCCTGCTCCGGGAGCTGGAGCAGGTTCCCCCTGCGCTGGACGGCACGGTGGACCGGGCCAGAGCCAGGCTCCGCCGCAGGCGTGCCGGCCGCTGGTGCGGCATTCCGGCTGCCAGTCTGGCAGGCGTGGCCGCGGCCTTTGTGCTGCTGGTCAACTACTCCATGCCCTTTGCCCAGGCCTGTTCCACTGTCCCTGTGCTGCGGGAGCTGATGGCTGCCGTGGCCTTCTCCCCCAGCCTGAAGCTGGCGGTGGAACACAATTACGCCCAGTATATCGGCGAGGAACAAATACAAAACGGCGTCAAGCTGCGCCTGGAATACCTGATTCTGGACCAGGGCCAGCTCCGCTTCTTCCTGAAGGTGGACGGCCCCCATGGCCACTACATGGCCTCCGCCGACCTGGCTGACGGGGATGGCGTCCCTCTGGAGGGCTGTGCCATCTCCTCCTCCGCCTTTGACCCCGGCGAACTGACCGGGGCGGTGTCCGTCCACGTCTCGGACGATACCTTCCGCTTCCCCGAGGTGCTGCGACTCACCCTCCATCTGGAGGGCGAGGACGGCGGCGCCGTGGATGTTCCCAGACCCGCGCTGGGCGATGGAGAGGAGACCACTCCCGCCTATGAGGGGGATTTCTTCTTCGAGATTCCTCTGGACGCCTCCCACCTCAACGACGTGGTGTCCATCCCCATGGGGGACTGGGTGGAGGTGGACGGCCAGCTGCTCCGCTTCGCCCTGGACAGTTACCCCACTTACGGCCGCCTGACCGTGGAGGAGCACCCCGATAATACCGCCTCTTTGGCCGGTCTGGACTTCTATCTGGAAGATGAGACAGGCAACAAGTACGAGGACAATCCCTCCGGCTCGTTAAGCGCTCTGGGCAACGCCCACATGTGCGACACCACCTTCTTTGCAGATCCCGCCCACCTGACGCTCCACATCACCCGTCTGGAGTGGCTGGATCCGGACAGGGCGTGGGTGACGGTGGATCTGGAGCAGGGCGTGGCCCTGGATCCCCTGCCCGACGGCGTGGAGCTGGCGGTGAACCGGACAGAGGACTCCGTCACCGAGCTGGCCTTCCTGGCCCCGGAGCCGCCGGAGAGCGACGAGTATCACATGGTGAGCTATCAGGTGTGCGGCGGCAGCTACCGCGCCCCCGGCGGCGAGACCTGCTATTTCAACACCCACAGCTCCCTGCATGTAGGTGAGCTGTGGTACGGCACGGACGCCGCGTTCACCGTGCCCGAGGGGTACTTCGTGGAGCTCTATCCGCTGGTGGGGTACGATGCGCCCACCGTGGAGCTCTCCCTCCACTTCACCCAGCGCAAGGACCTGGACACTCCCATCTCCGTAACCCTAAAATAGAACGCAAAAAATCCCGCCGGGCGTGGAGTTTTCCACACCCGGCGGGATTTTTGTGGACAAAATTTACTTGTGCAGCTTTTCCAGCAGCTCCACTGCCTCACGGACCATGCGGTCGCAGTGGGGCTTGCGGGCCTCTCCCCGCTTGGCGGCCTCGGCGAGAAGCTGGGCGCAGTCCAGACAGCCGTTCTTCTCCTTGAAGGCGTCGGTCAGCTCCTTGGCGGCGGCAGAGTCCTTGCCGGTCATGCCCAGCACCATCAGCGCGCCGGTAACGGCGCCGCAGGTGGCGCCCCGGCGCATGCCGGAGCCAAAGTTGCTGCCCAGGGCGTTGGCCGCCTCGGGGCTCAGGCCGCACTCCTGTGCAAAGGGGATGAGCACCGACTGGCAGCAGTTGTAGTGTACCGTAGTGTCTGCCCGAAGGGCGTTTACATGTTCCTGTTTCGTCATTGGTTTTTCCTCGTTTTCTCTCTGGTTTACTCCGCATCCAGCACCATCTGGTTGTACTGCAGGAAACGAAAGCCCAGCCGCTCATAGAGCCGTGCGGCATTTGCGTTGGCCGGGGTGACCTCCAGCCGGAAGCGGCGGCATTCGGGGTGGGCCGCCATCACCTGGTTGAACACCTGACTGCCGTAGCCCTTGCCCCGGCAGCTGTCCTTGAGGTACAGCTCATCGAAAATGAGCACCTTTCCGCCCACCTCAGAGGCGTAGTTCCAGGACAGGTAGCAGTATCCCACCGGCTCGCCGTCCTCCAGCAGCAGCAGGCCCTCAATCAGGGGCTGCGCCGGGTCTGCCGCGTCCCGGAAGGCCTGCTCCAGGGTGGAAAAGTCCACCTCATGCTCCACGGCCGGGCTGTGGTAGAAGTCTGTCACCATGCCCATGACCGCGTCCCGGTCTCCGGACACCATGGGTCTCATTGTAAGCATCTTATTCTTCCTTTCCATTATATATATTAATTGAAAATATCCGGGTTGTCGCTGAACATCCGCTTCACCCGCTCCAGCAGGGGGCGGTGCTTCCGCTTCTCCAGCCCCGGGTCGGCCTCCAACAGGTCACGGGCGGCCTGCTGGGCCTCCTTGAGCAGCCGCACATCTCCCGCCAGGTCCGCAATGTGGAGCTGGGGCAGGCCGTGCTGCCGGGAGCCGAAGAAGTCGCCGGGACCCCGGAGCTTCAGGTCTTCCTCGGCAATTTTAAAGCCGTCGGTGGTGGAGGCCAGCACCTTCAGCCGTGCCCGGCTGTCCTGGCTGTGGGTGGCGGTCATGAGCACGCAGTAGGACTTGTGCTTGCCGCGGCCCACCCGGCCCCGGAGCTGGTGGAGCTGGCTCAGACCGAAGCGCTCCGCATTCTCCACAATCATCAGCGCCGCGTTGGGTACGTCCACGCCCACCTCAATGACGGTGGTAGACACCAGCACGTCAATGTCACCGGCGGAAAAGGCGGACATGACCGCGTCCTTGTCCCTGGGCTTCATCTTGCCGTGGACAAAGGCCACCCGCAAGTCGGGAAACACCTGGGTTTTCAGGGTCTCGGCATAGGTGGTCACCGCCTTCAGGTCAGCCAAACCGCCGAAAGCGCCCTCTCCGTCCGGGTTTTCCTCCACAGCGGGGCAGACGATATAGGCCTGTCGGCCCTCAGCCACCAGCTTGCGCACAAAGCCGTACATCCTCTGCCGCTTGTCCTCCCCCACCACAAAGGTCTCCACCGGCGTGCGGCCGGGGGGCAGTTCGTCGATGACCGACACATCCAGGTCACCGTACACGATGAGGGCCAGGGTGCGGGGAATGGGGGTGGCGGACATGACCAGCACATGGGGACGCACTCCCCTGTCTGCCTTGGCCGCCAGGGCCGCACGCTGGGCCACGCCGAAGCGGTGCTGCTCGTCGGTGATGACCAGCCCCAGCTTTTGAAATTCCACGCCCTCGCTCAACAGGGCGTGGGTGCCCACCATCAGGTCCACCTCGCCCTCCGCCAGGGCCGCTTTTGCCTTCCGCTTTTCAGCGGCCTTCATGCTGCCGGTGAGCAGCCCCACCCGCATTCCGGCGGGGGACAGCAGGGCGGACAGGGAGCGGAAATGCTGCTCGGCCAGGATCTCGGTGGGGGCCATCATGGCGCTCTGCCAGCCGCTCTGCCAGGCCAGCCAGGCACAGGCGGCGGCCACCGCCGTCTTGCCTGAGCCCACGTCGCCCTGGACCAGCCGGTTCATGGGCCGGCCCGAGGCCATGTCCGCCGCCGCCTCGTCCACGGTACGGCGCTGGGCGCCGGTGAAGGAGAAGGGCAGCAGGGACAAAAACGGCGCCAAATCCCGCCTCTCCACCCCCGGACCGGCGCCCCGGTCCCGTCCCGTGCGCAGCAGGGACATACCGCAGGAGAGGAGGAAAAACTCCTCAAAAATCAGCCGCCGCCGTGCAATCTCCAGCGCCTCCCAGCTCTCGGGGAAGTGGATGTTCCGGCAGGAGAACTCCACCTGGGCCAGGCTGTGGGCCAGGCGCACCTCCTCGGGCAGCAGCTCGGGCACCTGCCCGGCGCACTCGTCCACGCACCGCCGGGCCAGCCCGGCCAGCAGGTTGTTGGAGATGCCCGCCGTCAGGGGGTAGACCGGCATGATGCAGCCGGTGAACCGGGCAGCGCCCTCCCGCTCGAACACCGGGTTGGTCATCTGCCGCCCCCTGCCCTGCCGCTCCACTTTACCATAGAAAATGTAGCTCTCCCCCAGGCGCAGGGCGTCCCGCACGTAGGCCTGGTTGAAAAAGGTGACGGTCATCACCGACTTGTCATCGGCTACCTTCACCTTCACCAGCTCCAGGCCCTTGCGGATATAGGACACCCGGGGCGTCTCCGCCACAAACGCCTCCACGCACACCGGCTGTTCCTCCGGTGCGCCGTCAATGGTGGAAATTTTGCTCCGATCCTCGTAGCTGCGGGGATAGTACCCCAGCAGCTGCTCCACAGTGCCCAGGCCCAGCTTGGCCAGCTTGGCAGCCCTGGCGTCACCAATCCCCGGCAGCTCTTTCAGGCCGCTCTCCAGTGTCAGTGCCACGGTACGCCCCCCTTTCGCAGTCTTTGTGGCCTAGTCTACCATAAAACCGGCGGGCAAACAAGCACTCCCTGTCGCCCGGTGTTAAGAACCAACTTAACCTTTTTTCCGCTCCTCTCCTTCCCCTTTCGCACCCACTTTTCCGCTTCCAGCCCTACTAAGTTCCTTCTTCTCTTTTTGTCATTTGTCCATTTCTATTTACAGTTTTTCTTAACTTATTTTGCAGAACCTTTTCCCTTTTCTTTCATTTTCCTCTTCTTTTTCTAATTCCTTTTGTATTTTTATCTCTTTTTTGCAGAGTCCAATAAAATTTATTGCAAAATCAGATTGCAGTCTGTATAATGTACTTTAACACATCAGTTTGACCGGAAGCAGGACGGCTCCCGTCCCCTCCGGACCGCATCCGCCGCAGCGGGAAGAAAGGATGAATCAAGTGACAGAGCGTGTATTCAACAAGGTACTGGTAGCCAACCGAGGCGAAATCGCCATCCGGGTGTTCCGCGCCTGCTACGACCTGGGGCTCCACACCGTGGCCATGTACTCCCACGAGGACATCAACAGCCTGTTCCGCACCCGGGCCGACGAGGCCTACCTCATCGGCCACAACAAGTCCCCCCTTGGGGCCTATCTGGACATTCCCGCCATCATCGACCTGGCCAAGCGGCGGAAGGTGGATGCCATCCATCCGGGCTACGGCTTCCTGTCCGAGAACCCGGACTTCGCCCGTGCCTGTGAGGCGGAGGGCATCAAGTTCATCGGTCCTTCCTCCGAGGTATTGGCCCGCATGGGCGACAAGCTGGCCGCCAAGGCCACAGCCATCGCCTGCGGCGTGCCCACCATTCCCGGCTCCGACCGCCCCCTGAAGGACGCGGACGAGGCCCTGGAGAAGGCCATTTCCTACGGCTTCCCCATCATCCTCAAGGCGGCTGCCGGCGGCGGCGGCCGCGGCATGCGCCGGTGCGACACGCCGGAGGAGGTTGCCCCCGCCTTTGAGCTGGTGCGCAACGAGGCCCGGAAGGCCTTCGGCAGCGAGGACATCTTTATTGAGAAATATCTGGTGGAGCCCAAGCACATCGAGGTGCAGATTCTGGGCGACCAGTATGGCAACGTGATGCACCTGGGTGAGCGCGACTGCTCCCTCCAGCGCCGTTACCAGAAGGTGGTGGAGTACGCCCCCGCCTGGAGCGTGCCCCAGGAGATCCGGGACAAGCTCCACGCCGACGCGGTGAAGGTGGCCAAGCACGTGGGCTACGTCAACGCGGGCACCGTGGAGTTCCTGGTGGACAAGGACGGCAACCACTACTTCATTGAGATGAACCCCCGGATTCAGGTGGAGCACACCGTCACCGAGATGGTCACCGGCGTGGACCTGGTGCGGGCTCAGATCCTCATCTCCGAGGGCTGCCCCCTGTCCGACCCCCGCATCGGCCTGACCAAGCAGGAGGATGTGCACATCAGCGGCTACGCCATCCAGTGCCGTGTCACCACCGAGGACCCGGCCAACAATTTCGCCCCTGACACCGGCAAGATCACCGCCTACCGCTCCAGCGGCGGCTTCGGCGTCCGTCTGGACGGCGGCAACGCCTACACCGGCGCGGTCATCTCCCCCTATTACGACTCCCTGCTAGTCAAGGTCACCGCCTGGGACAACACCTTTGTGGGCACCTGCCACAAGGCGGTGCGCGCCGTCAGCGAGGAGCACGTCCGGGGCGTGAAGACCAACATTCCCTTTGTCACCAACATCCTCACCCACCCTGCCTTCCAGGCGGGCAAGTGCCACACCAAGTTCATCGACGAGACCCCCGAGCTCTTTGACATCAACACCGGCCGTGACCGTGCCACCAAGGTGCTCAAGTACATCGCCCAGATTCAGGTGGACAATCCCTCCGCCGAGCGCAAGCAGTACGACATCCCCCGGTTCCCGCCCGTCACCGGCAACCGGCCCGAGGGCCTCAAGCAGCTGCTGGACCGGGAGGGCCCCGAGGCGGTGAAGAAGTGGGTGCTGGAACAGAAGAAGCTGCTCATCACCGACACCACCATGCGGGACGCCCACCAGTCTCTGCTGTCCACCCGGGTGCGCACCCGTGACCTGCGTCTGGCCGCCGACGGCACCAGCGAAATCCTGGCCGACTGCTTCTCCCTGGAGATGTGGGGCGGCGCCACCTTCGACGTGGCCTACCGGTTCCTCCACGAGTCCCCCTGGGAGCGGCTGGATTCCCTGCGGAAGAAGATCCCCAACATCCCCTTCCAGATGCTCCTCCGGGGCGCCAACGCGGTGGGCTACACCAACTACCCCGACAACCTGATCCGGGAGTTCGTGAAGGAGGCCGCCCGCAGCGGCATCGACGTGTTCCGTATCTTTGACTCCCTCAACTGGGTGCCCGGCATGGAGGTTGCCATGGAGGAGGTGCTCAAGGAGAACAAGCTCTGCGAGGCCTCCATCTGCTACACCGGCGACATTCTGGACCCTAAGCGGGACAAATACACCCTGCAGTACTATGTGAATCTGGCCAAGGAGCTGGAGCGCCGGGGCGCCCACCTGCTGGCCATCAAGGACATGTCCGGCCTGCTCAAGCCCTACGCGGCCAAGAAGCTGGTGTCCATCCTGAAGCAGGAGGTGGGCCTGCCCATCCACCTCCACACCCACGACACCACCGCCAACCAGGTGGCCGCCTACCTCATGGCCGCCGAGGCTGGCGTGGACATCGTGGACTGCGCCATCGCCTCCATGTCCAGCCTGACCAGCCAGCCCTCCATGAACGCGGTGGTAGCCGCCCTCCAGGGCACGGAGCGGGACACCGGCCTGGACCTGCAGCGGCTGCAGAAGCTGGACGACTACTGGGCCGACGTGCGGCTGCGGTACGACAGCTTTGACCACGGCCTGAAGAACCCCACCACCGACATCTACCGCTACGAGATCCCCGGCGGCCAGTACACCAACCTGTATCCCCAGGTCATCTCCCTGGGCCTTGGCCACCGGTTCGAAGAGGTCAAGGAGATGTACAAGACCGTCAACGACATGCTGGGCGACATCGTGAAGGTGACCCCCTCCTCCAAGATGGTGGGCGACCTGGCCATCTTCATGGTGCAGAACAACCTGACGCCGGAGAACATTGTGGAGCGGGGCGAGGCTCTCACCTTCCCCGACAGCGTGGTGAGCTACTTCAAGGGCATGATGGGTCAGCCTGCCTGGGGCTTCCCCGAGGACCTGCAGCGGGTGGTGCTCAAGGGCGAGGAGCCCATCACCTGCCGGCCCGGCGAGCTGCTGCCCCCCGTGGACTTCGACGCCGTGCGGGAGGAGATGCGCCCCTTCATGGGCGGCGACGAGATCAACATGCGGGCCATGCTGTCCTACTGCCTCTACCCCAAGGTGTATGAGGAGTACCGGCAGCACCGCAACGAGTACGGCTACATCGCCCGCATGGGCAGCCATGTGTTCTTCAACGGCATGGCCCTGGGCGAGACCAACCAGATCAACATCGAGGACGGCAAGACCCTGGTCATCAAGTACCTGGGTCTGGGCGATCTGAATGAGGACGGCACCCGTACCGTCCAATTTGAGCTCAACGGCCAGCGCCGCGAGGTGGCGGTGCCCGATCGGACCGCCGAGGTCAAGGGTGTCCAGGTCACCCTGGCCGACCCTGAGGACAAGAGCCAGGTGGGCGCGTCCATCCCCGGCATGGTGTCCAAGGTGAGCGTCCAGCCCGGCGACAGGGTGGAGGCCAACCAGGTGCTGGGTATCATCGAGGCCATGAAGATGGAGACCAGCGTGGTGGCCCGTCTGGCGGGCACCGTGGAGGCCATCCATGTCCAGGAGGGCGACAACGTCAAAGCCGGTCAGCTGCTCTTCACCGTCAAGCCCGACTGATTCCTGTTTCAGGGGCAAAAAAGGCGCGCGCCCCCAGTGGGGGGCGCGCCGGATGATTTTTAATTCAGCAGACAGCGGCAGCCCTCCTTGTCCTTCTCTTTCCGGTCCTTTTTGTCCTCTTCCTTCTCGTCAGGCAGCACCACCACTTTGATCTCCATGACCCGGCGGTGGTCCACCTTGGTGACGGTCACGTCCAGGCCGTCAGCCTGGAACCGGTCCCCTTCCTCGGGGATACGGCCCACCTGCTCCATGACCCAGCCGGACACCGTGTTGGCGTCACAGCTGCCCTTGATGGAGAAGATGTCATACAGGTCGGTCAGGTCGGCAGAGCAGGAGATGAGGTAGCTGCCGTCGGCCTGCTTCTGGAACTGCTCGATGACCTCATCGTGCTCGTCCCAGATCTCGCCCACCAGCTCCTCCACAATGTCCTCCATGGTGACCAGGCCCTCAGTGCCGCCGTACTCGTCCACCACAATGACCATATGGGCCTTCTCACGCTGGAGAATGCGGAGCATCTCGGAGATCTTGGTGTTTCCGGTGGTGTAGAGCACAGTGCCCATAAAGGAGGACAGGTCGCTGATGCCGTGGTAGCGGGCGGCGTGGAAGTCCTTCTCGTGGATGACGCCCACGATGTCGTCAATGTCCTCATGGTACACGGGCAGACGGGAGAAGCCGCTCTCGGCGAATACCTTGGCCACCTCGTCCATGTCGGCGGTGTCCTCCACCGCCACAATGTCCACCCGGGGGGTGAGAATCTCCTCCACCTCCATGTCGCCGAACTCAATGGCGGAACGGATCAGCTCACTCTCGTGCTGGTCCAGGCCGCCCTCGTCCTCGGCCTGGTCCACCATGGTGATGAGCTCCTCCTCGGTGATGCCCTCGTCCTCCTTCTTGTGGAAGATGAGGGTGAGCAGCTTCTTCCACTGGGTGAAGAGGAAGTTGAGGGGCCGCAGCACGGTGAGGAAGAACTTCAGCAGAGGCGCGGAGAACATGGCGAAGGCCTCAGGGGACTCCTTGGCCAGGCTCTTGGGGGAGATCTCACCAAAGATCAGGATGACCACGGTGAGCACCACTGTGGACACCGTGGGGCCGTAGGCTCCCAGCAGCTTGGTGAAGAGCACGGTGCCGATGGTGGTGGCGGTGATATTGACAATGTTGTTGCCTATCAGGATAGTGGAGAGCAGGCGGTCAAAGTCCTCCTCCAGCTCCAGGGCCAGAGCGGCCCGGCGGTTGCCTGCGTCGGCCCGGCTCTTCAGCCGCACCCGGTTGAGAGAGGAGAAGGCGGTCTCCGTGGCCGAAAAGTAGGACGACATGGCCACCAGGAAGATGAGAACGACTATCATGATAATACTGGCACTGTCCATAATGGAACTGATCACTCCTAAAATATGAATATACTGCAGGTGGGTTGCTCCGGTATTTCCCCGTTTTTGCGCGCAAAAGGACAGCCCTATCCCCGGGGGATAACGCTGTCCTCAACCATTGACGCTATGTAATTGGGTAAGGGAGGTTCGTCCACGAGGGCTCACCGGTTCCTTTCCTGCTTATTGGTACAGATAATATCACAGCATGGTATAAAATGCAAGAGGCGTGTTTTTCCCTCCCTGTCCGGAAAATTTTTTCCTCGTATTAAAATGGTTTGCGCTTCCCGGCAAATTAAGATATACTAACTATGTATGACCTGTTTGTACCGACGCTGCGCCGGATGTGTTCTGTCCCGCAGCTCCCTTATCCCAAGGCGCGCCATGGGCGCATGGAGGTTGCTATGGACCGGCTGAAATTTTTTGTTCCCACTCTCTTTGGGCTGGAGGGGTTGGCCGCCGACGAGCTGCGCCGGCTGAAGCTCTCCGACGTGCGGGCCGAAAACGGCCACGTGCTCTGTACCGGCCAGCTCCGGGATATTCCCCGCCTTAATCTGAATCTGCGCACCGGAGAGCGGGTGCTGCTGGTGCTGGGCTCCTTTCGCGCCCCCGACTTTGACGCCCTGTTTGAGGGCGTGCGGGCCATCCCCTGGGAGGACTATCTCCCCCGTACCGCCGCCTTCCCCGTGAAGGGCCACAGCCTCAACTCCGCCCTCCATTCCGTCCCCGCCTGCCAGTCCATTGTGAAAAAGGCAGTGGCCGCCCGGCTGGGCAAGGCCTACGGGCTGGAGACCCTGCCGGAGACGGGTACCCTGTTCCAAATCCAGTTCTCCATTATGAAGGATACCGCCACCATCCTGCTGGACACCACCGGCGCCGGCCTCCACAAGCGTGGCTACCGGGCGGTGGGCGTGGTGGCCCCGCTCCGGGAGACTCTGGCCGCCGCCATGGTGATGCTGTCCCAGTACCGGGGGAAGGACCCCTTCTGCGATCCCTTCTGCGGATCGGGCACCATTGCCATTGAGGCCGCCCTCATTGCCAAAAACCGGGCCCCCGGTCTGGACCGGTCCTTCTCCGCCCAGAAGTGGCCCTGGCTGCCTGCCCAGAACTGGATGGCCGCCGCCGGCGAGGCTATGGACGGGGAATTTGATGGCCAGTACGACATCTGGGGCGGAGATATTGACCCCAAGGCCGTGGAGATCGCCCGCTCCAATGCGGAGAAGGCCGGGGTAGAGGATCTGGTCCGCTTCGACGTGGCGGACGCCACCCGTTTCCACCGCAGCGAGCCCTATGGCCGGGTGGTCACCAATCCCCCCTATGGCGAGCGCATTATGGAGAAGAAGGAGGCCGAGGGCCTGTACACCGCCTTCGGACAGGCAGTCCGGGGCCTGCCCTCCGGGTGGCGGGTGTCCGTCCTGTCCTCCCACACCGAGTTTGAACGCACCTTCGGCCGCACTGCCGACAAGAAGCGCAAGCTCTATAACGGCATGATCAAGTGCGACCTGTTCCAGTACAATAAGCGGTAAGCCGCCCTCCTCTGCCGGGAGGCCGGCTGTCATGAAAAGGAGTTTGAAATGAAAGGAACCTTCCGCAAGCTGTCCCTCCTGCTCTCCCTGACCCTTATCTTCTCCCTGATTGCCCCCGCTGCCCTGGCGTGGGAGGTCAAGGGCAGCTACACCGAGGGAATGGCCACCGTCAGCGACGGCAGCGCCTGGGGCTATGTCAATGCCTCCGGCATCGTAGCCATCCCCGTCCGGTTTGAGGAGGCCTCCGACTTCTCCCTGGGCGTGGCCCTGGTGAAGGAGGACGGCAAGTACGGCCTGCTCCGGCAGGACGGTCTGTTTCTGCTGGAGCCCCTGTACGACAGTCTCACCCTGGTGGACTGCGGGGTGTATATTGCCCAGCGGGAGGGCGCCTGGGAGCTGCTGAGCGTGGTGCCTGTCTCCGGTGAGGACGGCGCCTCCCACCAGCTGTATACCGGCGCCAGCTCCATCACCGTGGAGCAGGGCACAAACGGCAAGGAGATTGTAATCCGCTGGGCCGACCGGGACAGCGTCCACATCCCGCTCTCCACCCTGCCCCAGACCCTCTACGGCCTGAAGGTCCCCTTTGCCGCCTTCTCTCTCCGCTCCAGCCGCACCGCCTCCTTCTCCGACGTGTCCGGCAAGGACTGGTTTGACCTGTGGGTGGACCTGGCTTACAATCTGCGCCTGATGGAGGGCCCCGGAGACGGTACCTTCCAGCCCTACAACACCCTCACTGTGGGCGAGGCGCTGAAGATGGCCGCCGTGCTGGACAGCACCTACTCCGGCAGGCGCTTTACCAGCGGCGGCGACCCCTGGTACACCAATGCGGTGAACTACTGCCTGACCAACGGCATTATCACCAGCTCCACCTTCAAGAGCTATACCCGCCCCATCACCCGTGCGGAGTTGGCTCTGGTGCTGGCCGCCACCGCACCTGTCCGAAATGCGGATGACATCAACGACTCCAGCCGTGTGGCTTCCTCTATCCCCGACGTGTCCAGCGGCGACTTCGCCGCCAGTTCCATCTACGCGATGTACTCCAAGGGCATTGTCAGCGGCAGCGATAAGCAGCTTACCTACCGCCCCGACGCGGTCATCACCCGCAGTGAGGTGGCCGCCATGGTGGCCCGCATCGCCCGGCCGGAGCAGCGTATTATTCTCTGGCCCTCCAGTGACTCCTCCACCTATTACCACGCCGCCGGAACCCAGTTCTCCGCCGCCTCCACTTCCTGAATGAGGAGCTGAGCGTGCATGAAGCACCTGTTCATTATCAACCCTGCTGCCGGAAAACACGGCAGCACCGACGCCCTCACCGCCCAGATTCGGGAGATTTTCGGCGGCCGCGGGCTGGACTATGAGATTGCCTTTACCAGCGGCGCGGGCACGGGGGAAAACCTGGCCCGGGCCGCTGCCCAGAGCGGAGCGCCGGTGCGTATCTACGCCTGCGGCGGAGACGGCACCCTTAATGAGGTGGTTAACGGCGCCGCAGGGTACGACAACGCCGCCGTCACCAACGTGCCCAAGGGCACAGGCAACGATTTTCTGAAGATTTTTGGGAAGAACTACCGCGCCCGTTTCTCCGACCTGGCTGCCCTGGCGGACGGTCCCCAGGCCGCCCTGGACCTGATGGACTGCAACGGCAAGCTGGGGCTGGGGGTCATCTGCGCCGGCGTGGACGCCCGAGTGGCCGCCGACGTACATAAATACAAGGCCCTGCCCCTGGTGTCCGGCGTGGGGGCCTATATCCTCTCTCTGGTGGTCAACGTGTTCAAGGGCCTGACCCGCCCCACCCAAATCCAGGTGGACGGCGAGACCCTGGACGGCCCCAGCACCATCATCTGTATCTGCAATGGCCGGTACTACGGCGGCGGTTTTATGCCCGTGGGTGAGGCTCAGCCGGACGACGGTATCCTGGACATGCTGGTGGTGCCCAAGGTGAGCCGCTTCACCTTCTTCCGCCTGGTGAGCAAATACGCCAAGGGCCTCTACCGGCAGCTCCCCCAGGTCATCCGGGACTTCCACTGCCAGGAGATCTCCTTCACCTCCCCGGAGGAGCTGGTGGCCGTTGTAGACGGCGAGGTGATGCGCTCCCGCAGCTTTACCGTCCGTCTGTCCGGGAAGAAAATCAACTTTTTTTATCCCCCCGACCTGTTTTGGCGTAAAAGTTTACAGACTGCTAACAATTCCAGCGGCTCTTTTTCCACTGTTTCATGAAATCGCGAGAAAATCGGAGCTTCCAGCACTTAGAATGAGCTATTTTAAAATTCACCGGATTTTACCTGGATTTCAGGCAAAAATCCGGTGAATTTTTACTTGCACATTTTGCGCTCCAAAGCTATTATTATAAGTGCGTTAGCACTCCGGCAAAATGAGTGCTAAGACACAGGAACGTTTACAAAATACATTCTTCATATACGCAAGGAGGAACCAGCTATGAATCTCAAACCCCTGGCCGATCGCGTGATCATCAAGATGGTGGAGGCCGAGGAGACCACCAAGAGCGGCATCATCCTCACCGGCTCCGCCAAGGAGAAGCCCGAAGTGGCCGAAGTTATCGCCGTGGGCCCCGGCGGCATGGTGGACGGCAAGGAAGTCGTCATGACCGTGAAGGTGGGCGACAAGGTCATCACCAGCAAGTACTCCGGCACCCAGGTCAAGGTTGAGGGCGAGGAGTACACCATCGTCCGTCAGGGCGACATTCTGGCCATCGTGGAGTAATTTCCCTCTTTGGGGCGCACTTCCCTGTCCGCCCCGCACACAGCAACGAATTTTCCCGGGCGGCTTCCGCCCGATTCAAATTGGAGGTTTTTGATTATGGCTAAGATTATCTGCTACGGCGAAGAGGCCCGTCACGCTCTGGAGCGGGGCGTGAACCAGCTGGCCAACACCGTTAAGATCACCATGGGCCCCAAGGGCCGCAACGTGGTGCTGGACAAGAAGTTCGGCGCTCCCCTGATCACCAACGACGGCGTGACCATCGCCAAGGAGATCGAGCTGGAGGATCCCTTTGAGAACATGGGCGCCCAGCTGGTGAAGGAGGTCTCCACCAAGACCAACGACGTGGCCGGCGACGGCACCACCACCGCCACCCTGCTGGCCCAGGCCATCATCCGCGAGGGTCTGAAGAACCTGGCCGCCGGCGCCAACCCCATGGTCATGAAGAAGGGCATCGCCAAGGCCACCGCCGCCGCCATTGACGCCATCAAGGCCAACAGCCAGAAGGTCAACGGCACCGCTGACATCGCCCGCGTGGGCGCTGTCTCCTCCGGCGACGAGACCATCGGCAAGCTGATTGCCGAGGCCATGGAGAAGGTCAGCCACGACGGCGTCATCACCGTTGAGGAGTCCAAGACCGCTGAGACCTACAGCGAGGTCGTCGAGGGCATGCAGTTCGACCGGGGCTACATCACCCCCTATATGGTCACCGACACCGAGAAGATGGAGGCCGTTCTGGACGACGCCCTCATCCTCATCACCGACAAGAAGATCTCCAATATCCAGGAGCTGCTGCCCGTGCTGGAGCAGGTTGTCCAGTCCGGCAAGAAGCTGCTGGTCATCGCTGAGGACGTGGAGGGCGAGGCTCTGTCCACCCTCATCGTCAACAAGCTGCGCGGCACCCTGAACGTGGTGTGTGTCAAGGCCCCCGGCTTCGGCGACCGCCGCAAGGATATGCTCCAGGATATCGCCACCCTGACCGGCGGCACCGTCATCTCCTCC
The DNA here is from genome assembly GCF_050943825.1 of Pseudoflavonifractor sp. Taxonomy (NCBI): domain Bacteria; kingdom Bacillati; phylum Bacillota; class Clostridia; order Eubacteriales; family Oscillospiraceae; genus Pseudoflavonifractor; species Pseudoflavonifractor sp. The sequence continues at coordinate 179,073 of NZ_JBMNPX010000005.1, forward strand.
GAGGTGGGTCTGGAGCTCAAGGAGGCCACCATGGACCTGCTGGGCCGTGCCCGTCAGGTGAAGGTCTCCAAGGAGAACACCATCATCGTGGACGGCGCCGGCAGCGCTGACGCCATCAAGGCCCGCGTCGGCCAGATCCGCGCTCAGATCGAGACCACCACTTCCGACTACGACCGTGAGAAGCTCCAGGAGCGTCTGGCCAAGATGGCCGGCGGCGTGGCTATCATCCGCGTGGGCGCCGCCACCGAGGTGGAGATGAAGGAGAAGAAGCTCCGCATCGAGGACGCCCTGAACGCCACCCGCGCTGCTGTGGAAGAGGGCATCGTGGCCGGCGGCGGTACCGCCTATGTCAACGCCGTGCCCGCCGTGGAGAAGCTCCTGGCTGAGACCGAGGGCGACGAGAAGACCGGCGTGCGCATCATCGCCAAGGCCCTGACCGAGCCCATGCGCCAGATCGCCACCAACGCCGGCATCGACGGATCCGTGGTTCTGGAGAACGTGAAGAAGGCCGACAAGGTCGGCTACGGCTTCGACGCCTACAACGAGACCTACGTGGACATGATCTCCTCCGGTATCGTTGACCCCACCAAGGTGACCCGCTCCGCTCTGGAGAACGCGGCCTCCATCGCCGCCACCCTGCTGACCACCGAGTCCCTGGTGGCCGACAAGCCCCAGCCCCCCGCTCCCGCTGCCCCCGCTGCTCCCGACATGGGCGGCATGTACTAAGCAAGTGCCTGAATCCATTGGGATGTAAGCAATTGCCGTAAGTGTGGCCGTGAATTTACGATAAACTTACGGCAATTGCAAAAAAGCGCCTGATATGTATGAACGCCGCTGTCTGCAACTCGCAGACAGCGGCGTTTTTTCTTTCTATTTTCTTTCCGTAACTCCGTGCAATATTCCTGTCGAAGATACCGCAAAAACTCGATAAGGTATAAAATCCCCTGTAATTATTTTATATTTCAGCGAACTGCAAATAGTCAAAAGGTTCCCGCAAGGCCTCGCCGTTGTCTCCGAGGAAATACACCCCATTTTCGGTGTATCCCAGCAGGGTGCGCCCCGTCATCTGCTCATTGACAAACGTTTCGCCGTTGGTAAAAACATAGTGCTCCGTGGGGCTGTCCTCGTAATGGTAGAGAATGATGGGGTATCTGGCCTCATACACTGCATCCAGCACGACAGCATGCCCCTCTACCTCAAACATAGCTGTCACGTCTTTATTGACCTTGTAGATCACAGAACGGTCATCCAGCTTCTCTGTCCGATAGCCGTCGTCCGCCTTCAGGGAGAGGGTCTCTGCAACGGAACTGGGTACTCCGTAATATTCCTTTGTCTGCCGTATGAGCTCGACCGTACCGCTGGAACGGCCGATCCGCAGGAAGTCCCGGCCGACGCTGTCCAGCCACTGCCTGTAAGCGCGCTCACTCTGTTCAAAGGATTCCTCACTTCTGCCGTCGTAGTAATAATACCGGTTGGTGAGGATGTTCATAAACCCGTCCGTCAGGTAGTAGAGCTGGCGGATCTGCTGCTGCTGTGCCAGGAATGCCTCGGGGAGCATCGTGTCGGTGTGGTTGGGCTCCCAGTAGTAGTCGAACGCAGCCACAGAATAGGTGGTGTTCCCGTCCAGCACCTCGATATTATTTCCGAGCTTGTCGCAGCGGTAAAGAGGGCCGGAGCCGGTAGTGAAATATTCATAGCAGGAATCCTCCGCCACCTTGTTGCTGGAGCTGTCAAAACAGTCGAAGGACACAGAGAACGTGTTCTGGATCAGATCGCTGATCTGGCCGGAGTAGTCCTGACACCGAACGCTTACGGTATAAGTGCCGGAGGGAAGGTTGATCCCGTTTTCCTCCTCGCACCGGATGCCTGTCATGACCCCGTCGTCCAGAGGATCGGTGCCATCCAGTGTATAGTATATCGTGCCTCCGTGACTGTTCTCAATGGGCAGGAATCTTCCTGACAGTTCTCCAAAAGAGAGGGAAACAAGCGTGGTATCACCAACAGTAAAGTCCATAGTGATGGTAGGGCCAATGTGCTCCCAATATTCATTATCGCCAGTAAAGGAGTTCGGATTCTCCACATACCACGCTTCTAATGTACAGGGTCCCTTCTCATCTATAATATCTATTTGGGCATCCCCCTGGTCCTCTACTTGCTGTACTGAGCCTGTTTTGTGGCCGTCCCAGATAAAATTGTACCAGAGCGCTATGTCAATAGTGGAATAATCCCCCATTTGATCAACAGAAGTCACCTGCTCGATATAGGACATATCGTTGCTGTCAATGGAAAACACAAAGCTCCCATCCTCCCGCTCAGTCGCAACGATGTTGGGCGCAGGGAGGGGATACGTCTCCATCAGGCGGAGCAGCTCCTCATTGGTTTTGTCCAGAGCCCACTGCTTCCGCACCAGGAGCCAGGCGTCCCATTCCCGGCCCTCCGCCTGATAGGCCGCCGCCTGAGCTTCGACATCATCCACCGTGCATTCGCCGGAGTTTACAGGTGTTTCCAGGCCGGCGGTGTGGCTGGTGTCTCCGCTCTCCTGACTGCCGCATCCGGCAAGCAGCGTGAGACACATCACAGCTGCAGCCAGAGACAGCATCCATTTTTTCTTCATGTTATATCCTCTGCCTTTCTCTCTTTCCCATGCAAAACAGACTGGAGCGTCCTGCAGCTCAGCCCTTCAGCTCTCCGAACTGCGCATACATCCGGTAGGCCAGCAGGAGTCCTGGGGGGAGAGGGTGGCGCCGGAGGTGCCCTTCATAATGCCGTTGGCGGCCAGGGCGCCCACGCCCTCCGCCGCCCAGGCGGAGACGGAAGCCCGGTCGGTGTAGCCCTCAATGGCGCCCGCCTTGGGGGCCAGGTCTACGCCGGTGGCAGTTTCAATGGTCCCCACGGCCCGGTAGAGCATGGTGGCGATCTGCTCCCGGTTGGTGACGAGGGTGGGAGCGAATTTGTCGCCGCCGGTGCCGGTGACGATGCCTGCCTGGCTGGCCTTGCGGACGGCCAGGCTGTCGTTGTCGGAGAAGGTACCCTCGGAGGCGGCGGGCAGTTCCGCTTCCTGAATGACTTCAACCAGCTGCACCGCCAGCTGGGCGAACTGCTCCCGGGTGATCTGATCTTGGTAGGAGGGATTGCCGGTGAACCGGGGGATAAGCCCTGCCTCAGCTGCCTTCTCCACCTCAGACTTTGCCCAATCGCTGGGGCCGATGGTGACGCCCTCCTCGACCTCCACCTCTACCTGAGTCATATCCTGCTTGTCCACCTTCCAGGCGAAGGCCGGCAGGGTCAGCACCGCGGCGGCCAGAACAGTACAGGTCATACGTTTGAATACAGTTGAATATCTCATGGTCATGCTCCTTCTCTTATCGTTCACAGACACTGTGGTCCACCGTGTCGGCGGGGATACCCTGCAGCTCATGCTCCGGGGGATAGTAACTGATAAAGGGCAGATAGTCTCCGGTACGCTGGAAGCCCATTACATCCCACAGCCAGGCAGTACCGGCAGGGCCGTCACATATGGGCTGGAATTCACCGGTAGAACCCCTGGGATACCAGAACTGCTCGTAGGGAATGGTATCATAAAAGGCGTGCAGGTCGGCGTCATCGCTGAAGGTGACGATGGCGGCATCCACATACCGCTCCATCAGCTCAGGCAGGCCGCTGCTCTCCCAGACTCCGTTGAAGATTCCCTGGTGAACGATACCCGGGGTGGAGACTGTATAGGTTCTGCTCTCCCCTGCGGGCACCTCGTAGGGAATGAAAAATACGCCGGCCTCCCCCTGACTTCCCTCCTGGCTGAATGCCACCAGGGCCACCACACCGGCGTCGGTCACGCCCGTGGGGTTGGTTACGGTGACGTCCATGCCTCCATAGGCTGCCATACCCACATTTACCCCGGTAATTTTGGCAGTGGATGCAAAGAGGCTGGGGGCATTTTTGTTGTACTCCGGCAGAGCGGGGGCATGGAACTCGGGGACAAAGGGCTGCTCCGGCTGTCCGGTCTGACCGCCGCCGGGCTGGTAGGGATCGCTGACGCTGCTGCCGTGCTCCCGGTGGCCGATCCATACGCCGTCCTGGTCGTACAGGGGCAGCCCGGTCACCTTCTCCCAGTCCTGGATCAGGGTCCAGCCGGTGAGCAGCTTCCCGGCGGGATCGATGTAGGCGTATTCAAAGCCGTACCAGCGCTCAGGTGCGTAGGGGTTGTAGGTTGTGGTATCCCGATAGGCGTCGGTGCCAAAGCCAGAGGAGGGCACATCCGGCTTCCGCAGGACTATGGCCCTGCCGTTGATAAAGCCGCCGGCATAGCGGATGGTAGTGCTGCTGCCCACCTCCAGCCAGGTATAGTCGCCGTGGGGGGAGACCACCTCGTCGCCCTTGGTGTTGACATAGCCCACGCCGGAGTACATCCCGTCATCGTCGCCGATGACAGCGGCATAGCCGCCGGAGAAGGAATACATCTCCCCATAGCGGCCCCGGTTCAGGTCGTAAAGATTGCCGTTTTTGTCCACATAGTTGGTCCAATAGCCGCTATACCCGTCAGGAGGACTGACGCTGTCGTTGACTCGCAGCAGACCGTCATGGAATTCTGCGCAGAAATTCCAGCCGTCGGCGGACACCTCATAGATGCCCCGGTCATTCAAGGGATACTTGTACTGGGTCCAGAAGTCCAGGGTCTCCTGATTGGGGGTAATGGTAAAGCCGTCAGGCTCCATGGTGTAGGCCTGGGCCGGGACCGTCAGCGCCGTGACGGTCAGGACGATGGCAGTCAGAGCGCTGCCCAGGGTTCGTTTCATCCGTTTCTCTTCCTTTCACTTCAAATCACTGGGTGCCGTTTCTCCGGGGAAGGTTTCAGCCTGCGGAGGCCTCCGTGACGGTCACGTTGTAGAAGTAGCCGCCCTCTGTTACATATTCGTCAGCAACATCAACATACAGGTAATCGCAGGCCAGGATGTTGGTGTGGGCGGATACCGGTGCAGATCAGGGGCTTACCTGTTGCGGTTGAATTGTTTCACGTCTGTTTCCTCCTGTTTTTCATAATCCTGGCTGTCTTCCCACGTTTCATTTTAGTAATAATATTTCGGATATCAATAGAAATAGTAATAATAGTTCCAGTTCATGCAACAGTAAAAATTATCCATCATAATGAACCTGAGGTGAGTTCCTTGACCTTTGGAGAACGGCTGCGACAGCTGCGGGAGGAGCGGAACCTGACACAAAAAGCCATTGCCGGGATCATCGGCATATCTCCGCGCATGGTCAGCTTTTATGAGAGCGGCGCTCACTTCCCACGTGAGGAGGGGACGTTGCTCAAGCTGGCACAGTTTTTCGAAGTCTCCACCGACTATCTGCTGGGATATTCCGATGTGCGCTGTGTGGAACAGCTGCGTAAATTAAATCAGGCTTTTCAAGGGCTGCCCGAGGCGGAACGCGAAAGTCTGATGGATTATTTGGACTTTCTGTCCGCGAAACAGAAGCGTCCGAAGCCTTGACCGCCCTTCGCCGTTCCGCCCCGGCAGCGGTGTGAGTTGGTCCGCTCACGAAAAGTAAGACCTGCCGACTTGTCGGCAGGTTTTACTTTTCTGAAAAATTTTTAAAATTTCATTGCGGGGGCCCGTTTCACTTTGTTATGATGGAGCAGCGAGGGAGGAGAGTCCATGAACCTGATTGAGCAGGTGCGGCTGGCCCAGCAGGGAGACTCGGAGGCCCAGACCGCCCTTTATGAGGCCATGTATAAGCGGGCCTACTACCTGGCCTTTCGCATGACCCGCAGTGCTGAGGACGCGGAGGAAGCCGTGCAGGAGGCCTTTCTGTCCGCCTTCCGGGCGCTGCCCAATCTGGCCAATCCCAACGCCTTTGAGGGGTGGCTGTTTCAGATCACCGCCAACAAATGCCGCAATGTGCTCAGCAAGTCCGGGCGCTATACCCAGCTTCCCGAGGATGAGGACGGCAATACAATCCTAGATGAGCTGCCGGAGGAGAATGAGGGTCTGATCCCCGCCTCCGCCCTGGAAAACCAGGCCCACCGGGAGATCATCCTCTCCATCATTGAGGCTTTGCCGCAGCAGCAGAAGGAGTGTGTGCTGCTGTTTTACTATTCCGAGCTTACCGTAGCCCAGATTGCTCAGGTGCTGGACTGCTCCGAGGGTACGGTGAAGAGCAGGCTGAACTATGCCCGCAAAAAGCTGCGGGATGGTATTCTGGAGACCGAGGAGCGGGACGGCATCCGCCTGCACACCATGGTGCCTCTGGGCCTGCTGTTCCTCAAGGATTTTCAGGAGCTGGCTGCCGGTTTGAGCGCAGCCGCCCTGAGTGGTACTGCGGCGGGAGCCGCAGCAGCCAGTTCAGGCACCACAGCCGCAGGCTCCGGAACCACTGCGGGGGCGGCGGCCAAAGCAGGACTGTTCGCCACCGTGAAAGCCAAGGTGATCGCAGGCGTGACGGCAGCCGCTCTGGTGGCTGGCGGCAGCGCTTTGGTCCTTGGTCAGCCCAAAGCCCTGGCCTTTACCGACCCGGCTATGGAGGCCAACCTGCGGATACTGCTGGACAAGCCGGAGGGGGCTATCTACCCGTCGGATGCGGAGGAACTATACGCCCTCTATATTTTTGATGACGGCATGGCCGCCGAGGCGGGCAATATGAGCCAGGCAGTGACTCAGGCGGAGAGCGGAACAACGCCGGTAAGCAGCCTGGCCGACCTGGAGCAGCTGCCTGAATTGAGGAGCCTCTACTATATGTCAAGCGAGCCCGCCCTGTTGGACACCCTGAACCAGCTGCCGGAGCTGCGGGAGCTGATCGTCACAGGAGAAAATGTAAATGTGTCGGACTTCTCTTTTGTGTCCGGCATGCCGAACCTGCAGCACATTTCTGCCTGTGTTGCCGGAGGTGCAGACCTGAGTGCATTGGAAGAATGTGTAACGCTGCGGCAGCTTCTCTTATGGTCGGAAGGAAGCATCTCCCTCAACGCCGGAAAGCTCACTGAGCTGCTGGAGCTGGAGCTCTCGGGTAATCAAAACGGAATGCAGCCGGAATCGACTTGTGTGCTGCAGCTGGACCAGCCATTGCCTCAGCTTCTGTCCCTGAAACTTCATGGTGGGGAGCTTCCCTCCTTGGGTTTTCTGGCGAATACACCGGCACTTCAGGACCTGGATCTGTACAGCAGCAGCCTGGGGCAGTTGGATCTGGGCCCCATCGGCGGCCTGAAGGAACTGCGGGCCGTCAGTCTGATTGTCTCTTACGACCAGACTCTGGATCTGGCGCCTCTGGCCGATTGTCCGGCACTGGAAGTTTATCTGGCTCCAAACGGTATGATACTGAACCCGCCTGCTCAGGCTGTCACCGATACAGAGAGCAGTTTGCCTCTGTATAACCAGGTTCTGTGGGACATCTATGACCAGATCTATGCCATCCAAATGGGTGAATGGTAAAAGAAATGCAACAGCGCGGAGGAGTTGAAGTGTGACGCCATCGCTGAGCTGTCGCGAGCTTCTCCCCTGATATACAAAAAAGTGCCCGGAACAAAATGTTCCGGGCACTTTTTATGTCAAAATCTCTTTCGACATCTAAAAAATCCGAGACAGCATGCTGTCTCTCCAACCTATCCGTTCTTTTATGAGCACATATTCACGCCCCCTCTGTATGAAAAAACACACAGACCCGAACGCTGTTGTTCCGGGTCTGTGTGTCTGTATGATATATTCTAAATCCGCAATTATTTCTCCCGCTTTCAGCCTGTCCGGACCGAGTCTCTCCCGGTCTGGACAGGCGTTTCTGCCCCCCAGCCTGCATCACCGGAGCACCACAGGAGCGCTCATCATCAGCACCGCGGCGATCAGAAGGAGAACTGCTGCTGCAAAAAGCATGTTTCTGTTCATACCTCACACTCCTTTCTGTCTTCTTTTCCGTCCGTTGTCCCTCCAGCCTCACAGAGGCGGCTGGAGGCCGTAAGCCTGCACGCAGCCCTGGCGGACCTTGCGGAACCGGGTCACCGTGACCCTGCCGTCCCGCCACTGGTACCGCAGCCGGGCACCTCTGCCCGCAATGCACCGCTCCAGGGCGCTGCGGCAGTTTTGCACATAGAGCAGCTGGTCCACCACGGCGTACTCCCGGGCCACCTCGCCCTGGTACTCCAGGCAGGGCAGCGCGTCGCAGGAGGTCAGCCGTCCCACGGAGCGGGACAGCTGCTGGGATGCCTCCATCGCCCACTGGCGCAGCTGCTCCCGCAGCACACTGGTGGGCACCGTCTGGGGCTTCTGACCGGCGGCGGTCTGGCTGTTCTTCATGTTGTTCATTTCTCTTTTCATGAGGCAACTTCCTTTCCTGATAAATTCTGTGTTGTCGCTCGGGCCACACGCCATACCAGTTCCTGCCCTGCCTGTCGGCACGGCGTTTGCTTCTGTCTCTCCGCTCACCGGCTGGCCGGGTCCCGGCGGAGAGACCAGAGTATCTTCTCTGGCGGTGGGTATTCCATTATCAAGGTCGCGCCCCATGAAAAAAGGCATGGAGCTTCCGGAAACAACGGATTCTCCATGCCTAAGCATACAAAAAAGGGCATAGAAATTCCGATGTCTAACCGTCATTCCATGCCTTAAAAAGCAAATTTAATTGTGAAGATATTATAGCGCAGATTCTTTCTGCCGTCAAGTCTTTTTCACTTTTTTGACCTTTTATAAAATCAGCGCCCCGCCGGATACCCGGCGGGGCGCTGATACTCTGTCTATGGGGTAATCGGGATGGCTCAGGCAGCCTGGTCAGCAGCCGCGGTACCGCTCAGAGTGTTCACAAAGAAGTCGGCGGTGGCGGAGATAACCTGGTTGATGGCGCTGTAATCACCGGAGAACATGTTGAGGGTGTGGTCGCAGTTCTCGATGATCAGGTTGGCGGAAGCCTCGTTCTGGGCGGCATCAGCCACGGTCTTGCCGCTGGCGGGGTCCACCACGGTGTCAGCCGCGCCGTTGATGGTGAGGATGGGGGCCTTGATGGTCTTAGTCTCCTCCAGAACGTCGGTCTCCTTCACGTCCTTGAACCACTGGAAGCCGGTGGGCAGGGAGGTGCGCCAATCGAACTCCATGGTGAAGGAGCCGTTCTTCTCGGCCTCAGCATAAGCGGCGTCGAAGTCCTCGAACATAACGGTCAGGTCCAGAGCGCCGGCCCAGGTGACCACGCTCTTGAAGGTGTCGGGGTAAGCAGCGGCGGCCAGGAAGGCGTTGGTACCGCCCTGGCTCCAGCCCATGACGCCCAGCTTGTCGCCGTCCACGACCTCCAGGCCGGCCAGGTAGTCGGCGGCGGCCTTGGCGTCGATGTTGGCGGAGGTGTAGCTGTAATTCACATACAGCTCCTCAGTGCCCTCGTCGATGCCCTGGAAGTTGAAGCGGATGGTGGCCAGGCCCTGGGCGGCCATCTCAGCGGCGGCCATGTCATAGGCGCCGTTGACCTCGTGCAGGTTGGAGCCGGTGCCGTGGAGCATCACCACGCCGGGGACCTTGGCGTCCTTGGTGGCGGAGGTGGGCACGGTGACGATGGCGGTCATGGTGTGAGCGGGCACGCCGTTCTTGGCGGCGACCTCAATGGAGACGGTCTCCTCGGTGTAGGTGGGGGTGAGCTTGGAGATGTTCAGCAGGATCTGAGCCAGCTCGGAACGGACGGCAGTGCCGGCGGGGTTGAGCTGGTTGTTGGAGCCCTTCAGGATGCCCAGGGACACGGCAGTCTCCATGGACTCGGAAGCCCAGCCGGGGATCTTGTCGGCGTCGGCGTAGGTGCTCAGGTCCACGTCCTCGGTGGGCACGATGCACTGGGAAGCGGTGTAGTCAGCAAAGACCTTGGCCAGCTCCTGGCGGGTGATGGCGGCGTCGCCGTTGAAGAGGCCGGTGCCGGTGCCGGTGGTCAGGCCTTCGTCCTCGGCCCAGGCGGCGGCGTCGGCGTACCACTTGCCCTCCACGTCGGTGAAGGAGGCGGCCTCGGTCACTTCGGGCTTGCCGGCCATGTTGTACAGGGTCTGGAACACGGTGCCGCGGGTGACGGTGCCGTTGGGCTCAAAGCCCTTGCCGGTGCCGTTCATGATGCCGTTGTCCAGCACATAGAGAGCGGCCTCATAGTACCAGGCGCCGGAGGTGATGTCGGCGGGCAGGTTCACAATGCTGATGCGGCCGGCAACCTCGCCGTACTGCTCAGCGGTAATCTTGCCGTCCAGCTCCTCGGTGGTGTAGTTGATGAGGGCATCCTCCAGGGCCACGCCCACGTCCTTCCAGCCGCCAGCAGCAGCAAAGACACCGTAGGTGTCGCCGCCCTTGGCGGTGAAGTCGTTGGTGGCGATGGTGTAGGTGGCCTCAGCGTCGAAGGGCTGGCCGTTCACAGAGGTGATGGTCACGCGGCTGCCGGGGTTGGCAGGAGCGTAGTAAGTGGAGTTGGGGTACTGCTCGCCGTTCTCATAGGGGACAGCGACGTTGATGGTGAACTCGATGCCGGAAACCTGGGGGAAGGCGCCGATGGCATCGGGGGTGGTGCAGGTGGCGGCCTCCAGGGCCTCCAGCAGCTGGGCACCGGTCACGTCAATGGTGGCCACGGTGTTGCCGAAGGGGAACACAGCCAGCAGGTCCAGCTTGGAGATGTCGCCCTTGCCGATGGTCTCGCGGATACCGCCGCCGTTGGTGAGAGCGGCGTCCACGTTCTCCTCGCCCAGGGTCTTGCGGGCCTGCCAGAGGATGGCGTCGGCAGCAAAGTCGCCCAGGTTGGTCTCACCGGTGCGGACACCCACGCCGTCGGGGAAGGTGATCTCAACCTTGGTGTTGGTGGCAGTGGCGGCGCCGCCGGAGCGGGAGCCGTTCAGGTCAATCTCGGTCCCGGCGATCTTCTGGCCGTACTCCTTCTCAACAGCGGCATTGCGGTCGCTGACCAGCTTGGCCACAGTGGCGTCGGTCTTGGTGTAGGAGGCGGCGGAAACCAGGCTGTCCTCCAGAGTGCTGGCTTCCTTGCCGTACACCACAACGCCCACGTTGGCCAGGGCAGTGCCGGTGGAGACGATCTTGGTGCCGTTGACAACGTTGCTGTCGGTGCCGGTGGCGGCGGTGATGTCGCCGGTGGTGGAGTGGCTGTGGCCGTCGATGAACAGGTCGATGCCGGTCACATTCTCACACACGTCGATGGAGCGGTTGCCGGTGCTCTCGTCGGCGATGCCCAGGTGGCCCAGGCAGACAATCAGGTCGGCGCCGGCGGCCTCCAGCTCATCCACCTGAGCCTGGGCACAGGCGTACAGCTCTTCCTTCTCGGGGAAGGCGATGTTGGGCATCTTGGAGGCGTCAGCCTTGGTGCGGGTCTCGGGGGTGGCCAGACCAAACACGCCCACCTTCACGCCGTCCAGATCATAGATCTTGTTTGCGGCGAACACAGTGCTGTTGGTGGTTTCGTCGGTCATGTCGGCGCAGAGGATGTCAAACTCGGCGTCCTCGGCCAGGGTCTTCAGGTTGTCGATGCCGAAGTCCAGCTCGTGGTTGCCCACTGTCATGGCATCGTACCCGGCGGCGTTCATGAACTCAATGGCGCTCTTGCCCTCGTCAGCGCTGACCAGGGGCTTGCCCATGATGGAGTCGCCGGCGGAGAGCAGGAGGACCTTGGCGCCTGCGGCCTCGAAGTCCTTCTTCAGCTGGGCCACACCGGCCATGCCGATGGACTCGCCTTCCACGGCCAGGTCGGCACCATGGGTGTCGTTGGTGTGGAGAATGACAACTTTTCCGTCTACGTCAGGAATCTCATAGGGCGTGACAGTGTCCTCTTCGGCCATGGCAGGTACGAACAGAGAGCATACCATTGCCAGCGCCAGAAGAAGGGACAGGAACTTACTTGTGCGCTTCATGTAAGACATTCCACCTTTCATTCCTTTTCAGGAAAGGGCGCGGAGTTTCCCCCGCTCCGGTTCTGCTCCGGCCGTACCTCCGGTGAGCCCCCCTGCTCTGCCGGAAGCCGCGGTTCCCGATGGCAAATACGGAGACAGGCTTTTTCCGCTGCCTTTCCTTAAGACATTTTAATAGTAACAAAGTGGTGACAAAAATACAAGCCGCTTTACAAGATTTTTATTTTTTACGTTACCCTGACAGAGCCGCATTTCTCGCCTAAAAATGCAAAAACTGCCCCGGATACTCAATCCCAGGGCAGTTTTGGAACATTTTAACTTCTCTTACTTGGTAACCCAGGTTCCGGTGGCCTCGCACTTGAGGTAGGCGTTGATGAAGCCGTCGATATCGCCGTCCATGACGCCGTTGACGTTGCTGGTCTCAAAGCCGGAGCGGTTGTCCTTCACCAGCTGGTAGGGCATGAACACATAGGAGCGGATCTGGCTGCCCCACTCGATCTTCAGCTGCACGCCCTTGATGTCGGAGAGCTTCTCAGCGTGCTGCTGCATCTTCAGCTCCACCAGTTTGGCGCGCAGCATGCGCAGACAGGTATCCTTGTTCTGGAACTGGCTGCGCTCGGTCTGGCAGGAGACCACGATGCCGGTGGCGTGGTGGATCAGGCGGACGGCGGAAGAGGTCTTGTTGATGTGCTGGCCGCCGGCGCCGGAGGAACGGAACACCTGCATCTCGTACTCCTCGGGGCGGATCTCCACGTCGGCGTCCTCGGGCAGGTCGGGCATAACCTCAACGGCGGCAAAGGAGGTCTGCCGCCGGGCGTTAGCGTCAAAGGGAGAGACGCGGACCAGACGGTGGACGCCGTGCTCACTGCGGAGGTGGCCGTAGGCGTTCTCACCCTGGATCATCACAGTGGCGGACTTGATGCCGGCCTCGTCGCCGTCCTGGAAGTCCACCACCTGGTACTCGAAGTCGTGGCGCTCGGCCCAGCGGGTGTACATACGCAGCAGCATCTGTGCCCAGTCCTGGGCCTCAGTGCCGCCGGCGCCGGCGTGGATGGCCAGCACCACATTGTTGTCGTCGTACTCGCCGGTGAACAGGGTGGACAGCCGGGCCTCCTCCATGTCGGCGGTGAGCTTGTTGAAGCCCTCCTCCAGCTCGGGGACCAGGGACTCGTCCTCCTCCTCGTTGCCCATCTCGCAGAGGGTCAGCAGGTCCTCCCACTCACCCACACGCTTCTTCTGGCCGTCCACCTTGTGGTGGAGCTGCTTGATGCGCTGCTGAATCTTCTGGGCCTTCTCCAGGTTGTTCCAGAAGCCGTCCGAGGCACTCTCAGACTCCAGCATTTCCAGCTCCCGCTCCGCGGCTTCCAGACCCAGGGCCTGGCCCAGTTCGTCCAGCTCGGGCTTCAGGTTATTGAGCTTAACCTTGTACTCATCAAATTGAAGCATGAGTGCCTCCTATCATCGTTGTGCATAAAATGAGCTCCCTGACCTTTAAGGTCAGGGAGCCTTTTCTGGTTGCGGGGAGAGGATTTGAACCTCTGACCTCCGGGTTATGAGCCCGACGAGCTACCAAGCTGCTCTACCCCGCGATATTGGTGCCGGAGACCGGGGTCGAACCGGCACGGGATTCCTCCCACGGGATTTTAAGTCCCGGGCGTCTGCCAATTCCGCCACTCCGGCATTTACGATCCAGTTCTCCGTCCTTTTAGGTGCTTATTAAGAATACCACAGCGCAGACACTTTGTCAACGTAAAATTTAAATTTTCTTTCCTCCCCCTTCGACTGCATTGTCTCTCCCCCTTGGGGTACCCTTAGACGGTGAGCCTTCTGCGCGGCAGTGCATCTTCTTTGCCCTGCCGCATACCATGATATGAGGGGCAAAATTTTCTCTGAGAGGAGGGCGCCTGTGTCCGAGAGCAAATCTGTCTCCCTTCCTGTCCAGCCGCCGGCAGCGGACCCGCGGGAGGATGTGGATGACTATATCTTTTATATGGAGTCCGAGCGGCGGGTCAGTGACCGCTGAATCACCGGGCGGAGGCTGCTTCTCTCTTTGACAGCCTCCGCCCTTGTCATATCTCACACCCGACGGATGGTGAAGGTAATCCGTCCGCTGCAGACGGCATCCTCCTCCCCCAGCAGGAAATAGTCCCCCACAATTACGTCGCCCTCCAGCTGGGTGTCCCAGTCCAGCCTGATTCCCTGGTCCGTCCGGCTCAGGCTGGAGAAGGCCTCCATATCGGCCACAGTGTCCATCAGTTCCATCCTGCTCCAGTAGTCAAACCAGTCCCCCTCTCCGGCGGCAAAGGCCAGCGTCAGCAGCTGCATGTCCAGCCCAGGCCACTCGGCAAAGCTCTCTCCGTCCCAGTTCCAGGAGGCGGTGATCGCGGTCAGATTGCCCGCACTGTCGGTCTCCCAGGTCAGAGTCTGCCGCTCCAGCCCCGGGAGGTGGATAATATACGCTCCATTCCGGGTCTCCTGGGCCGTCCAGCTGCCGTCATCCTCCAGCGTATAGGCAGGCCCGTCGTAATACTTCGCAAGGAAATTGTAATTCTCGGCCAGCTCCGCCGGGGTCAGGCCGTCCCGGTTGGGCGGGAAGCCTCCCGCAAGGGAAATCGCCACAGACAGCGCAAGCACTGCCGCTGCAGCTGCCAGGAAGACGACGTTTCTCCGCCCGCTTTTTGGTTTTGCCTCCACCACCAGATCCTGGTCTCTGTCCCAGGGCAGTTCCTTGTCCTTGCAGTATATGTCGTAGCACTTTATCAGCCGGAACAGGTCGTAAATGGGGATATTCCAGCCCAGCCCCCGCCAGCTTATGGCCATTGTGCGGGCGCCGCTCTCCCCATAGGTGGGCTTTCCGCCCTCTGCCCGCTCCACCCGCAGACCAAAGATGGCCTTGCCCGGCGTGGTACCCCAGAATCTCAGCAGAATGGGCTCCACCATAATCATGATCACCAGGCAGATAACCGAGTCCAGCCACCACAGCGCTGCGCTCCGATCCGCCATATTGATATGGAATCCCAGTGCAAGCAGCGCTGTCCACGCCAACTGATACAGCGCCAGGTCAAACAGGCGGGCGAACAGACGCCGCCAGGGGCAGAGCACCGGGGGCGGCGCGTCCCGGAACAGAGGTGCTGGGGTGTCCTCTCGGTTCAGGTACTTCTCCGGGTCCAGGCTCTCATAGCCCACACCTTCCTCCCGAATGGCCCGGCAGGTCTCCCTGGCCGCTCCCGCGTCCGCCATCTCTTTCTCCAGCGCCGCTATACGATGCTCCAGGGTAACAGGCAGGGCCTGCTCCCCCTGCTGCAGAGCCCGGATCTCCTCCAGAGACACCCCCAGCTCCCGCAGCAGCTTGATCCGCAGCAGGGCCGTGATTTCTTCCTCTCCGTAGTCCCGGTAACCGTTGTCCAGCCGGCTGGGGCTGATGAGCCCCTCTTTTTCGTAAAACCGTATGGTCGCCCGATCCAGACCGGTGCGCTGTTCCGCTTCCCGTATGGTCATCTTCATCCCGCCTTTCCTTTTTTCGCCCTCAGGATAAGGTATAAACCTGGTTTACAGTCAAGCCTTTTGCGAGTTTTTCTCTTTATTTTATTATATGAGGCGTTGGATTGCACCGTCAATGGCCGCCGCGTAAAAAAACACCCCCGGACGCATAGCGTCCGGGGGTGTTGTAAGCTTTCCCGATTACTTGTACAGCTCGACCAGCTTGGTCAGGTGCTCGTAACGGGCCTTGGCAGACTCCTCGTTCTGAGCGAAGAGCTCCTTGGCGCGGTCGGGGAAGGAACGGGTCAGGGAAGAATAACGGGCCTCGTTCATCAGAAACTCCTGATAGCCGCCAGCGGGGGCCTTGGAGTCCAGAGTGAAGGGGTTCTTGCCCTCGGCCTTGGCAGCGGGGTTGAACCGGAACAGGTTCCAGTAGCCGCACTCGACAGCCTTCTTCATCTCGACCTGGCAGTTGCTCATGCCGCCCTTGATGGAGTGCATCTCGCAGGGGGCATAGCCGATGACCAGGGAGGGACCGTGATAGGCCTCGGCCTCGCGGATGGCAGCCAGGGTCTGGTTGGGGTTGGCGCCCATGGCCACCTGGGCCACGTAGACGTAACCGTACTGCATCACGATCTCGGACAGGGACTTCTTGGCCACGGTCTTACCGGCAGCGGCGAACTGAGCCACCTGGCCGATGTTGGAGGACTTGGAAGCCTGTCCGCCGGTGTTGGAGTACACCTCGGTGTCGAACACGAAGATGTTCACATCCTCGCCGGAGGCCAGGACGTGGTCCAGACCGCCGTAGCCGATGTCGTAGGCCCAGCCGTCGCCGCCGAAGATCCACACGGACTTCTTGCTCAGGTACTCCTTCTCCTGGAGGATCTCAGCAGCCAGCTTGCAGGCGTCGCACTGGCACAGGGTCTCGCCCTTGGCCTTCAGCTCCTCACCGAAGGCGCGGATCTCCGCCTTGTCGCTGGCAAGGAGCTCGTCCACGGTGCACAGCCCGTCCTCCAGCGCGGCCACATAGGCCTTGGTGGCCTCGGCGTTGGCCTCGCCGTCCTGCATGGTGTCCAGCCACTTCTGGCCGGCCTCCTTGATGGCGCCGGTGCACCAATCCAGATTCAGCAGTGCGCGGGTCTTGTCGGCCAGGCGGTCACGGATGGCCTTCTGGCCCAGATACATACCCAGACCGTGCTCGGCGTTGTCCTCGAAGAGGGAGTTAGCCCAAGCGGGGCCGTGGCCGCACTTGTTGACGGTGTAGGGAGAGGTAGCGGCAGGACCGCCCCAGATGGAGGAGCAGCCGGTGGCGTTGGAGATGTACATCCGGTCGCCGCAGACCTGGGTGACCAGACGGGCATAAGCGGTCTCGGCGCAGCCGGCGCAGGATCCGGAGAACTCGAGCAGAGGCTGCTTGAACTGGCTCTCCTTGACGGTCTTGATGCTCTCCATGTCGGCCTTGGGCGCAACCTTGGCCACCATGTAGTCGAACACGGGCTGCTGAGCAGCCTCCTGCTCCTGAGGCACCATGGTCAGAGCCTGGACGGGGCAGTTCTTGGCGCAGACGGCGCAGCCCATACAATCCAGGGGGGAGACAGCGATGGCGAACTTATAGACGCCCTTGCCCTTGCCGGCCTTCACGTCCACGATCTTGGCGGCCTCGGGAGCGGCAGCAGCCTCCTCCTCGGTCAGAGCGTAGGGACGGATGGTGGCGTGGGGGCAGACGTAGGAGCACTGGTTGCACTGGATGCACTTGGAGGAATCCCAGGTGGGAACCATAACGGCAACGCCGCGCTTCTCGTAGGCGGAAGCACCCTGCAGGAAGGTGCCGTCCACGTGATCCACGAAGGCGGAGACGGGCAGGGAGTCGCCGTCCATCTTGCCCACGGGCTCCAGGATCTCCTTGACCATCTTCACCAGCTCGGGCTTGCCGGACAGCTCGGTGGTGACGGTCTCGTCCTGAGCGGTGGCCCAGGAAGCGGGCACCTCGAACTTGTGGAAGGCGGTGGCGCCGGCGTCGATGGCCTTGTGGTTCATGTCAACCACGTCCTGGCCCTTCTTCAGGTAGGAGTGGGTGGCAGCGTCCTTCATGTACTGGATGGCCTCGGCCTCGGGCATCACCTTAGCCAGCTTGAAGAAAGCGGACTGCAGGATGGTGTTGGTACGCTTGCCCATGCCGATCTCGATGGCCAGGTCGATGGCGTTGATGGTGTAGACCTGGATGTTGTGCTCGGCGATGTAGCGCTTGGCCACGGCGGGCATGTGCTTGTCCAGCTCCTCGTCGGACCACTGGCAGTTGATCAGGAAGATACCGCCGTCCTTCACGTCGCGGACCATGGGGAAGCCCTTGATGATGTAGGCGGGCACGTGGCAGGCCACGAAGTCAGCCTTGTTGATGTAGTAGGGGCTCTTGATGGCCTTGTCGCCGAAGCGCAGGTGGCTGATGGTCACGCCGCCGGTCTTCTTGGAGTCGTACTGGAAGTAAGCCTGCACGTACTTGTCGGTGTGGTCGCCGATAATCTTGATGGAGTTCTTGTTGGCGCCCACGGTGCCGTCGCCGCCCAGGCCCCAGAACTTGCACTCGATGGTGCCCTCAGCAGCGGTGTTGGGGCAGTCGTGCTCCACCAGGGAGGTGTTGGTGACGTCGTCCACGATACCGATGGTGAACTGACGCTTGGGCTCGGCCTTCTGCAGCTCCTCATAGACAGCGAACACGCTCTTGGGCGGGGTGTCCTTGGAGCCCAGACCGTAGCGGCCGCCGATGATGGTGGCCTGACGGCCGGCGTTGGCGAAGGCGGTGACAACGTCCAGATACAGAGGATCGCCCTGGGCGCCGGGCTCCTTGGTGCGGTCCAGCACGGCGATGTGCTTGGCGGTCTCGGGGATGGCGGAGAGCAGCTTGTCGGCGCGGAAGGGACGGTACAGGCGGACCTTCACCAGGCCCACCTTCTCGCCGTGGGCGTTCAGGTAGTCGATGACTTCCTCGGTCACGTCGCAGATGGAGCCCATGGCGATGATGACCCGGTCGGCGTCGGGCGCGCCGTAGTAGTTGAACAGCTGATAGTTGGTGCCCAGCTTGGCGTTGACCTTGCCCATGTACTCCTCGACGATCTCGGGGAGAGCGTCGTAGTACTTGTTGCAGGCCTCACGGTGCTGGAAGAAGATGTCGCCGTTCTCGTGGGAGCCGCGCATGACGGGGCGCTCGGGGTTGAGGGCCCGCTTGCGGAAGGCCTCCACGGCGTCCATATCCACCATTTCCTTCAGATCGTCATAATCCCAGATGGCGATCTTCTGGATCTCGTGGGAGGTACGGAAGCCGTCGAAGAAGTTGACGAAGGGAACGCGGCCCTTGATGGCGGCCAGGTGGGCAACAGCGCCCAGGTCCATGACCTCCTGGGGGTTGGTCTCGGCCAGCATGGCGAAGCCGGTCTGGCGGCAGGCCATGACGTCGGAGTGGTCGCCGAAGATGTTCAGGGACTGGGCGGCCACGGTACGGGCGGAGACGTGGAACACGCAGGGCAGCAGCTCGCCGGCGATCTTGTACATGTTGGGGATCATCAGCAGCAGGCCCTGAGAAGCGGTGTAGGTGGTGGTCAGGGCGCCGGCGGCCAGGGAGCCGTGGACGGTACCGGCAGCGCCGGCCTCAGACTGCATCTCGATGACCTTGACCGTGTCGCCGAAGATGTTCTTGCGGCCGGCCGCGGCCCACTGGTCCACGTTGTCGGCCATGGGGCTGGACGGAGTGATGGGGTAGATGCCCGCCACCTCGGTGAACGCATAGGATACGTGCGCCGCGGCGGTATTGCCGTCCATGGTTTTGAGTTTTCTCGCCATTTTGAACAATTCCTCCTTATGTGAACTTGCGTGAATGGCTTCTAAATGATTCAGCGCAGATATTTTACCACCTTCCAGCCGGTTTGTAAATTGCATCTTACCCAAAAGGGGGGATTTTCCCCGCTTTTTTTTGGCGGCTGGGGAAAAATCCGCGCCGGAGCGGACCGGGCGCGGCGGGATGGGCGTCTGAAAATTTTTGTCAGGGAATTTTTTGAAATCAGCCGCTGCCGGCAGAACGCCCGGGGCGCGCTGCCGGCTGTCCCGTGCCCGCTTCTTTTTCCATGTCCGCCGGGGCAGAAAAAGTTGGAATATTATGCTGCCCGCATATGGTTTTTTGTTTTCAGGTGTGCCATACTGAAAAAAACGGAAAGAAGGAGGAACCCCCATATGAAAAAGCGCGCTCTTTCCCTGCTGCTGGCCCTGTGCCTGTGCCTCTCCCTCATGCCCGCCGCCTCGGCATCGGTTGTGGAATCCACCGTCCAGGTCGGCCCCTATACCTTTGAGATATGGTTCGACGGCACGGCCACCCTGACCCGCTATGACGAGTCCCTGGCCGGCTCCACCTATGCGGACATCCCCGCCTCCGTCACCGGTGAGGACGGGCAGGAGTACCCGGTGACCGTCATCAATGATAAGGCCTTTGAGGAGACGAACATCACCGGCGTGACCGTCCCGGACAGCGTGATCACGATCGGGGACAACGCGTTTTCCTATTGCAACTCTCTGAGCGATGTCAGGCTGAGCGAAAATCTGAGCAGCATCGGAGAGGAGGCATTCGCAAGCTGTGACGCCCTGCGGGAGATCACCATCCCCGCCAGCGTGAAGGAGATGAGCAACCCCTTTGCGTGGTGCACCGGGCTGGACACCGTCTATATGAAGGGCATGGTGGCCCCTATCTTCAGCACCGGGTCGATGAACCTCAACGATGAATTCGGCCCGACAGTCTTTGTCGTTCCTCAGGGGAGCACCGGCTATGAGGACTGGACCTCGAAGCCTTCCGTTCTCGCGGTCATTTACGAGGGCGAGCCGATCCCCTCCTACGGCCTGTCCCTGAGCACCACCTCTCTGGACTTCGGCACCGGGACTACTCTTGAAGATGAGGTGATTAAGACCGTCACCGTCACCAACACCGGGGACAGGACCCTCAGGGTGACCCTGCCCGACCGCGTCCCGAACTTCCTCCTGAGCTGGGACAGCGAGGACCATTATAACTATAAAAACAAGACGCTGGAGCCCGGGGAGAGCGCTCCCTTCTTTGTGGTGGCGCTCAACTATAGGTCCGGCACCTATGACACGACTGTGACCATCACCACGGAGCAGGGACCCAGCGCCATCCTGTCCCTGCTCTATACCGTTCTGGCCGCGAGCATCCAGGTGACCGCGGACACGGACGCCCTGGATTTCGGCACGGTGGAGGAGGGGTACACCCAGCCCGCCGCCCGGACGATCACCTACACCAATCACGACGCCTATGATGTCGGGATCTTTCTGCGCAGCAACTCCTACGGCGGATTTCTCGTTTCCGACCCGAGCCCCTACCCCGTTGAGGCCCACGGGACCGCCACCCTCACGGTGCAGCCCAAGGCCGGCCTGAAGCCCGGCACCTATAACTGGGAGGTGAGGGTTGAATGCTCACTTGGCGGACTGGAGAGCGTTTTTATCACGATCCCCCTGACCTTCACCGTGGCGGCGGAAGGGGAGCTGCCCGCAGCCGATGTGCCATCCACCTGGGCTGTTGAGCAGGTGAATCAGGCTGTCGCCGCCGGCATTGTGCCCGAGAGCTTCCAGAGCAGATACACCCAGGCCGCCACCCGGGCCGAGTTCTGCTCCCTGGCGGTAAGGCTCTACGAGAAGGTGACAGGCGAGACCATTACCCAGCGGGCCACATTCTCCGACACCACCGACTTCAACGTCCAGAAGATGGCCGGTCTGGGCGTGGTCAACGGCGTGGGCGGCGGAAAATTTGACCCCGGCGGCACCCTGACCCGGGAGCAGGCGGCCACCATCCTGGCCCGCCTGGCAGAGGCCATGGGCCATCCCCTGCCCCAGGCGGATCCCAGCTTCTCAGACAGCGCCGCCATCTCCTCCTGGGCTGCCGCCGGGGTGGGACAGGTCCAGGCCGCCGGAATTATGGCGGGGGACGGCAGCGCCTTCATCCCCCAGAGCCCCTACACCAGGGAGCAGTGCATCCTCACCGTCCTGCGGCTGTATCAACTGACCCAGAGCTGAGTGTTCCCCGGGCAAAAAGTCAAGAATAAATTACAATAAACTTGTAAAGTTGTATGAACGCACAAAATGATCCGTGCTATTTGCGGCTTGTTTTGTGCGTTTTTCTGCATTTGGGCATGACAACAGCGCCGGTGGCCTCCGTGGGCTCCGGCGTTCAGCTTTATTGTGCGGCAGATCAGCAGGCGCTCATGTAGCTCC
>NZ_JBMNPX010000006.1:0-146779 GCF_050943825.1 Pseudoflavonifractor sp.
ACCAGCTCACGGGCCAACGGCAGCGGCTCTGTGTAGGTGCGGGGCAAGTTCTGGACCTGCACCAGGCGGCCTGCCCAGCGCCCCGTCCTGTTCGCTCCATAGAATTGGAGCAGCCCACGGACACGGCCATCCGGGCACACAGCGGCCTCAATAGCGTCATACTTTTTGGTGCTGGTCTTGCCCAGCTCTTGGCGTATCTCAAGCATCCGCTGGACCTGGGGGCTGTTGTCCTCCTTGCCCAGCAGGCGGGCCACGGTGTCCTTGCGGAGGTCCGCAAGCTCCTCTCCCATGGCCTCCTGGAGCCATTGCGTGAGCTGTGCCACGCTGTTGGGGTTGTCCAGCTTGGAGATTTTCATGGCCTCCTGGGTGAGGTTTTGGCGGGTCACATTGCCCAGATAGAGGGCACCGCTCACCAGGTCCATGTCCACGGCCACGCCACGGGCATTGATGATGAGGTCCGTTTCCCATTGCTTTTGCACGAAGTCTGGCACCGGGAAAGCAGAGAGCCGCCGCTCAATCTCCATCTCAGTCACAACATCCTGGCGGCAGTATTCTTTGAACAGCTCCCACTTGTCGGTGTCGTGCTGGGGCAGGTTGCGGGTGCGGCCTCCATTGGCCTTTGTAGGGGCGCAGGGGATGCAGAAATAGCGGATGAGCGCCTTGCCGGTGTTGAGCTTGCGCTTGTCCTCAGCAAGCCCCAGGGCCCTGCCAGTGGCATCCAGGCCCGCTGTGTAGCCGCAATAGAGGCCGTGGAACATGGTGCAGCGCCATTGGTCCGGCGGCAGGGTGCCCAAAAACTTGGACAGGCAGCCCCACTCAAAGGGGGCGTTGTATGCGTGCTTGATGTACTCCGGGGAGGTGATGGCCTGGACCAGCCACGGGGGGAGGATTTCCCCCCGTGCCAGGTCAATGATCTCAACAGGCGCACCATCCACACTGTACGCAAAGAGCAGGATTTCAAAGTCCGGGCTGGAGATGTACTTTTGCGCCCCGGCCTTAGCAATCGGCACGCTTGAATAGGTTTCAAGGTCAATGCTGAGATGGTGCATGATGTCCTCCAATTACATGGGCTGGCCGGTGATGGGGTTGATGCCGCCGGTGGTAGCCCAGGGCACCTGAGCAGCAGGGGCGGCGGGGGCCGCAGGCTGGACACCGTAGGCACCGGGGGTGGCGGGCATCGCCGCACCGTAGGCGGGAGTGGCCGCAGGAGTGCCGCCCAGCCCGGCGAAGTCAGAGGCAGCGGAGGCCTGGCCGCTCAGGGGCTCCCCGTCACGGGTCTTGAGAACATTACCCAGACCGCAGCCAATGCCCTTGTTGCCGCTGTTGGAGTAGCCGAAGAAACGGACGGTGACACGGCCATACATGCCGCTGTAAATGTCCGCCGGGGACAGTTCGCAGTTGATGTTGTCGATGCCCACCACCTGGGGCTTGTTCTTGGTAGAGGCGGTCATCACCCAATGGCCCTTGCACTCATCGCCAAAGGGAACACCGGAGGGGCGCACGCCGTCACCATCGTAGATGGGCACCTTGAGCATGGGCGGGCGGGCACCGTTCCACACCTTGGCCATGGCCTCATTGGCGGCGGCCTGGATGGCAGCGTCAATGTCAGCCTTGGTGGCGGCATCGCTCTTGGGGATGAGCAGGGTGACGGAATACTTGGGCTCACCGCCCTGCTGGGCGGCTCTGGGGGTGGTCAGGTTGGCATAGGAGAGGCGGACCTCACCAGTTAGGACTTTCATGGCATCATTCTGATACATAATCTTTGAGTGTTCCCCGGCGACGTTTTTCTTGGCAGCCGCCCTTTCTCCGTGGTATACTGATGCTGTATGGAGAAAGGGCGGCGATTTTTATGCTCTGCGAGGTGCGCTCTCTGGGCCTGACCGGCGTGGCCGGGTACGAGGTGCGGGCCGAATGTGACCTGTCCGGCGGTCTGCCCGCCTTTGATATTGTGGGCCTGCCCGACGCGGCGGTGAAGGAGGCCCGGGAGCGGGTGCGGGCCGCGGTGAAGAACTGCGGCTTCACCTTCCCCGTGTCCCGCATCACGGTGAATCTGGCCCCCGCCGCCCAGCGGAAGGCGGGCACCCTCTACGACCTGCCCATTCTGGTGGGCATTCTGGCCGCAGGCGGACAGCTCCGGTGCGACCTGTCCCGCTCGGCCTTTGTGGGCGAGCTGTCCCTGTCCGGGGAGGTGCGGCCGGTGATGGGCATGCTGCCCATGGCCCTGGCCGCTGTCCGGGCAGGGGTGGCGGCTCTCTATGTCCCCGCCGAGAGCGCCGCCGAGGCCACCTTGGCCGGCGGCGGCATGGCGGTCTACCCGGTGGAGAGCGTCACCGCCCTCATCCGCCACCTGACGGGTGAAGAACCCCTCTCCCCCGCTCCCCCCTGGACGCCCGGAGAAGCCCTCACCGCCGGGCCGGATTTTGCCGAGGTGAAGGGGCAGGAGCATGTGAAGCGGGCCCTGGAGATTGCCGCCGCCGGCGGGCACAACATCTGCATGGTGGGGCCTCCCGGTTCGGGCAAGTCCATGCTGGCCCGGCGTCTGCCCTCCATCCTGCCTGACATGACCGGGGCGGAGGCCCTGGCCGCCACTGAGGTCCACTCGGTGGCCGGACTCACCACAGCGGAGGAGCCCCTGCTGCTCCGCCGCCCCTTCCGCTCCCCCCACCACACCATCTCCCCCATGGGCATGGCGGGCGGCGGCTCCAATCCCCGTCCCGGCGAGATCTCCCTGGCCCACAACGGGGTGCTCTTCCTGGATGAGCTGCCCGAGTTCAAGCCCGAGGTGCTGGAGGTGCTGCGCCAGCCGTTGGAGGAGGGTCAGGTCACCATCTCCCGGGCGTCCGGTACCGTGTCCTACCCCGCCCGGTTCATGCTGGTGTGCGCCATGAACCCCTGCAAGTGCGGCTGGTACGGCCACCCGTCCGGCCGGTGCCGGTGCACCGAGGCGGCGGTGGAGAAGTACCAGGGCCGGGTATCCGGGCCCCTGATGGACCGGATCGACCTCCATGTGGAGGTGCCGCCCCTGGAGTTCCACGAGCTGTCCCACGCCGCCCCCGCCGAGTCCTCGGCGGACATCCGGGTGCGGGTCAACGCCGCCCGGCGCATCCAGTCCGCCCGCTTCGGGCCTGACGGCCCCTCCTGCAACGCCCACATGGGCCAGCGGGAGCTGCGGGAGTTCTGCCAGCTTGACAGCGCCTGCGAGGCGCTGATGAAGGGTGCCTTCCAGCGTATGGGCCTTACCGCCCGGGGTTATGACCGCATTCTGCGGGTGGCCCGCACCATCGCCGATCTGGACGGCAGCGAAGCAATCCAGGTGCCCCATCTGGCCGAGGCGCTCCAGTACCGGCCCGGGGCCTACCTTGTGAAATAACGACGTAACTATAAGGAGAACAAACAATATGGACGAGATTATCCTGATGAAGCTGGGCGAGCTGGTGCTCAAGGGCCTGAACCGCCGCAGCTTTGAAGACAAGCTCATCGCCAACGCCCAGCGCCGCCTGAAGCACTGCGGCAGCTTCAAGGTGTACTCCAAGCAGTCCACCATGTATGTGGAGCCCAAGGACGACAGCTGCGACATGGACGCCGCCTGGGAGGCCATGAAGCGCCTCTTCGGCGTGGTGGGTCTGAGCCGCGCCCGGGCCTGCGCCAAGGACAAGGACGCCATGCTGGAGACCGCCAAGACCTATCTCCACGACAAGCTGTCCACCGCCCGCACCTTCAAGGTGGAGGCCAAGCGGGCCGACAAGACCTTCCCCATGACCTCCATCGAGCTGGCCCAGTACGTGGGCGGCGAGCTCCACGACGCCTTCCCCAACCTGTCCGTTGACGTCCACAACCCGGAGCTGACCGTTCACCTGGAGGTGCGCGACTACGCCGCCTTTGTCCACGCCGACCCGGAGCCCGGCGCAGGCGGCCTGCCGGTGGGCATCGGCGGCCGGGCGGTGAGCCTGCTCTCCGGCGGCATCGACTCCCCCGTGGCCTCCTGGATGATGGCCAAGCGGGGCCTGGCTCTGGACATGGTCCACTTCTTCTCCTACCCCTACACCTCCCCTGAGGCCAAGGACAAGGTCATCGAGCTGGCTCGGCTCATCACCCCCTGGTGCGGCCGTCTCACGGTCCATGTGGTGCCCTTCACCAAGATCCAGGAGGCGCTGCGCCGCTCCTGCCCCGAGGAGCTGTTCACCATCCTCATGCGCCGCTTCATGATGCGCATTTCCTGCCGTGTGGCCTACCGGGTGGGCGCGGGCGCTCTGGTCACCGGCGAGAGCCTGGGCCAGGTGGCCAGCCAGACCATGTCCGCCATGCGCATGACCGGCGCGGTGTGCGACCTGCCCATCCTCCGGCCCGTGGTGGGCATGGACAAGGAGGAGATCGTCCGTATCGCCCGGAAGATCGGAACCTTTGAGACCTCTATCCTGCCCTACGAGGACTGCTGCACCGTGTTCACTCCCCGGCACCCCCGGCTGCGTCCCCTGCCCGGCGAGATCGAGGCCGCCGAGGCCAACCTGGACATCGAGGCCCTGGTGGACGAGGCTGTGAAGAACATCGAGCGGATTCAGGTCAATCCCTGACCTTCCCTCTGTTTCGTATATCTTCGCCGGGACTTTCCCGGCGTTTCGGAGGTCTTTTGTTATGACGCATACCGCAGAACTCATCGCAGTGGGCACCGAGCTGCTCCTGGGCAACATCGCCAACACCGACGCCCAGATGCTCTCCAAGGGTCTGAGCGCCCTGGGCATCAACGTGTACTACCACACCGTGGTGGGCGACAATCCCCAGCGGCTGAAGGCGGCGGTGGAAATCGCCAAGAGCCGGGCGGACATCATCATCACCACCGGCGGCCTGGGTCCCACCTGCGACGACCTGACCAAGAACGTACTGGCCGAGTGTTTTGGCAGGAAGCTGGTGTATGACGAGGAGTCCGCCCAGCGGATTAAGGATTACTTTCACCGGCTCCACCCCAACGGCACCATGACGGAGAATAACCTCCAGCAGGCCTGGCTGCCCGAGGGCTGCACCATCTTCTCCAACGACTGGGGCACCGCCCCCGGCTGTGCCTTTGAGGCCGACGGTGTCCGGGTCATTATGCTCCCCGGCCCCCCCAACGAGTGCACCCCCATGTTTGAGCACCGTGCCGTGCCCTATCTCCAGGCTCTGGCCGACGGCGTCATCGCCTCCCGGACGCTGAAGATTTTCGGCATGGGTGAGTCGGCGGTGGAGGCCAGGCTGCGGGACCGGATGAACGCCCTCACCAACCCCACCCTGGCCCCCTACGCCAAGACCGGCGAGGTGGAGCTGCGCATCACCGCCAAGGCCGCCACCGTGGAGGAGGCCCGTGCCCTCATCGTCCCGGTGGAAAAAGAGGTCCGGGATATCTTCGGCCCCCTGGTGTACGGCGCCGACGTGGCCTCCATGGAGGAGGTGGTGCTGGGCCTGCTGAAGGAGAAGGGGCTCACCATGGGCACCGCCGAGTCCTGCACCGGCGGTCTGGTGGCCAAGCGGCTCACCGACCTGTCCGGCGCCTCCGCCGTGTTCAGGGGCGGCGTGGTGAGCTACACCAACGAGGTGAAGGCCGGAGTTCTGGGCGTTCCCCAGGAGATGCTGGATGAGTTCGGCGCTGTCAGCGCCCAGGTGGCCCAGGCCATGGCCCAGGGCGCCCGGAAGGTGCTGGGCTGCGACCTGGCCGTGTCCCTCACCGGCGTGGCCGGTCCCAACCCGGACGACCGGAACAACCCGGTTGGCCTCATCTACGTGGCTCTGGACACCCCCGAGGGCACCCGGGTCCGGGAGCTGCACCTCATCAACGGCCGCGCCCGCATCCGCACTGTGGCCGCCACCAATGCCTTCGACATGGTCCGGCGGTACCTCACCGGCCTGCCTGACCGGGACGCATAAGCAAATGCCTGCTGAGCACAGCGCTGTTCAGCAGGCATTTTATCTTTGTTAGAAAAATAACTTGACCTTTCCCCAGGGGAATAGGTTACATTATACCTCAAGGAGGAGAGATCATGACCATTTCGGAGGTAATGCGTCAAACCGGCCTAACGCGAAAGGCAATTTATCTCTACGAGCAGCGTGGAATTCTTCATCCCAGAAAGGTGGAGGCCGGCAGCACAGCTTACCGCGAATATACCGCCAGGGATGTCCAGCTTCTCCGCTCCGTCTCCCGTTTGCGGACGCTGGGTGTCCCCCTCTCCGAGATTGCTCAGGCTCTGGAGAGCGGCCGGGTGGATTTGATACTCCAGCGGCAGCTGCTTCAGCAGCAGGCGCGTCTGGCGGAGCTCTCCAATTCCGTGGAGCGCCTGCACACCCTTCTCCACCGCCTTCCCCCCAACAGCGGCATAGATGAATTTGATCAGGCCGCTGACATGCTTCTTCCCCGAACCCTTCAGCCGGAGCTTTCTGATAAGCTGGCGGAGGACTTCCCCGCCGGATACGTCCGCCGTCTGGCCATGCTGCTCTATGAGGCCTTTCTGGATAAGCCGCTGGACAGCCCCGAGCGCTGGAATCTCTGGTACGAGCTTCTGGACCAGCTGAAGCAGGGTGTTACGGCCGATCTGCTGGACGCCTACACCGAATTTTACGGCAGTCTGACCACGGACCAGCTCTGCGAGGACTACCGTCTGCGCCGCCGCCTTGTCTGTGACTACGCCAGTTACGGCCCCGTACAGGAGCAGGCCAAGGCCAGAGAGATCTATTTCGAGCTGAACCAGCTGGTCTGTTCACCCGCAGCGCTCAAGCAGTGGAATCACTTCTATCACACACTGGTGCGGCGGGTTCTGTCCGCCCAACTTGCCGGCGTGATGGAGCGTGTCCGGCAGCTCAGCACGGTTTACGGCCCCTATCAGTTCCGCTTCTCCGAAATGACCAGATGTTATCTGGACCCTCTGCTCAAAACGCCGGAGGGTCTTGTCCTTCAGACCCGGCTGCACGACTGCGGCGCCGCGGACATTTTTCAAAAGGGGGTGCTGATTTTTTTCGACTTCTACAACAATACCCTGCGCTGTATACTCCATCCGGATCAATCACGAAAGGGGAATTCTGAATGAAACGCGTAAAACTGCTCTCTTTGCTTCTGTCGCTCTCCCTGCTCCTTGCCGCCTGCGCCGGCCCTGCCGCGCCCACAGGCAGCTCCGCCAGCCCCTCCCCCTCCGTCTCGCCGACGGATACTACCCCCTCCGCCTCGCCGACGGATACTACCCCCTCCGCCTCGCCTGAGGTCAGCCGCGATACAACGGTGGACTTTGTTGTGGTGGGTGCCGGTATGGCCGGTCTCTCCGCCGCCACTGAGGCGGCCCAGCAGGGAAGCTCCGTCCTGCTGCTGGAAAAGCTGTCCTTTGCCGGCGGCTCCTCCGCCCTGTGTGAAGGCTACCTCTGGGCCTCCGGCTCTCAGATGAATGAGGCCTGCGGCATCGGCTACACGCCGGAGAAAATGAAGGAATTCTTCAAGCAGTGCGGCGGCGATGTAGTGGTCCCCGGCCTCATCGACAACATGGTGGACGTCTCCGGGGAAATCTTCGACAAGCTCAACGAAGAGGGCGTCCTGTTCAGCAAGGAGACCTTTACCACCAGCGGCAGCGTCCTGGCTCCCGATCTCCAGGTCTTTGTGGCCGAGGGCGCTGGCTCCGGCATGATTCAGAGCATGGTGGCCCGCGCTGAAAAGGCGGGGGTTGAAATCCGCTATGAGTCCCCCGCCGTGGATCTGATTGTGGAGGACGGCGCGGTGGCCGGTGTCACCGTTGAGGACTCCGAGGGGACCTATCAGGTCCGCGCCGGAACCACCATTCTGGCCACCGGCGGCTTCCTGATGAACGAAGAGATGATGGAGGAATACATGCCGCTGTGGGCGGGCCTTCATCCCCTCTGCACCGTGGGCGCCACCGGTGACGGACACCGCATGGCGATAGAGCTGGGCGCCCAGATGATTGGCGATAACACCACCGGTACCTGGGGCTGGGACGGCCAGAACGGCTACAAGATGGAGGGCGGCCTTGCTCCCATGCTCAGCATGTTTATCACCAACCTGGAGGGACAGCGTTTTGGAAGTGAGCTGGATCCGCTCAAGAACGCCAATATTCTCCATCAGACCGGCCGGAAGGCTTACTGTTTCTTTGACTCCAACTCTTCCTATGTGCAGCTGCTGGAGCAGAGTGTGGCTGCCGGTCTGACGGTGAAGGCAGATACACTGGAGGAGCTTGCGCAGTCGGTCGGCATGGATGCGGACGCCCTTCTGGCCACGGTGGAGGCCTATAACGCCGCGGCAGCCGACGGCAGCGATGCCTTCGGCATGCCCGCCGCTGCCATGACCCCGCTGACCACCGCTCCCTACTACATGAGCATCCTCTCCCCCGAAATCCCCAACGCCACACTCATGGGCCTCAAGGTCAATGAGTTCGGGCAGATTGTGGACGGTTCTGACCAGCCCATCCCCAATCTCTACGGTGCGGGTGAGCTGATTCTGGGCAGCGTGGTCAACGACCGCTACCCCACCTGCGGCTCCTGCCTGGGCGCCGGCGCCTATGTGGGCGTGGTGGCTGTGCGCCACGCTCTGGGCCTGATGTAATCTGACAGCATGGACCTGAAGCCCTATGGCTTCAGGCCCATACTGTAGCTGTCTTTTCTTCCGGCCGGGCCTTTTGAGGCCAAGCTATAAGGCATAAAATGCGGGCGTCTCCCCTTTGGGAGACGCCCGCATAATTGTTCTTGGGAATCGCTGGAAACGGCAGTGCCTGTTGTCAGCCGCCGAGATAGGCCTTCTTGACGCTCTCGTCCTGGAGCAGGGCGGCGCCGGTGCCGGTGGAGACCACCTTGCCGGTCTCCAGCACGTAGCCCCGGTCGGCCACGGACAGAGCCATCTGGGCGTTCTGCTCCACCAGCAGGATAGTGGTGCCCGCCTTGTGGAGCTCCTTAATGATGTCGAAAATCTGGTCCACCAGGATGGGGGCCAGGCCCATGGAGGGCTCGTCCAGCATCAGCAGCTTGGGCTTGGACATGAGGGCGCGGCCCATGGCCAGCATCTGCTGCTCGCCGCCGGACAGGGTGCCGGCCACCTGCCTGCGCCGCTCCTTCAGCCGGGGGAACTGGGCGTACACCCGCTCCAGGCTGTCGGGAATCTCGGCGGCGGGGCGGGTATAGCCGCCCATCTGCAGGTTCTCCTCCACGCTCATCTGGAGGAACACGGCGCGGCCCTCGGGCACCTGAGCCATTCCTTTGGGAATGAGCTTGTGGGCGGGGACGCCGCCGATGTTCTCACCCTGGAAGGTGATGGAGCCGGTGTGGCTGTGGAGCAGGCCGGATACGGTCTTCAGAATGGTGGACTTGCCGGCACCGTTGGCGCCGATGAGGGTGATAACCTCTCCCTCCTCCACGGTGAAGGAGACGCCCTTGACGGCGTGGATGGCGCCGTAATACACATTGATGTTCTCTACGTTCAGCATGGCCACGGCGTCATTCACTCCTTCCGGTGCCCAGGTAGGCCTTGATGACCTCCGGGTTGTTCTGAATCTCCTGGGGGGTGCCCTTGGCGATGACCTGGCCGAAGTTGAGCACGCAGATGCCCTCGCAGATGCCCATGACCAGGTTCATGTCGTGCTCAATGAGCAGGATGGCGATCTGGAAGGTGTCGCGGATCTTGACGATGTTGTCCATCAGCTCGGAGGTCTCGGAGGGGTTCATGCCGGCGGCGGGCTCATCCAGCAGCAGCAGGGACGGATTGGTGGCCAGGGCGCGGACAATCTCCAGCCGGCGCTGGGCGCCGTAGGGCAGGCTGCCCGCCTTGGCGTTGGCCAGATCCTGCATGTCGAAGATGCTCAGCAGCTCCAGGGCCCGCTCATGGGCCAGCTTCTCGCTCTTCCAGTAGCCGGGCAGGCGGAAGATGCTCTGCCACATGCCGCAGCCCACCTGATTGTGCAGGCCGATCTTCACGTTGTCCTCCACGCTCAGGTTGGAGAACAGACGGATATTCTGGAAGGTACGGGCGATACCGGCCCGGTTGACCTGGACAGTGTTCATGTTGTGGGTGTCCACGCCGTCCAGCAGCACGGTGCCGCGGGTGGGCTGGTACACCTTGGTCAGCAGGTTGAAGACGGTGGTCTTGCCCGCGCCGTTGGGGCCGATGAGGCCGGCGATCTCGGTGCGGCCAATGGCCATGTTGAAGTCATCCACGGCGGTCAGACCGCCGAAGTCGATGCCCAGGTGCTGGGCCTCCAGGATGGGGTCCTTGTCGATGTCCCGCTCGGGGATCATGTTCTTGCTGGGCACGGGGACCAGCTTGGTCTCAGGACGAGGTGGTCTGCTCACTGTGCCGCGCCTCCCTTCTGCTCTTCCCGGTCTTTTTTGCTCAGGCGGCTCTTCACCTGGGCGAAGAAGCCCCGGATGGCCGCGTTGTTGGTGGCGATCATGACCAGGATGAGGACGATGGCATACACCAGCATCCGGTACTTATCCAGGTTCAGGCTGCGCAGCAGCTCGGGCAGCACGGTGAGGAAGGCAGCGGCGATGATGGAGCCCCGGATGTTGCCGATGCCGCCCAGCACCACGAAGACCAGGATGAGGATGGAGGTGTTGAAGTCGAATTTCTTGGCGGTGACGGAGGAGTAGTTCATGGCGTAGAGGGTACCGGCGGCGCCGGCCAGCACGGCGGAGGTGACAAAGGCCATGAGCTTGTATTTGGTGGCGCCGATGCCCACGCTCTCGGCGGCGATGCGGTTGTCCCGCATGGCCATGATGGCACGGCCGGAGCGGCTGTTGACCAGATTCAGCACCACGGTGATGGTGATGAGCACCAGGATGAAGCCGGCGGTAAAGGAGGAGATCTTGTTGATGCCGGTGGCGCCCATGGGGCCGGAGAGGATGGCCTTGCCGCCCTCGCCCAGGCCCAGAGCGGCCTCGCTCTCCAGAGAGAGGTGGAGGCCCTCATCGTCCAGGCCGATGTAGAGCACGTTGATGATGTTCTTGATGATCTCGCCGAAGGCCAGGGTGACGATGGCCAGGTAGTCGCCCCGCAGACGGAGCACAGGCACGCCCACGATGAAACCGGCCACACCGGCGCAGATGGCGCCCACCACCATGGAGACGGCCAGGCGCAGGGCGTCGGAGGGGATAATGTTCTGCAGGCAGGTGGCGGCAATGACGCCGGAGAAGGCGCCCACGCTCATAAAGCCGGCGTGGCCCAGGCTCAGCTCGCCGGAGATGCCCACCACCAGGTTCAGGGCCACAGCCATGACCACATAGGCGCAGATGGGAATCAGCTGGCTCTGGAGGGAGTTGCTCAGGTTGTCTCCCGCCATGAGGATCTGGATGATAACATAGGCCGCAATGACAATGCCGTAGGTAATGGAGTTGCTGACGAGACGGCGGCGGCGGGTAGATACGGTTTTCATCTCTTCCACCTCACACTTTCTCACGGATCTGCTTGCCCAGCAGGCCGGTGGGCTTGACCAGCAGCACCACAATCAGCACCGCGAACACCACCGCGTCGGACAGCTCGGTGGAGAAGGACTTGGCAAAGATCTCAATGACGCCCAGCAGCACACCGCCCAGCAGAGCGCCGGGGATGGAGCCGATGCCGCCGAACACGGCGGCGGTAAAGGCGCGGATACCGGGCATGGAGCCGGTGGTGGGGGTCAGGGTGGGGTAGGTGGAACACAGCAGCACACCGGCGATGGCCGCCAGGGCGGAGCCGATGGCAAAGGTGATGGAGATGGTGGTGTCCACGTTGATGCCCATGAGCCGGGCGGCGTCCTTGTTCTCAGAGCAGGCCCGCATGGCCTTGCCCATCTTGCTGCGGCTGGTGAACAGGGTCAGGCCCACCATGATGACCACGCACACCAGCATGTTGAAGATGGTGGTGTAGGCCACGGTGCAGCCCAGCACGGTGACGGAGCCGCCGCCGGGCAGCTTGGAGAGCATCTGGCTCAGGAAGCTGGGGAACACCTTGGTGTCGGAGCCCCACAGCAGCAGCGCCGCGTTCTGGAGGAAGTAGCTCACACCGATGGCGGTGATGAGCACGGCCAGGGAGGCCGCCTGCCGCAGGGGCTTGTAGGCCAGGCGCTCAATGACCACGCCCAGCACGGTACACACCACAACAGCCAGCAGGATACCCAGCAGGCCGCCGGCAATGGGGGAGTCGGTAAAGGCGCTGACGGTAAAGAAGCATACGTACGCGCCCACCATGATGACGTCGCCGTGGGCGAAGTTGAGCATCTTTGCGATGCCGTAGACCATGGTATAGCCCAGGGCGATGATGGCGTACACGCTGCCCAGGCCCACACCGTTGATCAGGTTCTGGAGGATGTTCAAATCCTTCACCTCTCTCTTTCTCTCTCCCGCGGCGGGTTCCGCGGGTCTTGGGGCGCATCTGAAGCGTCCACGTGCCGTACGTGTGGATGTTTCAGATGGGCCCCATGCAGGGCAGAAAGCCCGGCGGCACACGTGCCGCCGGCCTTGCCGTCCCTCACTGCTTATAATGCAGGCAGAGGGCCGCCGCATCTTCGGCAGCCCTCCGCCGGGCCCCTTTCAAACAGATTGTTCTCAGGGTGAAATTACTGGGTGACGTACACGCCGCCCTCAACCTTGACGACGACGGGAGCCTTGGAGACCTCGCCGTTGGTGCCCCAGGTCATGCCGGTACCGGTCAGGCCGTCCACGCTGAAGTCGCTGCTGGTGAAGGTCTCGATGAGCTTGTCGCAGATGGTCTCGTGGTCCATGTCGGCGGTGATGCCGGCGGCGGTGCAGGCCTCATAGATGGCGTACATGCAGTCGTAGGCGTCAGCAGCAAACTGGTTGGGAGTGCCGCCGTAGGCAGCCTCGTACTCGTTCACGAAGTTAACGGTGCGCTCGTCGGTGGCCCAGGCGTTGAAGGGGGTCATGAGCATCAGGCCCTCAGCCAGGGAGGCGTCGAAGCCGTCCATGTCCAGGATGCCGTCCATACCGTCGCAGCCGAAGAAGGTGGGCTCATAGCCCATGCTCTTGGCCTGGTTCAGGATCAGGGAAGCGGGGGTGTAGTAGATGGGCATGAACACCAGGTCGGCGCCGGCTTCCTTGGCGGCGCTCAGCTGCACGGTGAAGTCGGTGTTCTTGTCATCGGGGAAGGTCTGGGCGGTCACAACTTCCAGACCGATGGCCTCGGCCTCCTCGGCAAAGGCGTTGTAGATGCCGGTGGAGTAGGCGTCGGAGTTGTTGTAGATGGCGGCAACCTTGGTGCCCAGGTTGTTGTCCTTGATGTAGTTGGCAGCGGTCTTGCCCTGGTTGGGGTCAGTGAAGCAGACCTGGAACACGTTGTCACGGCCCTCAGTCACCTTGGTGGAGGAGGCAGAGGGGGTCAGCTGGAAGTAGCGGTCGGCGTAGGTCTCGCCCGCCACGGAGATGCAGGGGTTGGTGGTGGTGCAGCCGTAGATGATCTGGGTGTTGTTGTCCTTCAGGTTATTATAGGCGTTGACAGCCTTCTCGGTGTCGCCCTCGTCGTCCTGGAAGTCCAGGGAGAACTGCAGGCCGCCCAGCGCGTTGATCTCCTGAATGGCGATCTCAGCGCCCTGCTTGGTGGCCAGGCCGTAGACAGCGGCGTCGCCGGTCAGGGGGCCGATGCCGCCGATCTTGATGGTGCCGGAAGTCTCACCGGTGCTGCCGGTGCTGGTGCTGGGAGCGGGGGTGTTGTCACCGGTGGTGTCGCCGCCGGTGGAGTCGTTTCCGCAGCCGGCGAGCATGGAGAGGCACAGCGCGGAGGCCATTACAAGAGAGAGAACACGAAACTTCTTCATTTCATTTACCTCCTTTAAGGTTGTTGACAATTATAATCTTCGACTCCGGAATTGTCAACCTCATTCTTGCACAACAGGAGGTCTTTCTGCGCTTCCCTCTCTCGGCGCTTTGTACGAATGTCTCTTTTTTCCCGGTTTCTCAGGCCGTTTCTGCCGGTCAGATAATCAGCCCGCCGTTGGGACAAAGCACCTGTCCGGTGATGAAATCCGCCCCTTCCGACGCCAAAAAGAGCACACTTTCCGCCACATCCTCCGCTTTGCCGATGCGCTCCAGAGGCGTCTCCTCCCGGAGGGCGTCCAGATCCTCGTCAGTGAGATTTTTGTTCATTTCCGTGTCGATTATCCCCGGCGCCACGCAATTTACGGCGATTCCGGAGGGTCCAAGCTCCTTGGCCAGGGCCTTTGTCAGGCCGATGACCCCCGCCTTGGAGGCGGAGTAGGCCGCCTCGCAGGAGGCGCCCACCTGGCCCCACATGGAGGAAATGGTGATAATTTTGCCCTTTTTCCGGTGAATCATATGGGGCAGCACCGCTTTACAGCAGTAAAATACGCTGTCCAGGTTGACGGAGAACAATTCCCGCCACTCCTCCGCGGTCATATCCCCCAGCAGGCCCACCCAACTCCTTCCAACATTGCATACCAGAATGTCAAGTTGACAAAATTTATCCAACACATTGTCAACCATAGCCCGCACCTGTTCCGGGTCGGATACGTCGGCACGCACCGCCATTGCGGTATGTCCTTCCGCCTGCAGCTCCTTCACCAGGGCAAGGGCTCTGTCCTCACTATTGCAGTAGTTCACCGCCACGGCATACCCCGCCCGGGCCAGCCGCCGGGCCGTGGCCGCGCCGATGCCCCGGGATGCGCCGGTGATCAGCGCCGTCTTCTGTTCCATGTCCGTTCCCCCTCAGTCCTTGTTCCGCCAGGTCTCCCGATGCAGCCAGCGGACGCACAGGGGCAGCCAGGTGGCCGCCTGCTCGTCCTGCCAGCCCGGATCGCCCGCCGCCTCGCTTGTGGCGGTGGCCATGGCGTGGGGGCCGTGGCCGTAGTAGTGGAGCTCCAGAGGCACCCCCTGCCGCCGCAGGGCCCAAGCGTAGAGCAGGGTGTTCTCCGCTGGCACGGTGCGGTCGGTGTCGGTTGTCCAGAGGAAGGTGGGCGGATTGCCCGCCGTGACACTCTTCTCTAGGGACAGCTTCTCCAGCTCAGGGGAAAGCTCCTCCCGTCCGGTCAGACGCATGAAGCTCCTGTGCTTTCCCCACTCCCCCGCCGAGATCACCGGGTAGCTGAGGATGGCTGCGTCGGGCCGCACCTCCTCAGGGGTCAGGCCCAGCTTATCGCCGATGATGGGGTCGGCCCACAGGTTGGCCAGGCAGCCCGCCAGGTGCCCGCCGGCAGAAAAGCCGCATACCGCAATGCGGTCAGGGCGGATGCCGTACTTGGCCGCATTCCGGCGGATAAAGGCCAAGGCCGCGGCAGCCTCCAGGAATGCCTGGGGCCACTGGTCAGGCTCCACGCTGTAACGCAGCACAAAGGCCTGCACCCCGCCGTGGAGGAAATCCAGGGCCACCGGCTCGGCCTCGCTGTCTGCGGTCAGCCGGTAGCCGCCGCCGGGCAGAATCAGCACACCCCAGCGCGCTCCGTCCGCCAGAGCGCCAATATCTGTTCTGGCATAGGACGTCAGAGAGATCTCTGTCGCCCCCTCCGGCAGGGCAGGACAGATCTCCGCTCTGCCAAATCGCTCATATATCATGGTATTGTTCCTCCTTCCGCCTCAGGCGGCCTTAAACTCTCCTCAAGTATAACAGGATTTCCCCTTTCTGCATACCCTCCCTGCTTTCTCGCCCCCTCGCCTATTATTTTAAAATTTTTTTGAAAAAAGAGTTGACAAAGGGCACCCTCATGGATATAATAGATTTTGCCCTTTGGACGATTAGCTCAGCTGGTACGAGCATCCGCTTGACGTGCGGGAGGTCATAGGTTCGAATCCTATATCGTCCACCACATAGAAAGAGACACGACTTGGGTCGTGTCTCTTTTTTTCTGCAAGGAGGCGTTTTTTATGCATCAGGAGGAATTTGCCCAGATTCTGTCCTTTTATCAAGGCCGGGGCGCGGCCAGCGACCAGAACGAGCTGGTTCAGCTGTTACGGGAGACTCAGACGCTGTACGGCGGCGTCATCCCCCAGCACGCCCTGGAGGAGATTGCCCAGGTACTGGGCTTCCGGGAGTCCTTTCTTCCGGCGGTGCTCAAGCGCTACCCCTCTATTAAAACCGAGTCGGTGCGGCACAGCCTGACGGTGTGTCAGGGTCCCTCCTGCTCCCGGCGGCGGGAGCTGCTGGACTTTCTGTCCAGGGAGTACGGTGTGGAACCCGGCGGCGTGGCCGCGGCAGGCTTCCGGCTCCAGACCGGCGGCTGCATGAAAAATTGCGGCAAGGGCCCCTGCGTCCGGTGGGACGGCACCGTCTACACCGGCATGACCCCGGAGTCCCTCCGGGCCCTCATTGAAAAGAAATAAGCGAAGCGGACCCCGGCCTGCCTTTCGGCAGGCCGGGGTCCGCTTTTTTCAAAATACCTTCTGCAGGAAGTTGTACAGGGCCAGGTGCCAGTTCTCCCAGGAGTGGGACTGCATGGGGAACACATCAAAGTTTGTGTTGACGCCCTCCGTGAGCCGGGGCTCCATCTCCAGCAGGGCATCGTAGTCCTGGATCTGCCCGGGGAGTGCAAAGTCCAGTGTGCCGCTGGAGACATAGAGGTAGTGGATGGGATAGTCCCCAAAGGCCTCAGACTGGAGGGTCTCCCGGAAGTAGTCGGCGCCGGTGCGGCTGCCGCTGAAGGTGCCGAACCAGGAGAAGTAATCCAGGCTGTTGCACATGGCCGAGTGATAGGTGGTCACCGCGCCCCGGGACAGTCCGGCAAAGGCCCGGTGGTCCCGGCTCTCGGCAAAGCCCTGCGCATCGCAGGTGGGGGCGTAGGTGGCGTAGCGGCTCTCCACAGCGGGCATCAGGTCCTCCCGCAGTTCCTGAACAAAGGAGTAGGTCAGCGCGTCCAGGTTGTCGGAACAGTCGTCCTCCACATAAAAGGTGGGGGTGACGATGATGAGGGGCTCAATGACTCCCTGGGCGATGAGCTGGTCCACCATGTCCTTGTTCTCGCTGTGCTCCAGCAGCCAGGCCCGCTCGTCATCGCCGGTGCCGTGGAGCAGATAGAGGATGTTGTACTGCTCCTCCGGGTCATACCCGGCGGGCAGATAGACATAAGCGGTCTTCTCCACCTCCCGCTGGTCGGTGGCATAGGCCTTGGTCTGGTAGGTCAGCTTCTCCACCGTTCCCCTCTGCTCACAGGGCTGGGAAAAACGGTCCGGCACCGCCCAGATATCCCGTCCGGCGGTCTGTACCGCCCGGCTGGCCGCCGCGCTGCCCTGCCAGAAGGCCAGGCTGCCCACCAGAACCGCCACCAGAACCGCCGCCGTCCAGATGTTCGGACGGCGGGGCGGGGTCTTCTGGCGGAGCTGGAGCACCGTGCCCGCCACGGCGGCAATCAGGGCGACTCCGGCCTGGACGAAGAAGCCCAGGTTGAAGAGGGTGGTCTCCAGATAGTTGGTGGTAATGCCCAGCATCAGCGCCGGCACAGCCACTGCCAGCAGCAGAGCTGGCAGACGGCTCTGCCAGGAGAGCAGGCACAGGAGGAGCAGCAGCACCTCAATCAGGCACAGGTTGGCCAGAGGCAGGGCGCTGCCCAGCAGGGCATAGCGCACGATATCCACCGCCGCCACCAGGGCGATAAGCGCCGTGGCCAGCAGGCAGACGGCCCTGGGCTCTTTCCATGTTACAAGACGATGCTCACACAAGGGAACGACCTCCATCAGTCCTTCGCTGCAACCGCGGTGGAGACGCCGGTGCACACCATGCTCAGCACAATCAGCACCGCGCTGGCGATCCAGGAGGTACTCAGGCCGTTCATGTTGATTTTGGACAGCACGTCGCCAACCTCATCAAAGGCCAGCGGAATGAACACAACCACGCTGACAAGGCTCAGGACAAAGGGAATATACTCTCCGTAGGGGAAATGCTTGACCAGCAGCACCACGCCCACCACAGCGGCCACGGCCAGCAGACCGATGATGAGGGGCGAGTTCTCACGGGCGTCGGCCATGGCGTAGACCACGGCGGACGCAATCAGCACAATCACAGACACCAGTTCGGCGACAAAAAATGCGTTCTTCTTCATTTTTCCACCTCAGTCTTTCTCGCTTTCACGTTTCCATAGACCATGAAGCCGATGGCGGCCAGGTCCAGGACAGCCAGCACGGCAATCACCGCATAGGCGGCAGTCTCCCAGTAGGGAGTGACCCGCACCACGTGTCCCGTGGGGGACAGGCCGTTCATGCCGGAGCTGCTGGCCACGTTGTAGAGGATGATCTTGCAGGACTCCCGCATCTTCCCCACGGCGGCGGCGTCGTTGGGGGCGGCGGTCACCAGCCAGTTGTAGAAGGAGCTGCCGGAGGTGGCCCACATGTTGCCGCCGGCGGCCAGGGCGGTCTCAATGTGCTGATAGGCGGTGTTGATGGCGATATCGGTGATGATGATGGCGGTGGAGCCCCACTCGGTGCGGACGATGTCGGTCATCAGTCCGGCATAGGCGCCGGCCCAGACGCAGCCGATGCGGTTGAAGGCGCCCATGGTGCCCTTGGAGGCGCCCTCGGTGAAGGACTTCTCAAAGGCCTTCAGGTAGATCTCACGGATGGCCTGCTCATTGGAGAAGGTGCAGATGCCGGTACGGTTGGTCTCCTGGTCGTTGAGGGCGAAGTGCTTGATGTAGCAGATGGCGCCCTTGGACTGCATGCCCATGACCTCCTCGTAGGCCAGCTCACCGGCCAGGAAGCCGTCCTCGGAGTAATACTCAAAGTTGCGGCCCGCGTAGGGGGTGCGGTGGGTGTTGACGGCGGGGGTGTAGGCGCCCTCGGTGTCGGTGCGCAGCCAGTCCTCGCCCATGGCCTCGCCCATGCGGCGGATGAGCTCACGGTTGAAGGTGGAGGCCCGGACCACAGCGCCGCAGTAGCCGGTGGCGGAGGTGCCGTCCTCAGTGTACTTCCGGTTGACGCCCTGGGGGCCGTCATTCATGGCCATGGCGGGGTAGCCGATGGAGGGAATGGGGGAACGGGCGGCACGGGTGACGATGTCAGCCATCTCCTCCATGGTCAGCTGGTTGAGGATCTTGTCCCACTGCTCGTCATCGTCCAGAGGCACACCCACCATCTTGGCGATGGTCATCTGGGAGTCCACGCCGAACTGGAACTGAGACAGGTCGCCGCCGCTGCTCTTATAGTTGTTTACGCCGTTCATGTCGTAAATCATCTCATCGGTGGCGGTCAGGCTGTCATAGCTCTCGGGGAAGGTGTTCCAGTCGCTGCGGGTCAGGTACGCCACGTCCTGGCCGTAGTACTCCAGGTCGGCGCTGTCAAACCGGTTGGTGATCTCATTGCCGCTGTAGGACTGGCTGAGCAGCTCCTTGGAGGGGTTGCTCCAGGTGTAGACCAGGGCGGCGCTGCCGTTGTAGTCCATGCCGTCGTCCACGGTCTTGCCCTGGGCGGCCAGCACGTTGTTCAGGGCATCGTGGGCGCTGTCGCCCACGGCAAAGTAGTAGCTGCCGCTGTCCAGCACAAAGGTCTTGTCGTTCTTGTAGTCATAGGAGGCAAAGTCATACTTGTCGGCGGTGATGGTCACCGTCTCAGAGGCGCCGGGCTCCAGCACGCCGGTCTTCTCAAAGCCAATGAGCTGGATGGCGGACTTCTCAATGCCGCCGGCGGTATAGGGCTGCTGGGCGTAGAGCTGCACCACGTCCTTGCCGGCGGCGGTGCCGGTGTTGGTCACGCGGACGGTGACGGTCAGGCCGTCCTCCCCCATCTCGGCGGACACCAGCTCCTGGACAAAGGGCTTGCCATCCTCAGCGCCGTAGCTCAGGCCGTAGCCAAAGGGATAGCACACCTCGTCGGTGTAGTTCCAGGTGTCGCCCACAAAGGCGCCGGCGGAAGAGGCGGCGTTGGTGCCCATGGGGTCCAGCACGCTGTCGGCATAGCGGGTCTCGTAGTACCGGTAGCCCACATAGATGCCCTCGGCGTACACCACGTACTTGGTGCCCACGGCCACACCGGCAGCCTCCACGTCGGCGGCGTTGGTGTAGGTGTAGTCACCGAAGTTCTGCATGGCGGGGGCGGAGAGGGAGTCGGCGGCATAGGTGTCCACCAGGCGGCCGGAGGGGTTCACCGTGCCGGCCAGAGCGCCGGCAATGGCCCGGGCGCCGCTCTGCCCCACGCCGCCCACCCACAGGCAGGCGTCAATGCCGTACTCCTCGTGGTCCAGCCACCCCAGCTCCATGGCGTTGGAGCTGTTGATGAGGACGATAACCTTATCAAACTCGCCGCTCTCCTGAAGCTCCATCAGCAGGTCCTTCTCCTGCTCCTGAAGGGCCAGGTATTTGGTGCCGTCGCCGAAGTCGCCGGTGGGCATGTCGGAGCCCTCGCCGCCTACCCGGGAGATGACCACCACGGCCGCGTCGCTGTAATCCTTGTAGGAATCCCGCACCGCGTCGGTGTACTCATTGACGGGCACCTCGGCCACGTAGAGGTCCTCGGGCTTAGTGCCGTTATAGGTTCCGTTGCTGCGGGTATAGCCGTCCTTGCCGTCGTAGCCCTTGTAGAAGTCCCACAGGGTGGGGTTGACGGTAAAGCCCACGCCCTCCAGAGCAGTACGCAGGTCCACGGCCTTGCTCTCGTCAATGCCGCCGGCGCCGGTACCGCCCAGCACCAGGTCCACGGAGGACCGGCTGAACAGGGACAGCTTCATGCCGCTGTCCAGGGGCAGCACCTGGCCCTCGTTCTTCAGAAGGACCATGCCTTCCGCCGCGATCTCCTCCACCAGCTGGTCGGCGGCGGTCTTCCACTCCTCCAGGGTCATGCCGTTGGTCTCATAGAGCTGAATGGTATCGCTGTCGTCTCCGCCCTCCAGGCGATACATCTCGCCGCCGATGGCGTTGCAGATCAGTGTGCGGTAGGACGTGGCTCCGGCCGTCACGCCGATGGACACTGCCAAGAGAATGCTGAGTACCGCAATTGCGGTCCGCTGGAGGGTTGCCCCTTTCCTCTTCATCGTTGTTCTCCTCCTGCTTTTTCATTTTGCCCAACCCGCCGGACGTGGCGCCCCGTCCCGGCCGGGTTTCACTGTCAATAGTAATAGCAGAAAAGGAGCCGTGTGCGGGCACTTTGACAAATCCGTCAGGTTTTCTGGCAAATCCGTCGTCCGTCAGCCGCCGGACGCCCGGGGCACCGGAATCAGCAGGCTGACCAAAAACAGGTCCCCCTCGGTGCCGATGTGCATGGTGCCGCCGTACTTCTCCGTGATGTACTGCACGCTGCGCAGGCCGAAACCGTGGCGGGTCTTGTCGGCCTTGGAGGTGACGGGCAGGCCGTTGTACATCTCCGGCCTGGTGGGGCAGTAGTTCTCCACCCGGATGCACACGAAGCCGTTCTTCTCCGCCACGTTCAGAGAGATACAGCGCCGGGAAACCGGCTCCACCGTCCGCTCGTACTCGATGGCGTTGTCCAGCAGGTTGCCGAACAGGGAGGCGATATCCGCCGGCTGGAGAAAGGCCAGCGACTCCCCCTGGGCCATTACCGCCGCCTCGATGCCGCAGGTGCGGCACAGCAGCTGCTTTTCCGTCAGAATGGCGTCCAGGGGCTTGCAGCCCGTGTTGCTGCTGCTGGCGTACTGGGCGATGGCCGACTCGATCTCCTCCAGCTCCGCGCCGTCGCACCGGCCGGTGGCCTTCATGAGGGTAATCTGGTGCTTCAAATCGTGGGCCTTCATGTTGATGAGGTCCATGCTGCTCCGGGTGATCTCATACTGCCGCTGCTCCTGCTGGATAATCCGCTCCAGCAGCTGCCGTCCCTCCTGCTCGCTCTTCAGCGTGAGCAGGCCGAACTGCACGCACAGGCCCGCAATGCAGCAGAAAATCAGGGGCGGACGGGTGATCCACAGGGCGTCAATGCCGTAATTCTGCTGGATGGCCTGCATGGCGTAGGTAAAAATGGCCGCGGCGATGGAGATGATGTAGACATACCTGTCCTCCAGTGCGAAGCCGTCACAGCCCCGCAGCCGCCGGGCAAAGAGCCGGTAGCATATGGCGTATACGATGACCGTCACCGTCACCGACAGGCAGCACCACCCCACCATGTTGAAGTACTGGGCAAAGGGACGGTAGATCAGGTTTTCCACGTTGTGGGCCAGGTTCTGGGTCAGCTGGGCACCCACACAGCAGAACAGGATGTCCCGGAACCGCTCCCGGCAGCAGAACTTCCACAGCAGCAGGGACAGGAGAAAGATGGTCAGGGAGTAAAACCCCACCACATACCTGGCGATCAGGTTGGTCAGGACGATGGACGCCCCGCCGTATACCGTCACGCCCAGAAGAAAGCGCAGCACAAATCCCTGCCGCCGCTTCAGCCCCCAGACGAACAGCATCTCTGCCGCCAGAATCTGGAGGATGTAGCCGTGGTTTAGGGTGATCTGAAACAGGCCCTCCCCC
Organism: Pseudoflavonifractor sp.; assembly: GCF_050943825.1. Classification (NCBI taxonomy): domain Bacteria; kingdom Bacillati; phylum Bacillota; class Clostridia; order Eubacteriales; family Oscillospiraceae; genus Pseudoflavonifractor; species Pseudoflavonifractor sp. Next base: position 22,338 of record NZ_JBMNPX010000006.1, read on the forward strand.
ATCATTTCAAAATCCCTCCGCTCATGTACACGGTCAGCCGGTTCCAGAAGTCGTTTTTATAGGTCCGGGCCACAGAGAAGTGCTCCCCTGCCACGGTTACCTCGCTGCCCGACGCCTGTTCCACATAGGACAGGTTGAGCAGCAGGGAACCGCTGGCGGCGGCAAAGCCGTTTGAAAGGAATGTGGCGGTGATGTCCCGCATGGAACCCCGCATCCGGTAGGTATCGGCGTCGGTGTGGAAATAGAGGTAGTGTTTGCTGCTCTCCACATACCGAATCTGGGAAAACCGGACAGTCTTGATGCCGTTGGACACGGGAATATGGAAGCTCTCGTCCACCTTGATGTGGGCGATGGCCTTCTCCAGCTTGATTTTGAACAGGTCGTAGGCCAGGGGCTTGATGACAAAGTCCAGGGCGGACACCTCATAGCCCCGGATGGCGTACTGGGCCATGCTGGTGAGGAAGATGAGGCACACGTTCTGGTCCACCTCCCGCAGGCGCCTGGCCGCGTCCAGCCCATCCATGTGTGGCATGACGATATCCATAAAGATGATCTGGAAGCTTCCGTCGTATTCGTCCAGGAAGGTGGCGCCGTCGCCGAACACCTGGGCCTGGACCGGCTGGTGGGTCTCGGCCCCGAAGCGGTGCACATACTCCAGCATTTGTTTGGAAAAGATCTCCTCGTCCTCTACAATAGCAATGGAAATCATCCTGTTTCCCTCCGTCTCCCCGGCGCCGGGGCCGCTGTTTGATTTTATTATTTTATCATGCTCTCCCCGCAGATTCCAGCACCAGACCGGGCGTTTTGCCTCCGGCTGCACCTCCATCTCTCCGCTCCGGTTGAATTTTGCACGAAAATTTCTGCAAAACCTCCGCCTACCCCCGTTCTTTGTTGACACTGGGGCGGAAATAGGATAAAGTAATGTCTGCTGAATTTGTGATGTTCTCTATTTCCTTGATAGGGAGGATTTCCCGCCATGTTTGACGGCGTTTTGTTTGACCTGGACGGCACGCTCTGGAATGCCACCGTGCGCATCTGCGAGGGGTGGAACGTGGTGCTGCGCCGCCACCCTGAGATTGCCCGCCCTCTGGTGACAGAGGCGGAGGTAGCAGCCACCATGGGACTGATGATGCCGGACATTGCCCGGAAGATTTTTCCCGTGGAGGACGAGGCTACCCGTGCCCTGCTGCTTCAGGAGCATGAGGAAGCTGAGTGTGCCCTGCTGCGCACCTACGGCGGCGTGCTCTACCCGGCTGTGGAGGAGACTCTGGCCGCCCTCTCCGCCCGGGCAAAGCTCTTTGTTGTAAGCAACTGCCAGGACGGGTATATCCAGACCTTCTACGCCGCCCACAAGCTGGAGCGCTATTTCACCGGCTTTGAGTGCGCGGGCCGCACCGGCCAGCCCAAGAGCCACAACATCGCCCTGGTGGCCCGGCAGTACGGCCTGGAGCGCCCCGTCTACGTGGGAGACACCCTGCTGGACTGCACCTCCGCTCAGGAAGCCGGGGTGCCCTTCCTCCACGCGGCCTACGGCTTCGGCGGCCCCATTGAGGGCGTGCCCGCCGTCCATGCCTTTGCCGATATCCCCGCCGCACTGGCGGCCATGTGTCCCCCCTGACAAGCCCTTTCCCCTGTGTGCTGTGATAAAACTGTAAAGAGGTTTGCATATATGTCGAAATACGAATCCGAAATTTCCCGCCGCCGCACATTCGCCATCATCTCCCACCCCGACGCCGGTAAGACCACCCTGACCGAGAAGTTCCTCCTGTACGGAGGCGCCATCGCCCAGGCCGGCGTGGTCAAGGGCAAGAAGAACAGCCGCGCCGCCACCTCCGACTGGATGGAGATCGAGAAGCAGCGCGGTATTTCCGTCACCTCCTCGGTGATGCAGTTCCAGTATGAGGGCTTCTGCATCAACATTCTGGACACCCCCGGCCACCAGGATTTCTCCGAGGACACCTACCGCACCCTCATGGCCGCCGACTCCGCCGTGATGGTCATCGACGCCGCCAAGGGCGTGGAGGCCCAGACCCGGAAGCTGTTCAAGGTGTGCGCCATGCGGGACATCCCCATCTTCACCTTTATCAACAAGATGGACCGTGAGGCCCGGGACTCCTTCGAGCTGCTGGAAGAGCTGGAGAAGGAGCTGGGCATTGAGACCTACCCCGTCAACTGGCCCATCGGCTGCGGCAAGGACTTCAAGGGCGTGTATGACCGGGACAGCAAAAAGATTATCCACTTCACCTCCAACGGCGGCGCCAAGGCTGCCACTGCCACCGAGGTGGAGCTGGGCGACCCCAACCTGGACGACCTCATCACCCCCCGGCTCCATCAGCAGCTCACCGACGAAATCGAGCTGCTGGACGGCGCCGCCGCCGAGTTTGACCTGGACCGGGTGCGCCACGGCAAGCTGTCCCCCGTGTTCTTCGGCTCTGCCCTGACCAACTTCGGCGTGGAGCCCTTCCTGGAGCACTTCCTCCGCATGACCACCGCGCCCCTGCCCCGCACCGCTGGGGACACCCTCATCGACTCCCTGGACGACAATTTCTCCGCCTTTGTATTCAAGATCCAGGCCAACATGAACAAGGCCCACCGGGACCGGATCGCCTTCATGCGCATCGTGTCCGGCAAGTTCGAGGCGGACAAGGAGGTCTACCACGTCCAGGGCGGCAAGAAGATCCGTCTCTCCCGGCCTCAGCAGCTGATGGCCGCCGAGCGCGAGATCATCGAGGAGGCCTACGCCGGCGATATCATCGGCGTGTTCGATCCGGGCATCTTCTCCATCGGCGACACCCTGTGCGCCCCGGGGAAGAAGTTCAAGTTTGACCCCATCCCCACCTTCGCCCCCGAGCACTTCCGCCGGGTGCGCAGCCTGGACACCATGAAGCGCAAGCAGTTCCTCAAGGGCATGGAACAGATCGCCCAGGAGGGCGCCATCCAGATCTTCAAGACCCCCTACTCCGGCATGGAGGAGGTCATTGTGGGTGTGGTGGGTACCCTTCAGTTCGACGTGCTGGAGTACCGGCTGAAGAACGAGTACAACGTGGACCTCTACATGGAGGGCCTGCCCTACGAGTACCTCCGCTGGATCGAGACCGAGGACGGCGAGCCGGTGAAGGAGGAGGACCTGATTCTGGGCGACGGCGTGAAGCTGGTGGAGGACTACAAGGGCAATCAGTTGCTGCTCTTCGCCACCCAGTGGGCCATCAACTGGACCGACGAGCGGAACAAGCAGCTCACCCTGCTGGAGTTCGGCGGCGGCTGGCAGAAATAAATACCTTTTCAGTCTCTGAGCGGCGGCTTCTTTTGGAGCTGCCGCTCCGTCTTTTTATTCCCTTCTTGCCATCCCTCCCCCACTCTGCTATGATGGAAAATAGCAGCGAATACCGTCTATTTTTGTAAGTTCGGGAGGAAGGGACATGGCAGGCTTTACAGACAAGCCCCTCAACGGGCGCAGTGAAGATATCTTTGACGTGGAGAAATATATCAAGGGCCTGAGCAGCTTTATTCTGGAGTGCGACACACCCATGACCGTAGCAGTCCAGGGCGACTGGGGCAGCGGCAAGACCAGCTTCATGATGCTCATCCGGGAGGAGCTGGAGGACAAGGTGCTCCCTGTCTGGTTCAACACCTGGCAGTTTTCCCAGTTCAATCTTGGGGACCGGCTGCCCCTGCTGCTGGTGTCCCGGCTGACGGCCTCTCTGGGCCTCAAGGGCGTCCAGGCCGACTCCATCAAAAGCTCCCTGCGCACCCTTGGAGGCGTGCTGTTCCGTGTAGGCCTGTCGGCGGCCAGCACAATGACTGGCCTGGACGTGGCGGGCGCGGCTGAGTCTGCCATGAGCTCCGGCGAGGAGGACGTGACCGAGGCTATCTCCACCCTGAAGACCCGGTTCCAGGACTGCGTGAAGCAGGCCCTGAAGGAGCAGAAGAAGGACCGGGTGGTCATCTTCGTGGACGACCTGGACCGTCTGGAGCCCGCTCGGGCGGTAGAGCTTCTGGAGGTACTCAAGCTCTTCCTGGACTGCGACAGGTGCGTGTTCCTCCTGGCCATCGACTACTCGGTGGTCTCCCAGGGCATCCGGCAGAAGTACGGCGAGAGTCTGGACCGTGACAAGGGCCGCAGCTTTTTCGACAAGATCATTCAGGTGCCCTTCAAGATGCCCGTTGCCCACTACGATATTGAGAAATTCGTCCGGGCCGCCATGGAGCAGATGCACCTGCCGGTAGCTGACGCCGCCCCCTACGTGTCCCTCATCCGCACCTCCATCGGCTACAACCCCCGGGGCATCAAACGGCTGCTCAACGCCTTTCTCCTGCTCCAGCGCATTCACAGCGGTGAGCGGCTTGACCAGGACCACGAGAAGCGGCTGCTCTTCGCCGTGCTCTGCCTCCAGCTGTCCTATGAGGAGGTCTACAACTTTGTAGTCCGCAGCATCAGCCAGCTGACACCCGCGTTTTTCAACCAGCTGGCCCAGCCGGAGCGGTACGCAGCCCTACTCTCTGACGATGAGCTGGACGAGGATATGGAGGAGACCACCCCCCTGCTCCAGGAGCTCTTCGAGCAGTGGGGACTGGACGGCTCCGCCGACGTGAACCGAATCACCGACTTTATGGAGAGCTTCCGGGCCGCTGTGGCCACCGGCGACGGCGCCCTCACTCAGGAGGACCTGAAGCTGCTGGAGAACATCCTCAACTTCTCCGCCACCACCACCGCTGAGGTGGAGGCCGCTCCCAGCCGTCTCATCTCCGCCAACGGCGGCACGGGCAGAGGTGTACGCTACCAGAACCGGCTGGACGATGTAGCCGCCTACCACAAGGTGGATGAACCCATTGTGTTTGATGCGGTGAAGAAGCTGCCCGGCTGGAACAACTCCAAGCTGGAGGCCTTCCGTCTCTTCGGCCATGAGGCGGCCGTCTCCAAGTACAGCGCTATGCTCACCCAGGTGCTGGACATTCTCTACGAGCGGAACCCGGAGCAGTTCCGCGCCGTCCAGAATGCCCCCGCCATCTACGACCTATCTTCCCTGTTCGACTGCAAGCGGGACTCCTCCAAGACTGCCTGGGTACCCAAGGCCGGTGTGAATGTGGAGGTCAACAGCTCCAGCCACGCCAAAGTCGTTGACCTGCGGAAGATGATGACCGCTATGGGCTACGCCCCCGGCGAGCTGGAGCTGAAGGTCCGGCTGGCCCACCGGGTGGAGCAGCCGGTTTCCGGTTAAATACGCAAAAAGTGCTGTCCCGATACGGGACAGCACTTTTTCTTTTCCGAATTATCCCCGGGCAGTGCCCACGCTGTGCCGGGCCTTCATCACGGCGGCGGCCAGAGCCGGAGCGCACACAATGGCGACAACGGCGTTGAAGGTGGTGGCGGGCAGCTTGGGCACCAGGGCCGCCAGGGCGGGGCCCACCTGAAGGCCGCCCAGCAGCAGGCCGTCCCAGGCAAAGCCCTTGAACAGGTACAGCGCCGCGTACACCACCGCACCGGTCACCGTGCCCGCCAGGTTCCAACCGTACTTCTCCCCGCGGCGGTGGCCGCTCCAGGCGATAAGGCCCACCGCCAGACCGTAGGCCCCCTTGGTGAGGAAGGTAATCCAGCACTCGGAGATGTACAGCGGGTTGGTCATATCATAGATGGCAGAGCCGATTCCCGCCGCCAGGCCGCCTCCCACCGGGCCCAGGAAAATGCCCGACAGGGCGCACATGATATTGCCCAGGTGGAAGGACGTGGTGCCCACGTTCACGGGCAGGGTGATCCGCAGGGCGGAGCCCACCGCCACCAGTGCGGCCATCAGGCCTGCCATAATGGCAAACATCAGCTTTTCGTCCCTTGTGTTTCTGGAATTGAGAATCATAACGCTTCCCTCCTGAGATTGACTTCTGTTCTCTTGTGCTGTATTATACACGCAACTGGTATCTTTAAAATATCCAGTTTTATTATTTTTTATCAGGTCAGTTTGGAGGCGATGGTATGTCCACATTCTTCTTCGTGCCGGAGGAGGGCGCGCTCCCCCTCTACGAGCAGATCTACCGCCGCATGGTGGAGGAGATCCGCACCGGTCGCCTGGCCGCCGGAGAGCGGGCCCCCTCCAAGCGGCAGCTGTGCGCCCAGTTGGGGGTGAGCCTGTCCACGGTGGAGACCGCCTACGGCATGCTGGTGGCCGAGGGATACCTGCAATCCCAGCCCCGGAGCGGGTACCGGGTGTGCTCTCTGCTGCCTCTGGACGCCCCGGCGGCCTCTGTCACTCAGTCTTCTACCCCTGCGCCCCCTCCGGCGGCGCCCGCCCTCAGCGACGTGTTTTCCACCGCTGCCGTTGACACCCACATCTTTCCCTCCTCGGTTTGGGCCAGCCTGACCCGTGAGGCCCTGAAGGACCCGGAGCTGCTCCAGCGAGGAGACCCCCAGGGAGATTTGCCCCTGCGAGAGGCCCTGTGCGACTTTCTCCAGTCCTGCCGGGGCGTGCGGTGCCGCAGCGAACAGGTTGTGGTGGGCGCGGGCATGGAATACCTGCTCAGCGTGCTCTTCCAGCTCTTTGACCCGGCTGTCGCCGTGGCCCTGGAGGACCCGGGGTATAACGCTGCCTACCGCACCCTGGAGAATCTGGGCCGCTCCGCCGTCCCCGTTCCGGTGGACAGGCAGGGCATGGTGCCCGATGCACTGGCGGAGTCCGGAGCAGGGGTGGCCTACGTGACCCCTTCCCACCAGTTCCCCACCGGCGCAGCCATGCCCGCCGGACGGCGGACCGAGCTGCTCCGCTGGGCCTACGCCGCCCCCCATCGCTATCTCATTGAGGACGACTACGACAGCGAATTCCGCTACGCCTCCCGGCCCATCCCCGCCATGCAGGGCATGGATACCGGCGGCCGGGTGGTGTACACCGGCACCTTCAGCCGCACTCTGGCCCCCTCCATCCGCGCCGCCTACCTCATCCTGCCCGAGGCACTGCTGGACGTGTACAAGGCCCGTTTTGCCCACGGCGCGTCCACAGTGTCCCGGTTTGAGCAGCAGGTGCTCTGCCGCTTCCTGTCCTCCGGGCAGTACGGGCGGCATCTGCGCCGGGCAGGCAGCCTGTACCGTGCCCGGTGCGCCGCCCTCACCGCCGCACTGAAGGAGGCCTTCCCCCAGGGCAGGGTGTCGGGTGCGGGCGCGGGGCTCCACCTGCTACTCACCCTGCCGGGCCGGGATGAGAACGACCTGGCCGCCCGGGCGGCGGCGGCGGGCTACCGGGTGCGCACCTTGGGGGAGTACTGCCGGGGCACCTCCCCCCTGCCCGGCTCCCTGGTGCTGGGCTTTGCCGGACTGGACGTGGCCGACGCTCCAAAGGCTGCGGCTGAACTGGCCCGTGCCTTCGGCGGCATGTGACATTTCCGCTCGACTGCGCATAGGATACTGCGGAGGCGGGCGGAGCCTGCCGGATGAGAGGAGGTCGGGTCGATGGAAGAGACGGACAGAGCGAAGCTGGAGCGGCAGCGCTCAGACGCCGACGGGGCGGTGGTCTTTCTGCTGGTGCTGCTCTGTTCCCTGCTGTTCTCCCTCAGCGCCTCCCTCACCCAGCGGTGCCAGCTCCGCCTGGCCCTGGCGGGCAGGACGGAGGAGGCGGCGGCTGTGCCGTCGGTGCTGCCGGTGCGGCGGTGGGCCAGTGTGCTGGCCGTGGGTTCTCTGGGCTTTTTCCTGTGTCTGGCCATTCAGGCATGGCGGGACCTGACCCCGGAGACCAGCTGCGCCGGGCGGCAGTCGGCCGGGCGCAACCTGTGGGCCTCCATTCTGGTGCTGGCCGCCGCGGTGGTACGGCTGGACGACCTGGATTCCTCCGCCGCTCCGTCCGCCTCCCACACCCTTGCAGGCTGACCGGCCCTGTCAGGAGGAACATTCAATGGCATATTCAGACCTGGAGCTGCTGGCCCGCATTGTGAAATGCGAGGCGGGCGGCGAAGGACTCAACGGCATGCGGGCGGTGGCCTCGGTGGTGATGAACCGGGTCAACATTACATACGGCGAGTACGGGCGGCTGCACACCGTCCGGGAGGTGGTCTTTCAGCCCCGGCAGTTCGTCTGCGCCATGGAGACCGTGGGCGGCGAGTACAACGCCCAGAACCTCTACAACATGTCCCTGGAGCAGGTCCACTGGGACGTGGCGGAGTGGGCCATGGCCGGCAACCGCCTGACCAACCTGGGCTTTGCCCTGTGGTTTTTCAACCCGTACAGCCCCGAGTGCCGTCCCTTCTTCCCCTCCCAGGTGGGAGAATTTGCGATCCGCATTGGCGACCACTGCTTCTACAACCCCACCGACGCCTACGCGGACACCTAAATCTGGAGGTCTATCCTATGGCACAGTATTATCCCGGCGCCGCCGGAGGCGGGGCCATGAACAATACCGACAACAGCGGCTCTCTTGTGGTGCCGCCGGAGGAGAATTTCGACACCCCCGCCATGCAGGGCTCGCTCCAGCAGTTCCTGGCAGACAATCTGGGTGAGTATGTGGTGGTGGAATTTCTCATCGGCACCAACGCCATCACCCGGAAGCAGGGTGTGCTCTACGCCGTGGGCCGCAGTGTACTCACCCTGTATGAGGAGACCAGCCAGACCTTTGTGGTCTGTGACATGTTCTCGGTGAAATTTGTCACCTTCTACCTTCCCGGCCAGCGGCCCTACCGTGTGCCGGCCACCAGCTTCGCGCCCGGCAGCATGTACACCCCCAGCCCGACTCCCATGCCCGGTACACAGGTCCCCGGAATGCCTGCCATGCCTGGTATGGGCTGGACCGCCCAGGCCGACCCCACCATCATGACCAACAGTGGGACTGCCATGGGCAGCGCCGCCTGTCCCGGCGGTTTCTGCGGCGGGTATGGCGTACCCATGTCAGGCTGAGGCGATTTCTCTCGCCCTTTAGCACAAAAATGCCGCACACCTCTCGGTGCGCGGCATTTTTTCTGCTGTGTTTTCTGTAGATATACGGTCTCTGCTTATCCGCGGGCCTTCTTCAGCCACAGGACAGCAGCAGCGCCGGCGGTGGTCACAGACAGGGCCAGCAGCAGCATGCCGATGGTGCTCATGGTGCTGTCCGCCATGGTGCCGGTCTGGGGCAGGTTGCCGGTGGGCGTCTCGCCGTCGTCAATGTCCACCTCGCCGCCCTCGTCAGGCAGGTCAGTGGTGGGAGTGTCGCCGTCATCAATGTCGGTCTCGCCGGGGTCCTCAGGCAGGTCGGTAGTGGGGGTGTCGCCGTCGTCGATGTCGGTCTCCTCAGCCACATAGTACACGTTGATGACTTTGTTGCTGTTGAGAATGCCGCTCAGAGCATCGCCGCTGGTGCTGTCGTAGGTGTAGCCGTCGATGGCGATGGCGTCGTACTCGCTCACATCGTACCGGCTGCCCTCAATCCGGCTGGGGCTGACATAGCTGGAGGCAATCTTCTCACCGGTGTCCTTGTCATAGTAGTTGACGGTGACGGTGTAGTAGTCATAGCTGGGGCCGGGGATGTACTGTCTCGTATTGGTGACGTTCACTGTCTCGGCAGTCTCGTCCACCACAATTTCCAGATCCGCGCTCAGGCCGTCATAGCCGGAGGGGGCGGAAACCTCGGTGAGGTAGTAGGTGCCAAAGAGCAGGTTCACATTGAAGGAGCCGCCCTCAAACACCTTGGCGGCGGTCTCGTCCGCCTGCCAGGACACAACGCCCTCGGTTTCAGTGTAGTACAGCTTATTCTCTCCGTCCAGCTTGTACAGCTTGAACTGAGCGCCGTCCAGCGCGTTTCCGCTCTCGTCCACCTTGTTGACGGTCACGTCGCTGTCGATCTGCTCCAGCTCCAGAGCCATGTAGAAAGACATCTCATAGTTCATATAGCCGTTGCCGATACCAGGTCCGTCCCAGGCCATCTTACAGAGGAAGCTGTTTTCATCCTCCGAAAGAGCGCCGCTCAGATAGCTGTTTGCCTGATTATAGAGTGCCGTGTCTGTTGTGTAATCACCGATGCCGCGGTTTCGAGTGAAACTTGTATTTTTGTTAGGATCGAGCTGCTCTACCTCCTCGCCAAAAGCGAAAGACCAGTAGTCCTGATAAAAGACATTGTAACTCCGGGCCGCAAGCTCGGGTTCAGGCCACTTGAGCTGGATGTCATAGGTACCGTCTCCATTGTCCTTCTGATAGACATAGGGGACCAACTCAGGATGTGCCGTCTTGAGAGAAGCAAGTTTTTCCTCAGTTACAGTAAAAATTCCATTTACGCCGGCAGTCGCCATCTGGTCAGGGGTAATCCCCTGGTCATCTACATATCTGGTCAATGCGTCATCGCCGGTATATCCCTTCTGCTCCAGATAATCGTAGATGTTAAAGAGCATATCTACTGTTACCTTGGCACTGCCCGATACACCAAACAGTCCACTATACATTGCTCTTGGAGAGAGACAGATTGCCGAAACAAACTGCTCAGGAATTAACTGTCCATCATAGCCAAGCACGTTGCTCTGAGTATAATCATGAGCATTTGCAGTGGCAAGAACAAAACTATCTTCCTTATACTGGTAGGTATGGCCCGACTCGTTCACAATTTTGATCTCAAAAATATTTGAATCACCGGGCAGAACGGGATAGCTGGAATACCCATAATCCGCCGCATAGGAGTTTAGGGTATCTAACATCATGTCGCTCAGGTCAAATACCACATTGCCAACTGCGCTGTCCTTAATCGTAATGACCAGTTCAAAGACTCCGTCCGCTTCATTAAATGATCCCTGATACTCAACCCCGGCGGAAGTGTCCTGGTAGTTAACTGTGCAGGTCTCCTCGGGGATTTCGGGGACCGCAGGCTCCTCGCCGCCCTCCTCCAGCGCGGCCAGCGCCTCTTCGGCGGCGGTCAGGACGGCATAGTTGGACACGTCGGCCTTCAGGCTTTCATCCAGCTCATCATAGGCAGTGCGGGCGACGGCAATGGTCTCAGCGTCCTCAAGCGTCACAGCCTCGGGCTCGGGCAGAGCGGCGATCAGGGCCTCCACGGTCTCCACCGCGCAGGGCTGACCTGCTACCTCCTCAACATAGCCGCAAGTAGCAGTATCATGGACATGGCCGCAGGGCTTACCCTCCTCGGCAGGCTGGTATGCGCAGTCCTCCGCATGGTCAACGACACCATCACCGTCGGTATCAGTGCACTCCATGTCGCAGGGGACTCCTTCTTTTGCTTCCACATAGCCGCAGGCGCCGTCATGGACATGGCCGCATTCGTGGCCCTCCACCGCCGCTACATAGCCGCAGGCGTCGCTGTGTACATGGTTTCCCTCCACCGCCATGGCAGCGGTGCCCATGGTGCCGAAGCAGAGGCTCAGAGCCATCAGAATTGCAACGGCGCGTTTCGTCTTCTTTGCCAGCATCTTTCATTCTCCTTTCAATGATGGGGCAAGATGAAATCTGCGGCAACCGGACGGGCATGGCGGCCTGTGCCGCTTTAGCCTCCTGGCTTTGCGTCCCGGCCTTTCGGCCGGTTTGCCCTTTCGTCACCGGCTTGAGCTCCCCTCCGTCACCAATTCCCTTTTTGTCCCTTGCAGGGACAAAAAAACACGGTACCGTGTTTTGCTCTTCCGATTGTGAGACTACTATACCATACGTCGGTTACATTTCGGTTACATATTGAAATTTCATTTCTTTTTTTCACACCAATATTTTTCGTTCTGACAGCGTGCCCTCCATCCTCTGTACTTGACATACATATATCATATATGTATAATTTTTACATATTCTTCGCTGCCAAGCGACATATCTCCCAAAAGCCCCTGCATATCAGAGATTAAGATACAAAGGAGCGATGGTGCATGAAACGAACCTTCTGCGCGTCCCTGCTGGCTCTGGCAGTCCTTCTCACCCTGATTCCTGCCGCCTCCGCCGCCAGCCTTGGCAACTTTGAGAAAGTAAATTCCTATACCTCCGGGCAGTTTACCGACGTGGCGGCAGGCGTATGGTATGAGGAGAGCGTCCGCACCACCTACGAGCTGGACCTGTTCAAGGGCAGCTCCGCCACCACTTTCAGTCCCGCGGGAAACATCAGCATTGCGGAGACCCTGGCTCTGGCCTGCCGCCTCCACAGCATCTACCATAACGGCACGGCCCTGTCTGGCCAGAGTTCCCCCTGGTACCAGGTCTATGTGGACTACGCCCTCTCCAACGGCATCATTCAGGCCGGACAGTACAGCCGGTACGACGCCATTGCCACCCGTGCTCAGTTCGCCTCCATCCTGGCCGCCTCCCTGGACAGCTCGGCTCTGAGCGCCATCAATTCCATCGCCTCCGGCGCCATCCCCGATGTTCCCGCTTCCGCCAGCTACGCCGACAGCGTCTACCTCCTTTATAATGCCGGTATCCTCACCGGCCGGGACGCCCAGGGCAGCTTCTCCCCCCAGGCCACCATCCAGCGCTGTGAGGCCGCCGCCATCGTGGCCCGCATGGCGGTGCCCAGCCTGCGCCAGACCTTTACCCTCAAGCCCTCCTCCGGCAGAGTGCTGGTGGCCCAGCCTCTGGAGCAGGATCCCCTGAACCAGGCCGTCACGGCGGACAGCGTGGTTATCCAGGACCTAGTGGAGTTCTGCAACGGCGGCCTGACCTATGACGACATCGGTCAGAGCGGTGTGTACAACGTGCGCAGCTTTGAGGGCACCGAGGCGGATAAGGCCATTGTGGACGCCTATGTGGACGCGCTCTGCAGCGGCGGGTACAATCTGACCCTGGTGGAGGAGTATGACAAGACCATGTCCTCCACCTTCTTCAGCTACGGCCTGAACTACACCGGTACCGGGAATGTCAGCTCCAAGACCACCGTGACCTACACGGAGACCGAAGCCACCATCAACATCTACGGCGTCATCAAGCGTGGCGACATGGACGTCCACGTGTGGATTCCCCAGCAGATGGAGCAGGTGGACCTGGGGCTGCGGTACGGCCAGGAGGCCGTCTCCGTCTCTGTGGCGGGCCCCTCCGCCATGGCCGGGCTCTACCGGAACGCCGACGGCAGCTTTGAGACCTCGGACGGCCGTCTGAAAACCACCCTGGGCCAGGCCTCCGTCCTGCGGGACGGTGCGGCATACAGCGCTGCCGCCTCCTTCCAGACCAACGAGGAGCTGAGCCGGGACGAGCTGTGGGTGGACAGCTTCTACCGCAACGAGTCCTTCTTCTTCTGCTCGCCCATGGACGCCCTGATGACCGGCGACGTGTACACCCGGAAGGACCTGACCCAGGAGGCCTCCTGGGTCAATAACAAGGTCTTTGCCTCCCTCAGCGAGTTTGGCGGCTACCGCTGGAACCTGTTCTTCGGCGCCGGGCACGACGGCGACTTCATCACCCCCCTGCTGGGCGAGCGCAACGAGTACAAGGACCTGACCGTCCGTGTCATGTACTGGAACAAGGACGTGGAGGCTGTCTACTATATCTACGCCGAGTTTGACAGCAGCCCCTACACTCTGGAGGCTCTGGTGGCGGTGGAGCTGGGCGCCACCGCCGAGACGGCGGACGGCGTCTACACCCTCTCCCCCGGCGGCACGGTAAATATTACCTGCCCTACCGAGTTCGGCACCAACTACCAGCTCTTCTCCTGGGAGGCGGTGGAGGGGGCCGGGAACGTGACCCTGACCGGTGCCAATTCCCAGACCTGCACCATCCGGGCCGGCCAGTCCGGCACCGCCCTGGTGCGGGTGACCTATACCTACGGCGTGGACGAGCCGGACGTGCTCACCGGAATCCCGAGAAATGTGGAAAAGCAGCGAACCTACACCTACCGTATCGAAATTCAGTAACTCCCGGACACCGCCTTCAGACACAAAAACACCCGCTGCCATAAGGCAGCGGGTGTTTTTTACACATTTCAGGTCCGGATTGTGGAGAACTCACACCTCATCCGGCTGTGCCATGTGGCCGCCGAAGGCCTCCACGGCCCGGGCGTCGGCCTCGCGCTTCTCCTCGATGGCCTCCTTGAGCAGCATATCCTTCACCTTCATCAGGCGGATGGTGTTGGACCGCTCGTTCTCGTCCAGCTTCATGGAGATATACTTGATGGCCTCCTGCATCTGGGGAATCTTCACGTACTCCAGAGCGTTGACCCGGCGGCGGGTCTTCTCGATCTCCTCAGCCAGCAGCTGGGAGGTCTTTTCAATCTGGGCCAGGCGGAGCATGTCCTGGAACACCCCCGCCAGGGCGTCCACCGCGTCGTCCAGCTCACCGGAGGTGGCGGCGAAGCCGTAGGGGTAGATCTCCCCGGCGTCGCTGCTCTTGGTCTTGAAGTGGTACTCCGGCACGTTGACCGACATGATGTTGCGGAAGGTCATGTCCAGCTCCACGCTCTGCTTGGGGTACAGCAGGGACTGCTCCAGCATCTCGGCGGACATGAGGGCGGAGGCAACGGTGAAGGACCCGTGGGCCCGCATGAGCCCATCCTCCACCTTTTTCCGCAGGGCGCGGTTCTCCCGCACCACGTCCAGGAACTGCTTCATCAGCTCGTCCCGCTTGTCCTTGAGGAGCTTATGGCCCCGCTGGGCGGTCTTGAGCCGGGTTTTCAGCCGGGTGAGCTCCATCCGGGTGGGGTTTACATTGATGGCCGGCAAGGGATTCGCCTCCTTTCAAAGTCGGATTCGCCGGTCTGCCGCTCCGTCTGCTCTGGCGGAGCGGTATGGCGTCACTCCGCCTTCTTGGGGAGGTACTTGTCGATATACTCCGGCTTGATACGCTTGAGCTCGCTCTTGGGCAGGATGCTCAGCAGCTCCCAGCCCAGGTTCAGGGTCTCCTCGATGGAGCGGTTCTCCTCGTTGCCCTGGGCCACATACCGCTTCTCGAACTGGTCGGCGAACTTGGCGTACAGCAGGTCAGTGGGAGAGAGGGCGCTCTCGCCCAGGATGGACATGAGCTCCTTCATCTCCTTGCCGGTGGAGTAGGCGGCGAAGAGCTGGTTCATGGTACCGGAGTGGTCCTCCCGGGTCTTGCCGGCGCCGATGCCCTTGTCCTTCAGACGGCTCAGGGAGGGCAGCACGTCCACGGGGGGAATGATGCCCTTGCGGTAGAGCTCGCGGGAGAGGATGATCTGGCCCTCGGTGATATAGCCGGTCAGGTCGGGGATGGGGTGGGTCTTGTCATCCTCGGGCATGGTGAGGATGGGGATCATGGTGATGGAGCCGGGGCAGCCCAGACGGCGGCCGGCGCGCTCGTACATGGTGGCCAGGTCGGTGTACAGGTAGCCGGGGTAGCCGCGGCGGCCCGGGACCTCCTTCTTGGCCGCGGACACCTCACGGAGGGCCTCGGCGTAGTTGGTGATATCGGTGAGGATGACCAGCACGTGCATGCCCTTCTCAAAGGCCAGGTACTCGGCGGCGGTGAGGGCCATACGGGGCGTGGAGATACGCTCCACGGCGGGGTCGTTGGCCAGGTTGGTGAACAGCACGGTGCGGTCGATGGCGCCGGTGCGGCGGAACTCCTCCACGAAGAAGTTGGACTCCTCGAAGGTGATGCCGATGGCGGCAAACACAACGGCGAAGTTGGACGCACCGTCCAGCACCTTGGCCTGACGGGCGATCTGGGCGGCCAGGGCGGCGTGGGGCAGGCCGGAGCCGGAGAAAATGGGCAGCTTCTGGCCGCGGACCAGGGTGTTCAGACCATCGATGGTGGAGATACCGGTCTGGATGAACTCGTTGGGGTAGTCACGGGCGGCGGGGTTCATGGCCAGGCCATTGATGTCCCGGCGCTCCTCGGCCAGAATCTCGGGGCCGCCGTCGATGGGACGGCCCATGCCGTTGAACACCCGGCCCAGCATGTCGCCGGACACGGGCAGCTCCAGGGGGTGGCCCAGGAAGCGGACGCTGGAGTCCTTCAGGTTGATGCCGGCGCTGGCCTCAAAGAGCTGGACCACGGCGTTGTCTCCGTTGACCTCCAGCACCTTGCAGCGGCGGACGTCACCGTTGGGCAGCTGGATCTCGCCCAGCTCGTCGTAGGTGACGCCCTCCACCTTGCGCACCACCATCAGAGGGCCGTTGATCTCCTGTATGGTTTTATACTCGCGGATCATGCCTCCGCCTCCCCTCTCTCGGCCACGGCCTCAATCTCCCGCTCCATCTGGGCGGCGATTTCGGCGTAGACGGCCTGATACGTGTCGCTCTCCACGCTCTTGGCCCGGCCGATGCGCTCCCGGGACGGGATCTCAAAGAGGGCCTGCACGTTCGCACCCCGGAGGATGGCGTTCCGGCAGAGGCTGTCGTAGCGGAGGATCATGGCCAGCAGCTTCTCCTGCCGGTCGTACTCGGAGAAGCTGTCCACGTCCACAAAGGCGTTCTGCTGGAGGAAGTCCTCGCGGACCATCTTGGCCGTCTCCAGGGTGAGCTGGTCGGCGGGGGACAGGGAGTCCTTGCCCACCAGCTGGACGATCTCGTTCAGGCTGGCCTCTTCCTGGAGCAGGCTCATGGCCTTGTCACGGTCGATGAGGAAGCTCTTGCCCAGGTTCTCGTCAAACCAGGGCTTCAGGGAGTCCAGGTACAGGGAGTAGGAGTTGAGCCAGTTGATGGCGGGAAAGTGCCGCTTGTAGGCCAGGCTGGCGTCCAGAGCCCAGAACACCTTGACGATACGCATGGTGGCCTGGCTGACGGGCTCGGACAGGTCGCCGCCGGGAGGCGACACGGCGCCCACGGCGGTCAGGCTGCCCCGGCGGTCGCCGTCGGAACAGATGCAGGACACGCTGCCCGCCCGCTCGTAGAACTGGGCCAGGCGGCTGGACAGATAGGCGGGGTAGCCCTCCTCGCCGGGCATCTCCTCCAGGCGGCCGGACATCTCGCGCAGGGCCTCGGCCCAGCGGGAGGTGGAGTCGGCGATAACGGCAACATCGTAGCCCATGTCCCGGAAGTACTCGGCGATGGTAATGCCGGTGTAGATGGACGCCTCACGGGCGGCCACAGGCATATCGGAGGTGTTGGCAATGAGCACGGTGCGCTTCATCAGGCTCTCGCCGGTGCGGGGGTCCTTCAGCTCGGGGAACTCCCGCAGCACGTCGGTCATCTCGTTGCCGCGCTCGCCGCAGCCGATGTAGATGACGATATCCACGTCGGCCCACTTGGCCAACTGGTGCTGCACCACGGTCTTGCCCGAGCCGAAGGGGCCGGGGACAGCGGCGGTGCCGCCCTTGGCGATGGGGAACATGGTGTCAATGATGCGCTGGCCGGAGCACAGGGGGGCCGTGGGGGGGTACTTGTGCTTATAGGGGCGGCCCACACGGACGGGCCACTTCTGCATCATGGTCAGCTCGTGCCTGTCGCCGTTCTCGTCCCGCAGGACGGCCACAGTGTCCAGCACGGTAAAGGAGCCGGCCTGGATGGACTCGATGGTGCCCTTCAGGCCCACGGGGACCATGATCTTGTGGAGCACCACGGCGGTCTCCTGGACGGTGCCGATGACGTCGCCGGCGGACACAACGGCGCCGGCCTCAACGACGGGGGTGAAGTCCCACTTCTTCTCCCGGCTCAGGGCGGGCACCTGCATGCCGCGCTGGATGGTGGCACCGGCGATCTTCATGATCTCCTCCAGGGGGCGCTGGATGCCGTCGTAAATGTTCTCAATCAGGCCGGGGCCCAGCTCCACGGACAGAGGGGCGCCGGTGGTCTCCACCACAGCGCCGGGGCCCAGGCCGGAGGTCTCCTCGTAGACCTGGATGGAGGCCGAATCCCCGTTCATGGTGAGGATTTCGCCGATGAGCTTCTGCTCGCCCACCCGGACCACGTCGGCCATGTTGGCGTCGGACAGGCCCGCGGCCACCACCAGGGGGCCGGAAACCTTGACGATTTTTCCGCTCAATGTTTCAACCTTCTTTCTGACAAACGCTCAGGCGCGCGAAGCTCAGGTGTGCGCGCTCCGGCGCTTCAGGTCTGAATTGGTAAGGTGACAGGTTTGCCGGTGAACGGGATTTACAGGATGTCGGCACCCACGGCCCGCTCCACGGCGCTCTTGATGTTGTCCATGCCGATGCCCAGGCTGCCGGCCTTGCCGGGGATGAGGATGATGGCCGGAGTCAGCTCGTCCTTGTAGCGCTCAATCTCCGCCTCCATCTCGGCGGCGTACTGCTCGGTGAGATAGACCACGGCGCAGTTGTCCTTGGCCAGCCGGTGGAGTGCGGCCTTGGCCTCCTCCACGGTCTCGGCGGGACAGACCTCCAGCCCCAGGGCCTTGAAGCCCATGACGCTCTCCCGGTCACCCAGGACGGCGATTTTCCAGTTAGACATAGCTCTCACGCAGCCTTTCCCGGATGGTATCCGCGTCCAGCCCGGCCAGACGGCCGGAGAGGATGACCCGCACGTTGGTCAGCTCGGTCTCCCGGGCGGCCAGATAGCCGATGAGGGGAGCCTCGCCGAAGGCCACGTACCGGGCGCCCGCCAGATAGGCGGTGACGGCGTCGTCGCAGAGCTTCTCGAAGTGGGTGAGCCGTCCGCCCGTAATGGCGGCGGCGCCGGCGGCGGCAGCCTCCCGCAGGGAGGATGCGGTGTAGATCTCCTCAATGGAGCCGCCGGAGGTCACGGCGGAGAGGATCCGCCCGGTGTCCACGTTGCCGCCCCGGAAGAGGACGCCCTTGAGGAACTCCGCGCCCTTGCCCATGCGCAGGGTACGCACCACGCTGCGCAGGTTGGCCGCGTCCACGGTGATGCGGACGTACCCGGCCAGGAAGGCGCTGCCCGACTTGTTGGCGATGTCGGCCATGTCGGCGTAGCAGGCCCGGTCCAGCACGAAGTCGGCCAGCTGGGGGTCACCGGTGGTGCCCAGCACCTCCCGGGCCTCCCCGGCGGCGGACTGGAGGATGCCCGGCAGGCCACGCAGGTCGCCGGAACGGAGCTTCTCCGTCAGCTCCTCCACCTTCACCCGCCCGGCGGACACCAGCAGCCGCTCGGCGTCCGTGCCCATGGCCTCGGCCTTGAGCAGGGTCTTGATGTTGTGGTAGTCGTATTTGACCTTAAAAACCTCCAGAATCTCCGGATGAGGGGCGGAGGAGGTGAGATCCTTCAGCGTCTTGTCCCGCTCCTGGGTCAGCACCCGGTCCAGCTCATCCAGATCCACTCTGGGCATGTCGGGCCAGCCGCACTCGGTGAGGACCTTGACCGCGTCCTCCGGCGTTCTGGCCTCCAGCATGCGCTCCAGCCGCTCGCCGTTGAGGAGGTTGCGCTCCATGGACTTGATGCGGGTGGAGAGGAAGAGGTAATCGGTGTCTTTGATTTTTGGCAAGCCGTGATTCCTCCTTTCGAGAGGAAGTGATTCCGGGCGGCTGTCCCGCCCCGGGGCAATCAGATATTAGTCGAAGAGGACCTTGGCCACCTCGCCGGAGATGTTCTCCCGCTGGAGGCGGACCAGGGTTTCAAAGGTGCAGTTGGTCTCCACGTCGCCGTCGGACAGGACGATGCCGCCCTTGATAGGCCGGGTCTCCTCGGCCAGGGTGAGCATGCCGGTGCCCGCCAGGATGGCAGAGGCGCCGGTGACCACCTTGTCCAGGATGGCGCCCGCCCTGGTGTCGGTCAGGTCGCCGGGCAGCTTGGGAGCCACCTTGCGGGCCAGGGCGTCGTTGGCACGGGTTACAACCGCCTTGCCCACCCGGTTGCGGTCCTTCTGGGAGAAGATGACCTTCTCCCGGCCGGTGCGGGCGGCCTTGACGGCCAGGGCGGCGAGGAGCTCGATGTACTCCTCGTCGGGGAGGGTGCACAGCTTCTCCAGCGCCATGGTGAAGGCCTCGTCCAGCACCTCCTGCTTGGCGGCCAGAACCAGCTTGCGGGATTCCATCTCCGCCATGCTCTCCAGCCGCTTTTCACGCTCGGCGGCGGCGCTTTCGCCCCGGGCCACGATGGCGGCGCTCTCCTTGTCCGCCTGCTCCCGGCAGCGCCGGGTGATCTCGTCGGCCTGGGCACGGGCGGCGGTCAGAATCTCATTGATGTCCCGCCGGGCATCGTCCTCCATGCGCTGGGTAATCTTTTCAATTCCATTCATGGCGTTTCACCTCAGGCGGCGAAGAAGAAGATCATCAGGAAGGAGGCCAGCAGGCAGAGAATGGCGTAGAACTCCACCATCAGGGCCATCAGGATACCCTTGGATCCCTGGTCGGGGCGCTTGGCCACGATGCCGATGCCGGCGGCGGCGCAGCGGCCCTGGGCCACGGCGGTCACATAGCCGCCGATGGCCATGGGCAGGCAGGCGCCGAACACGCAGACGCCTGCGCCGATGTCCAGGGCGGGCACGCCGCCCAGCAGGCCCATGTTATAGATGGCCCAGAACCAGATGACCAGGCCGTACAGGCCCTGGGTACCGGGCAGAAGCTGAAGAATCAGGGTCTTGGAGAACTTTGCGGGATCCTCAGATACCACGCCGGCGGCCGCCTCGCCGGCGATACCCACGCCGCGGCCGGAGCCGGCACAGGACATACCTACCGCCAGGCAGGCGCCGATGAAGGCAATACCGGTGCCGATCAGGTTTTGCAGTTCCATAACTTATTCCTCCTCAATGATATCCACATATTTGGTATTGTAAGTCATAGGCCGGAAGGCCTGGCCGCCCTCCTCGTAGAACTTTCCAAAAAATTCAAGATACTGGAGTCTCGCCGCGTGGACATAGGTGCCGATGATGTTGACGCCCACATTGAACACGTGGCCGATGATAAACACCAGCACGAACAGGATGACGCCTCCCACACTCAATCCCCCCAGAGTGCCCAGGGTATTCATCACGCTGGCAATAACCGAAGTGGCCAGCATAAGGGCCATCAGCCGGGAGTAGGACAGGATGTCGGACAGCCAGCTGGTCACATCGTACAGGCTGGCCACGCCGCCCAGCAGCTTGCCGAAGAAGCCCCGCTTGGTGTGGCCCTGGGTAGCCACCAGGATAACGCAGCCCACCAGAATCCACCACCAGGGCTGTCCTGCGGCCACTATGCCGATGGAGGCAAAGAAGAGCCACCAGGGCACCACGTCCAGCAGGCTGTCAATAGGATGGCCGTCCCGGAAGCCCATATAGATGTGGATACACTGGCCGAACACCAGCTGTACCACGCCGATGACAATGGCCAGAATCAGGGTGGTCATAGGGTCGCTGATGGGGTTGACAATAATGCCGTTGCTGAAGGTCTGGAGCCACTGTGGCAGCCCCTCCAGCGGAATACCGAACATCTGCTCGGCCACTTTGGGGATTACGTCGCCAAAGAAACCGCCGGTGAACACACCGCAGATGAAGGTGGAGATGCCCATATACTGGCCCAGGCGGAACATATAGCCCATGGTCCCCTTGGGATTGTACTTCCTGCTGATGACGAAGCAGATGGCCCAGATGATGATGCCGTAGGCCACGTCGGCAAACATAAAGCCGAAGAAAAACAGGAAGAACCAGAAGATCAGAGGGTTGGGATCGATGCCCCGGTAGGCGGGCAGGGCGTACATCTCGGTGACCATGTTGATGGGAGTCATCCACTTGGGATTGTGGAGGAGAACGGGGGGTTCCTCCTCTTCCAGAGGCTCGGCAGTCTCCCAGGCGCAGGCAAATTTCAGCATCTCCGCCTCAGCCTTGGGAATGCCGGGCTCACTGATCCAGCCCTCCAGAAACACCACAGTGCCGTTGGTGAGCAGCCGCTCCTTGGCGCTCTCCTTGCTCAGCTCAGCGGTCAGCCGGTCGGCGCACACCTGGAGATCCCGCCGGCACTCGGCCATGGCGGTAATCTCCTCCGCCGTTTTTTCCCGGCGGGCCCGGATCTCCTCCAGCTCGCCGTCAATCCGTGCGATATTCTCCGCCGCAGTGCCGTTGAGCTCCTTGAAGGTAACCGCAGAGAAGGACCAGGGCCGGACCGTCTCGGTGACCGTCTCGCTCTCGGCCCGGTGACACATGATAACCAGATACTGCAGTTCCCTGTCGGCGCTGACGGGGAACAGCTCTGCCGAGGGGGCCGCCTGGGCCAGTGCCTGACGGACCTCCTCCAGATCCACCGCCGGAGGGCAGGTGTGGAAGGAGACCCGGGCGTGCTCGGTGCCGCTGGTGTTCAGGTCCAGATCCAGGCCGGACCAGGGCACCAGGCTGGCACGCTGGCCGGTGAGCCGGTTCTCCTGGGTGTACAGCTGGGAAATCTTCTGCACCCGGGCGTTGATCTCCCCCGCGCTGTGAAGGGCGGCGTTCATGGCTGCGTCGCTCAGGAACTCCTTCTCCTTGATGGTGCGGCGGTGGATGAACAGGCCCTTCTTCTCGGGCGCGTACTTCTGCAGGGCTTCCAGCGCACCGTTGACGGCGTTCTGCCTGGCCTTCACGTCGCTCAGGGCGGAGGTGTCCCGCTTGAGCAGGGCCATCCACTCCGGGTCGCTGAGCTCCGCCTGGGGCTCGGTGACCTCCACGCACCCGGCGTGCAGCAGCCGCTGGAGCAGCTCGTCCCGCTGGGCGGCCAGGGCGATGACCCGCAGCCGTTTCATCTTGACGATGGCCATTAGATGCTCACAACCCTTCCGACTATCAGTTCCACCGCCGCGGGCAGCCGCTCACGGGCGGCGGACCGGAGCGCGTCGCAGTCGCTGCGCTTTTCCGCCAGAATTTCCTCGGTTCGGCGGGCTGCGCGGCTCTCAGCCTGGGCCATGGCCTCCTTGGCCTGGGCCTCAGCCTGGGCACGGGCCTGCTCCACCAGAGCACGTCCCGCCTTCTCCGCATCGGACACCAGCTTCTTGGCCTCAGCGGCCGCGCCCGCCCGGCGGGACTGGGTATCCTGCTCTGCCTCCGTGATCTTTTTCATCGCTTCCAGGGACATGATTTCACCGCCTTCCAGTGTGGGATTTTCAAATTAAATTCTCCCACTTATATAGTAGCATAGACGATTTTTCAAGAGATTGCAAGTATTTTTGCCCGAAACTCCCGGCTTTTGATTGTGCAATTTTGAAAAAATGTCACAATCAAATTATTTTTTATGACACCAAGCATTTTTTCTTTTGCTTTTTCGTTACGTTTTAGACAAATTAAAAAAGATGTGGAATACCTCAGTATTCCACATCTCTGCAAAATGATTCCTTTCTATTCAGGCAGCACAGCCCAGCTGTACGGCAGATCGCCTGTGGGGGCCTGATCCAGGATGACCACAAGGTCCTCCTCCGGGTTCTCCATGCCTGCCTCCCGCAGGGCGGGATAGTAGTCCGCCGGGTCGCCGCCGTCCAGCTTCACATAGAGCCGGTCGGCCACAGAACACAGGCTGGCCAGGGTCTGACCGCTGAGGGCGTTGGTCCCCTGTTCCAGTGTGGTCTTGTCGGTGACAATGGACAGCACAGGCGCATTCTCCCCCGTGCCAATGGCCTGGCGGACCTGCTGGTAGAAGGCGTCCACCGTCTGGCTGAAGGTGTCCGGGTTGTACCGGTCGCCGGTGAGAATGAGGGACAGGTCGCCCTCGGTGGGGAAGGCGGCGTAGTCCAGGATGATCTCGTCAAAGCCCAGCTGGGCCAGCTCGCCGCATACACCCGCCAGATAGGCCCGCACGTCGCTGTTCTCCGGGGTCATCCAGCGGATTTCACCGGGCCCCCGCCAGTTGCCGATGCTGGTACGCAGGGCCAGCTGGTTGTTCTGGTAGGGGGCGGTGTTGTCCCGGAAGCAGGACACATAGGCCGCTGTGTCCATGGCAGAGCACAGGGTGGTCAGGTCACCGTTGCGGGCTGTATCGCCGGAGGAGGCGCCCACGGACTGGGCAATGGTCTGACTGGAGGTGTACCCCAGCAGGCCGTCTATCCCCTTCATGGTCAGGATGGGCGAGGCGTCGCTTCCGCCGGTATAGGCCGTCAGGGCCTCACCGCCGGTGGCGTACAGGTTCTGCACCCCGCCGCCGGCAATCAGGCTGTCGGGCAGGGACACCGCCCGGGTGTACACCGGGTCAGGTTCCGGCGTCTCCTCAGGCGTGGGCTCCGGCGTGGGGGAGACCACCACAAGGGGCGGCGTCTCCTCCGTGTCGTCAGGCGGAGCGGACTCCTCCTCCCGGTTCAGGAAGGGCAGGTCAAAATAGATGCCCCCGCTGGAGGAGACCACCATATACCGCTGGAGGAAGAAAAATGCCCCCACCAGCAGCACCAGCACCACCGCCAGTACGGCGATGACAAATTTTAAAAAGGTACGGAGCTTGGACTTCCCCCGGTAGGCCCCGTATCCGTAGTGATTCCTTCTTCTCATGGAAATGTCCGTCCTTTCCCGGTCAGCTCTGTTCTGCCGGTTCCATAATACCCCATTGCGCAGGTATCATATCACATGCCGGGAAAAAAAGCATCCCCCTTTTGCCGCTCAGGCCTCTCCGCACTTGGTCAGGGCCTGATCCAGCTTCTCCAGCGCGGCGAGGATCATCTCCCGCTCCTGGGGCTCCATGGTGTTGAGCACTGTGGCAAAATAGCCCGACACGTCGGTCTTTGCCTTCTGCCGCAGCTCCTGGTACTTCTCCGTGGCGGTGACGTAGATCACCCGGCGGTCGGTCTCAGACCGCTCCCGGCGGGCCAGCTCCAGCTTTTCCAGACGGTCCACAATACCCGAGACGGTGGAGTTGGCACTGCCGGTCCGTTCAGCCAGGGCACTGATGGGCATGGGCCCGTCCTCTCCCAGCACGGTCAGCACCAGCGCCTGAGGGAAGGTCAGATTCAGCCGCCCGAAGTGGCTGCGGAAATGCTGGGACATATGCTGCGTTACCCGCAGATAGCTCATTAAAATGTCATTGGATTCCTTCATCCGCGTCTGTTCCTTTCTTCCGGCGGACAGCCCGCCGGATACTTCGCTTCGCGCACGAAAAAAGCATACCCCCGGCGCGACCCTTTGTCAATGAAGGCGGAAAAAGGTTCATTGTTTGTTTACACGTATGTCATATTTCTTAAAGATTTCCTTCACAAGGGGCAAAAAAGTGTCGTATCGTCTCTCCCTCACGTCCAATCCTTCCACACGTCGGGGCAGTAGCCCACGGTGGCCTGGCGGCCGTTGCGCACCACCGGGGTGCGGATGAGCTTTGGGTTCTCAAAGAGCTTCTCCAGCTTGTCCCCCTCCCCCGCCAGGTAGCGGATAATGGCCGCGTCCGGGTTGTCCCAGTCCACCAGGTTCTCCAGCCCCACCGCGTTCTTTACGCTCTGAAGCTCTCCCCGGCTCATGCCGAACTTCACCAGGTCCACCGCCTGGAATTTCACCCGCCGCTCCTTGAAGTAGCGTTCGGCCTTCTTGGTGTCAAAGCATTTGGACTTGCCGAAAATCTGAATGTTCACCGTCATTCCCCTCCAATATATGCAAATCTGGGGCCGGAATATCCGTCCCGCTCCACGTGCTCACTCCACATGGCCGCCGGACGTACCCACATGCCCCTTTCACCGTACAGGGGCTGGTAGACCACCATCAGCTCCTCTGTCTCTGAGTGGCGGGCGGTAAAGAGCACCCGGTACTCTCTGCCCTTGAAATGCCGGTAACGGCCCGGCCTGATCTCCTCCATAGCGTCGCGCTCCTCTCTCCGGGCCCGGCCCGGACTGCTGAAAACAGGATACTTGATTTCCGGCCAAAAGGAAAGTCCATTTTGGATGATTTTTCCCCGCCCCGGGCCAGGTCTAATTTCCCCCTGACAGGGCAATAATACCCGGCACGGGGCAAACTGCCCTCATATTGTCAATGTAAGGAAGGCACAAACCCATGAAGGCAGTGATTCTGGCCAGTGAGGAGGACGCCCATCCCGGCCCTCTCACCCTCAACCGCCCCCGGTCCCTGGTCCCCCTCTTTGACCGCCCCGCCCTGGAGCATCTGCTCCGCCAACTCCGCCGCCTGGGCATTACCCAGGCGCTTATTCTCCTCCGGCGCATGGCCCGGCCGGTCATGGACAGGTTCGGGGACGGCAGCGGGCTGGGCATGGCGCTGGCCTACGGCCCCGCCGGCCCCCGGTGCGCTGCCGGACAGGTCAGGGACTGGGCCGGTGGAGGAGATGAGGATATCCTGGTGGTGCGCGGGGACGGCCTCTTCGGCCTGGACCTGTCCGCGGTTGTAGGCTTTCACAAGACCAGCCGCTCCGCCGCCACCCTGGCTCTTTCTACCTGTCCCCCGCCGTCGGGCTGGATTGCGGCGGCCACCGGCGAGGACGGGCGGGTCACCGGCTTTCCCCGCCGTCCCGCACGCGGACACGGTGCCGTGGGCGCCTGCATCCTCACGCCCCATGCTCTGGCCCTGGCGCCGGAGGCGCCCGGACCGGACCTGCTGCGGGACCTGCTCCCCTTTCTGCTGGAGCGTGGGGAGCCGCTGTACGGCTTTCCGGCCGAGGGTCGCTGGCACAGCCTGGACTGCGGGGCCGACCTGCTCTCCGCGTCAGCAGACGCACTGGCCGGGCGGACCGCACTGGAGCCGCCCGCGCCCCGGGTTGCCCCGGGGGTATGGTCCGCCTCCCCCATCCCGCCTGGGACAGCTGTGGTGCCGCCGGTGTATATCGGGCCGGAGGTGTCCATCGGCCCAGGCGCCCTTCTGGGGCCCAACCTGTGTCTGGGCCGGGGGAGCCGGGTGGGACGGCGCGCCCTGGTGCAGAACTCCATCCTGCTGGGCGCCCGGGCTGGGGACCGTGCCACACTCTACGGCGCTGTTCTCTGTCCCGGCGCCCGGGCCGGGGCGGACAGCGTGCTCAACGACGGGGTCATCCTGGGGGAAGGGGCCGCGGTTGGCCGGGGCGGGGTGCTGATGGAGGGCGTGCGGCTGTGGCCGGGGATAAGAACTTCCCCCGGCGTCCGCCTCACCTGTTCCCCCATGCCGCCGTCCAGCTCCATCTCCGTTTGAAGTTCCGGGGCGAAGGGGGGCGAAAAGTTTCTGTATACTTTTTCCCATCTGTGTGGTATACTAAACAACAGGATGCTCCCCTCCGGGGTCGAGCGCATGTGATTTGGCTTTATGTGCGCCGTGCGCACTGAGATAAGGCAGAGACACTGAGAATACAGTACCGGCGGCGAATGGCCGCCCCTTTTTCCGGCGAGGCAGGGCCGGAAAGAGCGGGCGGAATCGCCTTGTTTTGGTGCGCTCATGTGTCTGTTTACATCCCATCCAACTTTGAAATACAACACATATTTAAGGAGTGCAATCAACTCATATGGCAGAAAAACTGAAAATTATTTCCCTGGGCGGTCTCAACGAGATCGGCAAGAATGTCACCGTCTACGAGTACGGCGGGGATATCATCGTCATTGACGTGGGCATGGGCTTCCCCGATGACGACATGTACGGCATCGACGTGGTCATCCCCGACTTCTCCTATCTCATCAAGAACAAGGACAAGATCCGGGGCATCTTCCTGACTCACGGCCACGAGGACCACATCGGCTCCCTCCCCTATCTGCTGCGGGACGTGCAGGCCCCCATCTACGCCACCCGGATGACCGCCGGGCTGGTGAAGCTGAAGCTGGAGGAGCATCGCCTGCTGGACAAGACAAAGCTCATCACCTGCGAGGCGGGCGAGACGGTAAAGGCGGGCAAGTTCTCCGTGGAGTTCATCCACGCCAACCACTCCATTGCCGACGCGGTGTGCTTCGCCATCAAGTGCCCGGTGGGCGTATGCGTCCACACCGGTGACTTCAAGATCGACCCCACCCCTGTGTCCGGCGGCATGATGGACCTGGCCCGCCTGGGCCAGCTGGGCAAGGAGGGTGTTCTGGCCCTGCTGGCCGACTCCACCAACGTGGAGCGCCCCGGCTTCACCAAGAGCGAGCGGAGCGTGGGCGCCTCCTTTGACGCCCTGTTCCGGGGCTGTGAGGAGCGGATCATCGTCACCACCTTCGCCTCCAATGTGGACCGTATGCAGCAGATCATCTCCGTAGCCGCCAAGTACGGCCGGAAGGTGGCCGTCACCGGCCGCAGCATGGAGAACGCCATCAAGGTCTCCACCGAGCTGGGGTACATGAACATCCCCGCCGGGGTGCTGGTGGACGTGAACCATCTCAAGAGCCTGCCCAAGAACAAGGTGTGCATCATCACCACCGGCAGCCAGGGCGAGACCATGTCCGCTCTGACCCGCATGGCCTTCTCCACCCACAAGCAGGTGGACATTCAGGCCGGCGACCGGGTGATCATCTCCGCCTCCGCCATTCCCGGCAACGAGAACGCCATCGGCAGCGTCATCAACGAGCTCTACCGCAAGGGCGCCGAGGTGGTCAACGAGCGGGAGGCCCCCCTCCACGTCTCCGGCCACGCCTGTCAGGATGAGCTGAAAATCATCCACGCCCTGGTCAAGCCCAAGTTCTTCATCCCCGTCCACGGTGAGCAGCGGATGCTCAAGACCCACGCCAAGCTGGCCCGTGAGATGGGCATGGAACCCAATAATATCATCATCAGCGATATCGGCAAGGTGATGGAGTTTACCCGCACCTCCGGCCGCATCAATGGCACCGTGCCTGCCGGCCGGGTGTTTGTGGACGGCTACGGCGTGGGCGACGTGGGCGCTGTGGTTCTGCGGGACCGGAAGCATCTGGCCGAGGACGGCATGATCGTGGTTGTGGCCACCATGTCCGCCGAGGACGGCGCCCTCCTCTCCGGCCCGGACATCATCACCCGCGGCTTCGTGTACGTCAAGGAGTCCGAGGGTCTGATGGAGGAGCTGCGGCAGGTGGCCGTGTCCGCCATCGAGGAGTGCCAGGACCAGCGCGTCAAGGACTGGTCCGCCATCAAGACCCAGATCAAGAACGATCTGTCCGCCTTCCTCTACAAAAAGACCAAGCGCAATCCCATGATCCTGCCCGTTATCATGGATGTGTAAAACAAAAAGCGGAGGCTGTCCAATGGACAGCCTCCGCTTTTTGTTTTTGCGTTTGCTTTTTCAGCGTTCAGCTCAGGGTCTCTACCGCCGCCTGGGCGGCAATCCGTCCGGAATTAAAGCCCCAGCCCAGAGCTACGCCGCCAATCTGGGTGTACGCCACGCCGTCAAAGAGGACGCCGATGGACTCCAGACCCACTGCATACAGTCCGCCAATGGCAGAACCATCCTCTCTGAGGACCTGCGTATTGGCATCCACATCCACGCTGCCCAGGGTGCCGTAGATCTTGGGTATCATCTTGATGGCATAATAGGGGCCTTCACCCAGAGAGTTCATATACTGGGCAGGCTTATTGAAGTCCAGATCCTCCCCCAATGCGCACAGTTCCTCATAACGCTCCACACTGGCGATCAGGGCGTCCGCCTGCATGCCGGCAGCCTGGGCCAGTTCCTCGAGGGTATCTCCCTTATAGGCAAGTCCCTGCTCCACCGCCGCATCCAGGACCGCCTCAATATTGGGCATGGGTACGTCAGGCTGTACAGCCTGTCCCTCAAAGCTGAAGGTACTCGGTTTGGAATCCATTCCCGTTCCCGCAGAGCCTTTCTCTTTGATGATATCCATCTGAGTCTTGGAAATCAGCGTAAAGTAATACTCGCCCTGCGCGGCATGGTAGTTAGACCCCATTACCATTTCATCCTGAGAAACCGTCTCGCTGGCAAAGCGCTCTCCCCGCATATTCACCTGCATCAGAGTAGGCGTAATGCCCAGGGCATAGGGGATATTGGTGTCAAACTCATCAAAGCCGCTCACCCATCCGGGGACTGTCACCAGGTGGCAGGAATACCCGCTGGAATTCTTTTCGGCCGCTCCGGCCGCCAGCATCATTTCAAAACCGCTGCCGTCATTTTGCTGGAGTCCAAACAGCACATAGGGGCTCCCCACTTTTTCCTCCAGCATTTCCTTATTGCCGCCAAAGCCTCCCGTTGCCATAATTACCGCTTTTGCGTTTACAGTGACCAGCGTGCCGTCGTCCTTTTCCGCCTTCACGCCCACAGCGTTTCCCTGGTCATCCAGCAAAATTTCCGTCGCGGTCGTCTCGGTCAGAATCGTCCCCACATCACTGACCATGTCCTGGAAATACCCGTACACACCCATGGTACCCACAGCATCTTCTGCATAGCCCACGCCGGTAACACCATAGGGCCCCGGGATGCTGGTCAGGCCGGACTCCGCCCATACGAAGCCATGGTCGGCAAGCCAATCCGCAGTTTCGCCGGACATCCCTATGAATTTGCGGAAGATCCAGGCCTTGTTTGACCAGTGGGCCAGCTCTTCAAACTTTTCAAACACGCCCTCCATATCTCCGGTCTGTCCCAGAGCGGTCTGGAACTCAGAGTTAATCGACATGGGACCGGTGGAAAGCGCTCCGCTGCCGCCGATCCGGGCGGATTTTTCAATCAGGACTACATCGGCACCCAGTTCCGTGGCCTGGGCGGCCGCAGTGGAGCCGGATGTGCCGCCGCCTACCACTACAATATCGCAGTCATAGGTCTCCTGGCCGCTCTTCTTCTCCACCGCACCGTAAAGCATATCCTCGGTGGCTCCCGCCTCCAGCAGCGCCGCCTCAACTGCGGACAATACCGCGTGGCTGGTCGCCGTGGCGCCGGTAATGGTATCCACCGCAAGGGACTGGGCCTCCACAATTCTGCCCGGAAGCCGTTCCTCTACCCCTTTAAAAAACTGCGGCGTCTCCATATCCATGGATGCTGTATACATGGACAGCGGGTCGCTCTGGTCGATCAGAGGATTCTCAATCTTGATGTTCTCCAGCGTAATGCTCTCAATCGCGGTCTCACTGCCCGTCACCTGAGCACGCACAATGCCGCCGAATCCCTCTGCCTCTCCTGTGTAGGTTCCGGCTGTCATGCTCAGGGGCTGTGTCTCATCTTCCTGCTCTGTACCGGCCTGCCCGGTGGCCTCCAGCAGCGCGCGTTCCGCCGCTTCTTTTACTGCGTCACTGGTAAATGTAGCGCCGCTTACTCCGTCGACCTGTGCGCTCTGTGCCTCTATAATGGCACTTTCCAGTGTCTCAGCCGCTTTCCCGCCGATATCAGCGGTCTCATCCGGCGCATCCACTGTTACCTGTGTAATGGCATCCGCATCCACCGTAACAGTGACCGATACATCTCCTCCATATCCTTTGGCTGTGGCAGTATAGCTTCCCGGAATATACGTTCCCTCCGTCTCCACCTGTCCCGTCGGCTGAGGGCTTTCCGTGGGGGCGGGCTCAGGCGTACAGCCGCTGAGCAGGCTGGCTGTAACCGCAGCAGTCAAAATCCATGCAACTGTTTTCTTCACAACATTTCCTCCTCTTATCCTAATAATTACAGCATTTATATGGCGCATAAGCTGTAAAATTATTATACTAGAGAAATTGTTAAATTAAAAACAGTCACATTTCATGGTTCCATGCAAAAAAACTATGCTCATGCCGGCCTGCGCCCTGTCAGTCAAGCCTCTTGTCTGGAAACGGATATTGCTCCAGTATCTCCTTCCGTTGTCTGAGCGCCGCCCGCTGATTCCCATGCTTATGAAGCAGGACAATCCCGTTGGTGCTGTTCTCGGAACGCACCGGAACATGTTTTACAAATTCATCCGTGCCGTCCCAGGTACACTCCATGCAAAAACCCACACCATATCCCGCCTGTACCATCAGCGCTGCCGCGTCCGGGCTGCGCATCTCTTCCACAACATTAAGTACGAGCCCCTCTTTGGCGCATCCTATTGTCTTTTCGCCTACACCTTTTTCATAAAATACAAAAAATTTTTCATTTTTCAGGTCTTCCAGGCGCACTTCCTCCCGATTGGCCAGCGGATTATCTTTGGGCACAGCCAGCATGACTCGGTCCTGGAAAAGCGTCCGCTTTTTCAGCCAGGGGATGGTATCAAAATAGTCGTAGTCCAGTGCAATAACACAGTCAAGTTCACCTGTCTCCAGCATTTCCAGCTGTTTCTCCAGGGTATCCTGATTGATACGCACTCTGACCGCCGGATAGGCAAGCCTGAACGTTCTCAGTATTTTGGGGAGCTCTCTGGCCAATATCTTCCCACATACCCCCAATCGCAGAATACTCTCATATCCCTCCGCCGTCATCCGCACCAGCTCAGCGGCTCGCTCTGCACCTGCCAGAAGCGACTGCGCCTCCTTTAAAAATATTTTTCTTGCCTCTGTCAGCTCCATATTTCTGCTCTTTCGCTCAAAGAGCTTTACGCCCAGCTCATCCTCCAGTGCCGCAATCTGATGCGTCATAGAGGTCTGGACAATGTAGCATTCTGCTGCAGCCTTTGTAAAATTCAGATGCTTTGCCGCACTGATAAAATACTTCAGCTGTCTGAGCTCCATTTCTCTCTCCCCTTTTAAGTGAGTCCCTTCTTTTCCTGTCCAAATACTAAGGTACCCTACTTTTATCCAGATTTCTACCTTTCGTCTCGGAAATGATGTTGATACTTTGCTGAAAAAGTCAGTCTCATGTCCTGATGATACACAAAAAACAATCCCGGCCGCCGTCCAAAAGGAGGCAGCCGGGTGTTCGTCTTTTATTGCTTTTGGGGCAGCTTGTGCTTGGTGCCGTCGGGCTCCACGATATAGGTGTTGTCCAGCTGGGCCGTCAGGTTGGCCCGGACGGAAGCCACATACTCCTTCCGCAGAGCGTCCCGCTCGGCAATCTCCTCAGGGGTGAGGCCCTCAGGGGCCTTGGCCTTTCTGGCCAGCTCATTGATGCGGTCAATCTTTTCCTGTTCCATCAGAGATATCGCTCCACTTCTATTATAATTCGGCCCTTTTTGGATACTCCGCCCACGGTCTTTACCGCAGCCTTTCCCATCCCCCGGCAGGAGATCACATCCCCCTGGGCCACAGTCCGGTCCGGTTTGGTACACTCGCGGTGGTTGAGCTGCACCCGGCCGGAGGAGATGAGATCCGCCGCCTTGGACCGGGGCAGGGAAAACGCGGAGGCTGCCACTGCATCCAGCCGCAGGGTGGCCACCGTGTCGCGGATGAGCTTGACCTCCACCTTGGGAGGTGTCAGCGCGGACAGCGCCACCGGCGCCACCTTGAGCCGGGTACGCCCGGCGCTCTCCAGGTGGAGGAGCAGAAAGTCCTCAATCTCTTTGAGCAGCAGGATGTCGCATACACCGGGGGACACCAGCAGGTCCCCCACCTTTTCCCGGTCCAGCCCCAGACCCAGAATGGAGCCCAGGAAGTCCCGGTGGGTCAGCCCCGCGTCCTCGGGGAAGGTACACCGCAGGGCACAGATGGGGCAGTCCTCCCCGTCGGCCAGCCAGTCCTCCGGCGCCTGCCAGTCGGGGAGAAAGACGCAGATGGTCCGCTCCGCCCCCTCAAAGCCCCCGTAAAACAGGTGGGACGGATGGCCGCCGGCGTTGATGAGCATCTCCACTGATGCCCGTTCCTGCGGAGACAGAAAAGCCGTGTGGGCGGGGATGTTCCGCCGCCCGGCCAGCTCCAGCTTGTCCATGGTCCGGGCCAGGAGCATCCGCTCCTCCCCGTCCCGGGCAAGCCGGGTCAGAAGTTCTGTTTTGTTCATGGTTCCTCCCTGTACGGGAATTTTACTGGTCCAGCTGGTACCGCTCCACCAGTTTGACCTCCAGGTCCAGGTATTCCCCGTTCCGGTACACCCGGAAGGTGAGCACGTCTCCGGCCTGGAAGCCCTCCTTGATGGTGTTGATGTCCTCCACGGAGATGACGGTCTGGCCGTTGCACTCGGTGATTACGTCACCGGCCCGCATGCCCTGCTTCTCCGCGTCCGACCCGGCGGTGACGCTCTGAACGTATACGCCTTCCACCAGTCCGTTGGCCATGGCACGCTGGGCATCCATGGAGGACCCCAGAATACCCAGGGTGGGATAGCCGGGCACATGGCCGTAGGCAATGAGGTCATCCACGATGGCCTTCACCGTGTTGGTGGGGATGGCGAAGCCCAGTCCCTCCACCGACCCGGAGTAGCTAGTCATCTTCATGTTGGTGATGCCCACCACCTGGCCCCGGTCATTGAGCAGGGCGCCGCCCGAGTTGCCCGAGTTGAGGGCGGCGGTGGTCTGGATGAGGGTCATGGTGTTGCCGTCCACGTTCACATCCCGGCTGATGGCGGAGATAATGCCGTCGGTCATGGTACCCCGCAGCTCCTCCCCCAGGGGGTTACCGATGGCCAGAGCCAGGTCCCCCACCTGGAGCAGGTCGGAGTCGCCGAACTCAGCCGGGGTCAGCTCCTGGGCGTCAATCTTCAGCACGGCCAGGTCGTTGGTCTGGTCGCCGCCCACCAGCAGAGCCTGGTGGACGCTGTCGTCAGAGAGCAGCACCTCCACCTCATAGGACCCCTGAATCACGTGGTAGTTGGTGATGATGTACCCGTCCGCCGTCATAATCACGCCGGTACCGGTGGATCCGCCGCCGTTCTGGTAGGCGCGGATACTGACAATGGCGGCGATATTACGGTCATAGATCTCCTGATAGGTCAGGCCCTCCTCCGGCAGGGCGGCAACGGACAGCGTGACCCCCGTTCCGGTTGGCGCCCGCTCCAGGTCGGTGACGCCGGCGGCCGAGGCGGTGGGAATGGGGATGGTGGTGTAGTTCCCGCCGCTGCTCTCTCCCGCCGTGCTCTCACCGTCCTGATAAAACATCCAGCTCAGGGCCAGTGTCAGGGTGGTCAGCGCCACAATGAGCACCAGAAATGTTGCAAAGATCCAGGGCGCCCTGGATCTGCCCCGGCGCTTTTTCTCCTCCGGCTGCGGGGGCTGCTCAAAGGGAATGACCGTATAGCGTGGTGTTCCGGTCCGTCCCGGTCCGCCGCCGGCGGGCACGTTGGTGTAGTAATCGGTGCGCATAGGTGACCTCCCTGAATGGTTCCAATCTCTCCTCACGCCAGCGTCAGCGTGAAGGTAAACTCCGTCACGCCGTGGTCGCTGGTGACGGTAATGTTCTCCTTGTGGTTGTTGAGGATGGTCTTGACGATGTACAGGCCCAGGCCCACCCCGTCCCGATCCTCACTGCGGGACTTGTCGCTCTTGTGGAAGCGGTCAAAGAGCAGGGGCAGCTCTTCGGCGGGAATGGTGTCTCCCACATTGCGCACCGACACATAGGCCTTGCCGCCCTTGGTGGTGATGGAGATGGTGATGACCCCCTTCTCCTGGGAGAACTTGATGGCGTTGTCCAGCAGGTTGTAGCACACCTGGGTGATGCCGTCCGGGTCGCCCCACACCATGACCGGCTCCTCGGGCAGGTTGGTATCCACGTCCAGGCCGGACTGGTTGATCTTGGTCTCCAGGCTCAGCAGCACCCGGACCATCAGCTCAGACACGTCAAACTGCTCCTGGGCGGTGACATTCTCCGCCGACTGAAGGCGGCTCAGGTCCAGCATACGCCGCACCAGACGGGAGAGACGCCGGGTCTCGGAGGAGATGGTGCGCAGGGCGTCCTGCTCCTTGGCAGGGGGAATGGTGCCGTCCAGAATACCGTCGGCAAAGCCGGCAATGGTGGTCATGGGCGTCTTCAGCTCATGGGAGATGTTGGCCACAAATTCACTGCGCTTGGCCTCCGACTGAGCCAGAGACTCTGCCATGGCATTGAAGGCCTCGGCCAGCTCTCCCACCTCATCCTGCCGGTTGCCCACCTCGACCCGGGTTTCAAACTCCCCATGGCCGAACTTTCGGGCGGCCTCCGCCATCTCCTTGAGGGGCTTGGTCTGCCGCAGGGAGGTGACCGAAGTGGTGATAAAGGCCAGGCACAGCACCACAATGGCGGTAAAGAAGAAAATCTGGGCGAAGGCCCGCCACATCTCGGTGATATTCTCCACCTCAGCCGCCACAAAGACCATGCCGGTCTGGACTCTCTGGCCCAGCAGGCCGGTTTTGTAGATGGGGCACCCGGCCACAAACCGTTTTTCCGAAAACAGCCCATTCAGTGTGGTCATGGAGCCATAGGACCCGTCCCGCATCGCCTGGGTAACCATATCGGCGGACAGGCTCTTGCCGATAAACGCCCCCTCGGTCTGGCCGTCGGAGGAGTAGACAATCTCGCCAATCCGGTCCGGCGTGGTCTCACAGAGAATCACATAGGCGTCAGCCAGCTGGGCCAGGTTGGAGGTGTACTGCCGGTAGGCAGAGTCGTAAATAGTGGTGGAGTAACGGGATTCCGAGAGATAGGAACCGGTGAATTCCGCGATGTAGGCCGCGTTTTTCTCTATGGTGCTCTGCTTTTCCCGGACCGTGTACTGGTAGGACAGAGTGATAAATGCCGCGCCCAGCAGCGCGAAGGAGATGAGGATCATCCCCGCCATCATGGCAAACTGGCGCTTATACAGGCTCTTCGTACCGTTCTCCTCCTTTCTGAGGGTATGCCGCCTCCGGACCGTCAATCGCTCCGGTCCCATGCGGGGTATTCTGCTTTTTCAGGGGCAGGGCTCAGCCGTTGACGACCTCGAACTTGTAACCCACACCCCACACCGTCTTCAGGCTCCACTGATCACTGACGCCCCACGGAACTCCGTTCCGCGGGGACCCCGTATTTTTTTATCTGCTCGGGCGGAGTGAATCCGCCCGGCATCAAGGCTTTGGCCTGCCAAAGCCTTGGCGCGCCAAAGGCGCGGGGCACTTGCGCGCCTGGAGGGCGTCAGCCGGGATACTCAGCCGTTGACGACCTCGAACTTGTAGCCCACGCCCCACACCGTCTTCAGGCTCCATTGATCACTGACGCCCTCCAGCTTCTCGCGCAGGCGCTTGATGTGGACATCCACGGTGCGGGAGTCGCCGAAGTAGTCAAAGCCCCACACCTCATCCAGCAGCTGGTTGCGGGTAAACACCCGGTTGGGGGATGCGGCCAGATGGTAGAGAAGCTCCAGCTCCTTGGGAGGTGTGTCCACCCGCTTGCCGTCCACCAGCAGCTCGTAGGAGTCCAGGTTGATGACCAGCTTGTCAAAGGCCAGCTTCTTCTCCCCGCTGCCCTCCTCCTCGGCGCCGAAGCGGCGGAGCACGGCGTGGATACGGGCCAGCACTTCCTTCATCTCAAAGGGCTTGACGATATAGTCGTCCGCGCCCCCTTCCAGGCCATGGACCTTGTCCTCGGTCTCACCCTTGGCAGTGAGCATGATGACAGGGGTCTTGTCGCTCTCCCGGATCTTCTTGAGCACGGACCAGCCGTCCATCACGGGCAGCATAATGTCCAGCAGCACCAGGTCGGGCCGGAAGGAGCGGAACAGCTCCACGCCCTTTCCCCCGTCCGGCGCCACGGCGGTCTCGTAGCCCTCTTTCTCCAGGTACAGGTGGAGCAGCTCGGCAATGTTGGCCTCGTCCTCCACGATGAGTACCTTCTGCGCCATTTCCGTACACCATCCTTCCGCGGCCGGGCGTGCTCCCCGGCCATATCATAGTACTACAATAATATTATAGACATTTTTCACCCTATGGGGTGAATTTTTTGTAAAGACTGGCCGCTTCAGCCCGGCTCCTGGGTGTAGCACGGTCAACCTGGATGACGGCAAAGCTGTTTGGGTCGGCTGCCCGGATTTTCCGCTCAATCTCCCGGCGGACCTCATCGTCGGTGCTCTTGACGCTGTACGGTACCACCACGTCAAAAATCAGGTTCCGGTGCCGGGGTCCGCTGGTCATGCGGAAGTCGTGGATGGTCATAGCCGGGTCCACCTCCCGCACCAGCTCGGACACCATCTTCCGGGCCTTGCTGATGGTCTCGTCACCGGTGACAATGGGGTCCATATGGATGCTGGCGTCAATGCGGTACTTGGCCTTCAGCTCCCGCTCGATGGCGTCAATTTCGTCATGTACCTCCATGATGTCCGAACCGGCGGGCACTTCTGCGTGGAGGGACATCATGGACCGGCCGGGTCCGTAGTCGTGGATAATCATATCGTGGATACCCACCACCTGGGGGTGGGCCAGTACAGTCCGCTCAATATCCCGCACCAGCTCCGGGTCGGGGTTCTGGCCCAGAAGGGGATTCAGGGTGTCCTTGGCCGCACCCCAGCCCGCCCGGAGGATGAAGAGGGCCACCAGAATACCGGCCCAGGCGTCGATATTCACGCCGGTGAACTTGCCGATGATGGCGCTGATAAGCACGGCGGAGGTGGCCACCGCGTCGGACAGGGAGTCCGTGGCGGTGGCGGCCATGGCGGCGGAGCCGATGCGTCTGGACAGCGTACGGTTGAAATAGCTCATCCACAGCTTGACGCAGATGGCGGCGGCTAGGATGGCCGCGGACAGCCAGGAGAACTCCACCGGCTCCGGATGGATGATCTTCTCCACCGAGCTCTTGGCCAGCTCCAGGCCCACCAGCAGAATGACCACCGACACCGCCAGGCCGGACAGGTACTCAATGCGCCCGTGGCCGAAGGGGTGGTCGTCGTCAGCCTGCTTGCCCGCCATACGGAAGCCCACCAGGGTCACCACCGACGAACCCGCGTCGGTCAGGTTGTTGAAGGCGTCCGCCGTGATGGCGATGGAGCCGGTGAGCACGCCGGCAATCATCTTGCCCACAGACAGCAGCAGATTGAGGAAAATGCCCACGCCGCCGGACAGAGTGCCGTACCGCTGCCGCACCTGGGGGTCCTGCACATTGCCGCTGTCCTTTACAAAGGTCTTTACCAACAGATTGATCATACTCCCGCACCTCGGAACTGCAATCAGAAATCGCCCGTGTCTCCGGGCAAACCTGGCATATTATCCCACGCCCTGCCCCGCCCGTCAAGAGGCCGCGCCGGACAGCAGCACCCATACCGTCAGCCCCAGCTGGAGGAGCAGAATGGCGGGCAGGCCATACCGGAAGTACCAGTGTCTGGTCTTGTGGTGGAAGAAGTGCATGCCCAGCACTCCGCCCAGGGCGCCGCCCAGCAGGGCTACAATGAAGAAGGTACGCTCCCGTACCCGCCAGCCGTCCCGGCGGGCCCGGCGCTTGTCGAAGCCCATCAGGCAGAAGTTCACCAAACTCATCACACCGGCCCAGCCCACAATCCAGGGCCAGAACCGCAGCAGAAATTCTCTCACTTTATTTCCTCCAGCCATACAAAGCCGCCCAGGTCCCGGGCGGTGTCATACCACAGCTTCAAATCGATGGGGAAGATCTTTCCGCTGTCCACCACGGTGACCAGAGTCCCCCTGTCCCCCTCCTCCAGAGCGGAGAGGAGCACCCAGTGCCACTTGTCCAGAGCCTCCACGGCCCCGTTGTCCAGGTTGAGGAAGGCCACCGGACAGTCGGACGCCAATCCCGCCCGGATAAAGGATACGCAGCGCTCAAAGCCGGGCCGTTCCCCGCCCACAGGCACCTCCAGGGCACGGGGAACCAGCCCCACGCCGCAGGCGCTGCAGAACCGGGCCACGCCGCCGGTGTACATCTCCACCCGATTAAGCCCGTGATTACCCGGGGTGACATACTCCCATACTTTATCCATATATGTCACAAACGTCTCCTGCTCCCGCTCCTTCAGCGGACACAGCGCCGCCAGTGAGGGGCGCAGGGCGGCCAGATAGGCCATCTGGACCGACGCGGCAGTGGGGCCGCAGCCCGCCCGCTGCCGCCAGGGCAGGCTGTACCAGTCCTGGTCCGCGCCGTGGGCGCGGGTACCGTCCTGACAGAGAATATCCATGGCCTGGGGGCGGGAGAGGGAGAGAATATGCTTCAAGCTCAGTCAACCTCGGTTCCCGGCGCGGCGTACGCGCCGTATTGGTCGGGGCACCGCCGGAGGGCGGGCCCTGCCGCTGCTTATTCAGCAGCGGAAATGTTCAGGAGCTATTATATCGTATTCGCCGAAAAATGGGAACCTCCGCCCTGTACTCCGGCAAAATTTCAAGGCGCGGTCCCCGCCCATGCGGAGGCCGCGCCTCAGTTCAATATAATAGGTGTCCTGTGCCGTTACCCGTCCTGCTGGTCATCGCCGCTCTCGCCTGTGCTCAATACGCTGTCAATCAGCTTAATCAGCTCCAGCGCGCTGCGGAAGGTCTCCTGCTTACGGCCGTCGGTCCAGGCAACGGTACCCTGCCATGTAGCGTTCTGTGTATTGCGGATCTGCACCAGAAAGGTCTCTCCGCCATGTGGTTTCATCGCATACACGCTCCTTCTCATTGCCCTTTTCCGGTTGTTGTTTTCATTATACACACTTGCGGTTACATTTCGGTCACATTTTAAAAAAACAGTTTTTCTCGGCCCATATTTTTTATGCCCGTTTGCCGCTTTCTCTTTTGGAAGGACAATGTGGACATTTATTGTCCTTTTATTTACAGTGGGCCTGTCCCGCTTCTCTTTTATGTCAACGGCTCTGCCCCTTATGAGACTTACGGCATAGTGAGAAAACACGGCCGCTGTATGTGCCGGTGTAATGTGACAGACTTGAGAAAAAATACAGCAGGCGGCAGCCTTCTCAGACTGCCGCCTGCGCTGTGTGTGACGGGGCTATTTTATTCTCTTGCCGCTCAGGCCTTCCGGCTCTTGCGGAAGAGGAGCAGGGCCAGGCCGGCCGCCGCCACGGAGGCGGTCAGAGCCAGGGCTCCCAGAGCCAGACGGGCAGCGGAGGTCTGCGCCAGAGTACCGGTCTGGGGCAGGCTGCCAGTGGGCGTACCGGAGTCGGGGATATCGGTCTCGCCGCCGTTGTCGCCAGTATCGGGCAGGTCGGTGGTGGGAGTCTGGCCGTCACCGATGTCGGTCTCGCCGCCGTCGCCCTCACCGGGGACGTCGGGCAGGTCGGTAGTGGGGGTGTCGCCGTCATCGATGTCGGTCTCGTCGGCCATATAGTACACGTTGACGGTCTTGTTGCCGTTCAGGATGCCGCTGACGGCGTCGCCCTCGGTGGCGTCGTAGGTGTAGCCCTCAATGGCAATGGCGTCGTACTCACTCACGTCATAGCGGCTGCCCTGAATGTGGCTGGGGCTGACATAGCTCTCGGCAATCTTGCTGCCGTCGGCCCGGTCCAGATAGTTCACGGTGACGCGATAGTAGTCATAGCTGGGGCCGGGGTTGCTGCCGGGGTCGGTATAGGTCCAAGTGCCCGTCAGGGTCACGCCGCCCTCGGGCATGGCGAACTTGCCGTCATCGGTGATGGTAATACCAGAGGGCTCTGTTACAGTCCAGCCGGAGAAAGTGTAGTTGGCGGGGATGGTGGGCTCAGCGGAGACGGTTACCGTGTCGCCCTTGGCATACTTGTTGTTGTCCACAGGAGCGGTATAGCCGCTGGGCACGCTGCCCTCGTACTTATAGGTCACGGTGTAGGTGCCGGGCTCAGGCTCGGTACCGGTGTAGGTCCAGGTGCCGGTCAGGGTCACGTTACCCTCGGGCATGGTGAACTTGCCATCGGTGATGCTAATACCAGAAGGCTCTGTTACAGTCCAGCCGGAGAAGCTGTAATCCAAAGGCTCATGGCTGGGCTCGGTGGAGACCGTTACCTCGGCATCCTTGGCATACTCGTTGCCGTCCACAGGGGCGGTGTAGCTGTCGGGCACGTCGCCCTCGTACTTATAGGTCACGGTGTAGGTGCTGGGCTCAGGGTCGGTGTCCTCCGGCTCCCACTGGGCGTACAGGTTCACGTCTTCGGTCATGTTGATGGTAGCATTGGCCGCATAAGGGGTTCCCTTGCCGTCAGCCTGGGTATTCCAGCCGGTAAAATCATAACCCTCACGGGTGGGACCGGCCTTGACGGTAGCCACTGTGCCGTAAGCAAACAGGTGGGACTCAGGCGCAGTTTCTGTCCCGTCGTTCATGTAATAGGTCAGAGTACGGAACTGCTCATCAGTGCCCTTGGTATAGACAACGCCGTCCACATGCCAGCCGGGGCAGCCGCTGGATACATCATCCGCCTTTTCCTTAACTACATACCAGACAATGCCCTGGGTATTCGGGTCAAAACTATCCAGTGCTGCGGCAATGGCGTCAGCGGAGGGCGCTTTCTTGATGTGAGCTGCCACCGAAGCAAAGGCCTCACTGAGCTTCTCGCCATTAATCGTGCCGTCATCAGCAATCACGCCGCTGTACTCCGTCCAGGCGGCGGTGCCGTCCACTTTACCTTTCAGTGCAACAGTGCTGTCGTGAGCGGGCGTATAATTGCCGGAGTCATAATCAGTGCTGCCAGTCTCAACAGGGATCACACCGTCGGTACGGATAAAGAACCAGGCGTCGTCATAGGTCTCAGCGGCAGAACTGCTCAGTCCCAACTCATAGAAAGCTGTTTTCAGTATCTCGTTGTAATAAACAGCCTTGAGATCCTCGTTCCCAAAGGTAAGCACCTGGCTCGTCTCTCCATTATTTAGTGTTAGAGACAGCATCGTAATATTTCGCGCAGCTTTTTCTTCCAGCTCCCATGCCAAAATACTGCACATATAGGTGTCCTGACCGGGTAATTTCTCTATTTCTTTCTCAGCTCCTCCATTAAAAAAGAGCTTAATTTCAGAAAGATCATCGCGGGTATAGCCAGTGCCCTCAATCATTTCATCTAATGCAGCCCCTGTGATGTGGTATTCAAAAGCAAAATTCCCATCGTACTCACCATTGGGCAGCTCGATAGCCAGCGCGCTGATAGACAGGGCGCTCACCACCATGCAGAACACCATGAGAAGGGCCAGTGCCTTCTTGCTCATTCTTGCCAACATGCTCATTCTCCTTCCTCGCGTTCACGCGGGCAGCTATAAGTATGCGGCAACCGGACGGGCATGGCGGCGGTTCCCTCCGCTTTAGCCTCCTGGCTTTGCGTCCCGGTCTTTCGGCCGGTTTGCCTTTTTCTGTCCGGATGCAGCCGTTTTCCTCCCTCTCAGCTGTTAAAAGAAGAACGTTCCGTCCGGCGTTGTCTACACTCTATCACGGTACGGTTACATTTTAGGTTATATTTTGAAAAAATATTTTTTTCCCATTTCCCTTTCTTTTGGACAAGCGGCTCTTTTTTTACGAAAAATCCCTGATAAAATGGAAAAAAGACTCTTCCAGCCTTTTCAATCCTGTGCTATAATAGGAATAACCATGAGTTTGGCTGTTTTTCTTTTTCGCGGAGAATACCGATGAAAGCAGGTGCCTGTCATGAGTGATTCCGCCGGTATGAAAAACGTTAAAATTACCATGCTGGGCCG
This sequence comes from Pseudoflavonifractor sp., assembly GCF_050943825.1. NCBI lineage: Bacteria > Bacillati > Bacillota > Clostridia > Eubacteriales > Oscillospiraceae > Pseudoflavonifractor > Pseudoflavonifractor sp. The sequence goes on from NZ_JBMNPX010000006.1 coordinate 65,172, forward strand.
GTTTTCCATTACTGTGGACGGACATATACTGACTGATGAGGCCAACCGTTCCCAAAAGCTCTGGAACGTACTCTCTTATCTGTTAATCCACAGGGACCGGAACGTCCCCCAGAGCGAGTTCATTGAACAGTTCTGGCCCGGAGAGAACAGCGCCAACCCGGTTAACGCCCTCAAAACCCTGCTCTACCGGGTGCGGGCCATGCTGGAGCCCCTGTTCGGCTCGGAGGTGGAGCCCATCCTCTCCCGCCGCGGCTCCTATTCCTGGAACCCCGACATCCCCTGCACACTGGATGTCGACGAGTTCGAGGCCCTGTGCCACAAGGCCACCGACGGCCGCCTGTCCGATGAGAGCCGCCTGGCCCTCTACCGCCAGGCTGAGCAGCTCTATCTGGGCGACTTCCTGCCCAAGCTGGACGGCTCCCTGTGGACCATCCCCTACACGGTGGAATACCACAACCTCTACCTCCAGATGATCAAGGACTATGCCGCCCTGCTGGAAAAGAAGGAGCTCTTTGAGGAGATGAACCTGGTGTGTACCCGCGCCAGTCAGCTGGACTCCCTGGATGAGACGCTGCATATCCTCATCGTTCGCTCCCTGCTCCGCCAGGGCAACGACTCGGCCGCCCTGGCCCACTATGAGTCGGCCACCGACCTGCTCTACCGCAACCTGGGCGTGCGCCCCTCCCAGGAGCTGCGTGAGCTGTACAACGAGATCATGAGCGTGGAGAAGTCCCTGGAGACCGACCTGGAGACCATTCAGGACGACCTGCGTGAGGCTGCCGCCCGTCCCGGGGCCTTTGTGTGCGAGTACGGCTTCTTCCGCGAGGCCTACCGGCTGGAGGCCCGCCGGGCCGCCCACAGCGGCACCTCGGTTCACATCGCCCTCATCACCGTCTCCCTGCCCGACGGCGGCGTGCCGCCCCTGAGCGTGCTGGCCACCACCATGGACCAGCTCCAGGAGGTGCTCACCGCCAGTCTGCGCCGCGGCGACGTGGTCTCCAAATACTCTGGCGCTCAGTTCGTGGTGATGCTGCCCGCCGCCAACTTCGAAAACAGCACCATGGTCATGGAGCGCGTGGTCTCCGCCTTCTACCGGCAGCACCGGCGGAATTTCCTCAAGCTCTCCTATAAAATCCGGGCGCTGGACTGATTCCCGCCCCACATAAAAATCTCTATTTCTGCAAGGTACATCATCTATGAAAAGACACACCAAAGGCGCCGTCATTGCCGCCACAGCCGCCCTTGTGCTGCTGATTGCGGCGGTGGCGCTGCTCATCCAGGGCAGACGGCCCCAGTACGAGATCGTTGTGCCCTCACCTTCGCCTACAGTCTCTGCCACGCCTACGCCGGAGCCCACTCCTACCGAAACCGAAACCCCGTCCCCCACGCCCACACCCCTCACCTATAAGGAGGTGCTGGAGGAGCCGGAGGACGGCCTGCCCACCGACAAGGTCTTTGTCACCGACACCCGCAAAAGCTACCAGAGCGGCGACCTGCGGCTCATCATCCCCAAGCTGGAGGTGGATGAGTACATTTTGAACGGCGTGGACGAGCAGACTCTCCTCCAGGGCGAGGGTCTGTACGATTACGCCCAGCTGCCCGGCGAGGGCCGGTCCAACACCTCCATCGCCGGACACCGCAACTGGATCCGGGGCGGCAAAATCACCCTGGACCAGCCCTTCTCCTTCCTGGACACCCTGACAGAGGGAGATTACCTCTATCTGGTGTACGGGGAGAACATCTACCAGTACCTCTTTGAATACCAGGAGGTGGTGGAGCCCGACGACTGGGGCCCCATCTACAAGACTGACCACTCCTGTGTCACCCTGACCACCTGCACTCCCGTGGGCGTATCCGACCACCGTCTCATCGTCCGTGGTGCCCTGGTGGACATCTTCCCCCTGACTGATGACTATGCTTATCCCGCGAACGCGGAAGAGGAGGCTATACAGACCAATGAAATTGTTCAAGTCCATGAATAAGGCGACCCGGATTATCTGTGCGGTGCTGGCCATTGTGCTGGTGGTGGGCGTGTCCCTCCCCCTGCTGGCTCAGGCCGGGGTGATTCCCCATAAGGAAACCGTCCAGAGCGGCGTGACCGTGTACAAGAACAGCAAGGCCACGGTGGATGCGTCCAACCTGGCCCTGGGCTTTGTATCCGTGTCCTACACCGGCGGCAAGAATGTCCGCATCAAGGTCCAGGTCACCAAGACCGGCGGCACCACCTACACCTATGATCTGAACAACAAGGGCACCGCCGAGACCTTCCCCCTCACCGAGGGCGACGGCAAGTACACCGTGAAGGTGTTTGAGAACACCACCGGCACCAAGTACGCCCAGGCCTACTCGTGCCCCCTGGAGCTGAAGCTGACCAGCGAGTTCTCCCCCTTCCTCTACCCCAACCAGTATGTCAACTTCAATGACAACTCCAAGGTTGTGGCCAAGGCTGCCGAGCTGACCAAAGGCATGACCACCGACCTGGACAAGGTCACCGCCATTTACCACTACGTCATCAACAACATCACCTATGACTACGAGCTGGCCGCCACCGTGGCCTCCGGCTATCTGCCCGATGTGGACAAGATTCTGGAGAGCGGCAAGGGCATCTGCTTTGACTATGCCGCTGTCATGGCCTCCATGCTCCGCAGCCAGAACATCCCCTGCAAGCTGATTGTGGGCTATGCAGGTACGGTGTACCACGCCTGGATCAACGTCTATATCGACGGCGTGGGCTGGGTGGACCACCTGATCTACTTCAACGGCGAGGACTGGTCCATGATGGACCCCACCTTTGTCTCCAACGGCAAGGATAATCCCGCTGTCCTCAAGTACGTGGGTGACGGCACCAACTACACCGAAAAATACGCCTATTGATTGCTCTGCCCTGAGTCCGCGGCTGACCGCGGGCTCAGGGCATGTGCCATTTCCATCCGTCTCAGGTGCCCTGTGCCCCGGCGGAGCGATATGTATCACAACATACAGACATTATGTCCGGAGGTGTTGCCCCATGGCAAAGGAACGGAGTACCGCACCCCTCAGCGCCGACGCGCTGTCGGTGTTCTGCTACCAGCTCTCCCTGATGATGCACGCCGGCATCGGCTCTGAGGAGGGCGTGGAGGTGCTGGCCGAGGATGCGGCCGACCCCAGAAGCAAGGCTCTGCTGGAGTCTCTCCACGCCGAGCTGCTGGACGGTGCCCCCCTGTCCGAGGCCCTCAGCGCCAGCGGCGCCTTCCCGGGGTATATGGTGCGCATGGTGGAGATCGGTCAGGCCGCCGGCCGGCTGGACCAGGTCCTCTCCGCCCTGGCCGCCTACTACCGCCGGGAGTCTGAGACTGCGTCGGCCATCCGCCGCGCCGTGCTCTACCCCGCCGTCATGGCTGTTCTGGTGGCGGCGGTGTTCCTGGTGCTCATGACCCGGGTGCTCCCCGTATTCCAGCAGGTGTTCCAGCAGCTGGGCCTCGCCCTCTCCCCCGCCGCCCAGGCCCTGATGGCCGCGGGCTCGGCGGGTCAGTATGTGGGCGGCGTGCTGGTGGCGCTGCTGGCTGTGGGCGCTGTTATCCTGCTGGTGCTCTCCCGCCGCCAGGGCGCCGGAGCGCAGTCGGTGGAGGCCCGCCTGCTGGGCAAGGGCAAGGCCGCCCAGGCCGTGGACCGGAGCCGTTTCTCCTCCGCCATGGCCCTGATGCTCTCCAGCGGCCTGCCTCTGGATGAGGCCATGGAGCGCACCGTCCACCTGCTGGAGGGCTCCGCCCTCGCCCCTGCGCTGAAGGACTGCCAGACCCGCATGGAGCAGGGAGAGGACTTCTATAAGGCCGTCACCGCCTGCGGCCTGCTGGACGGCCTCCAGGCCGGACTGCTGGGCGCAGGGTTCCGCTCCGGCGTACCCGAGCAGGCCATGGAGGAGCTGGCCTCCCGCTGCAGTGAGGAAGCCGACGAGCGGCTGTCCTCCCTGCTGTCCCGGCTGGAGTTCGCCCTGGTGCTGCTGCTGTGCATCGCCGTGGGCCTGGTGCTGCTGTCGGTCATGCTGCCCCTGCTGGGTGTGCTGACCGCCATCGGCTGATCCAATCTGTCTGAAAGGAGGTCTCCGCCATGGGCGGCAGACGCGCCTCTTTTGTGCGGCTGGTGCTACCCGCCGCCGTGTTCCTCATCGCCCTGGCCGGGGCCGCGCTGCTCTTTACCAGGGTTATCAGCGTCCGCACTGATGCGGAGGTCCTCGCCCTGGCCGAAGAGGGCGTCCGCCGCGCGGCGGTGGAGTGCTACGCCCTGGAGGGCTTCTACCCCAGAACCCTGGACTATCTTGTGGAGCACTACGGCGTCACCGCCGGTGACGACCGTTATATCATCTCCTACCAGTATGTGGCCTCCAACCTGATGCCCGACATCACGGTGCTGGCCCTGGAGGAGTAATCGTTTTTCCAGAATCCTTTTGTAAGGGGGTGTCCCCATGAAAACCCATTCCGGCGGCGCCGGGCTGCGGCGGGTGGTCATCGTGTGCCTGGCGGCGCTGTTTGCCCTGCTGGCCATGGGCGTGACCCTGATGGGCACCGGCGTGTACCGCGCCGTGGCCGATGACGCCGACGCCAATTCCACCCAGCGCACCGCCCTGTCCTATGTGGTCAACCAGATCCGCCGGTCGGATGCCGGCGGCGTGGCCATCGGGACCTTCGGCGGCGGGGACGCCCTGCGCCTCACTGAAACCGGTGAGGACGGCAGCGTATACGTCACGCTGATCTACTGCTGGGAGGGCTCCCTCATGGAGCTGTACATGGAGGAGGGTACTGGCCTGGCCCCCGAGGACGGCATGGAACTGCTGGAGCTGTCCTCCCTGGACCTGTCCGTCACAGAGAAGGGCGGACTGGACGTCACCGTCTCTGACGGGGAGCACCAGTGGTCGGTCACCCTGTATCCCCGCACCGGCGTGGAGGAGGTGGGCGAGCTGTGAAGGAATCAGGCAGCCGTTTTTCCCTCTTCCTCATGGAGCTGGTCATTGACCTGTTCCTCTTTGTGCTGTGCGCGGCGGTGTGTGTGGGCCTGCTGATCCACGCACGGAGCATGAGCCTGGAGAGCACCCGGCTCACTCAGGCCGTGTACCTGGCCCAGAGCACCGCGGAGGCCCTCCGGGCAGGCGATACCCTGCCGGAAGCCCCCGAGGGATACCGGTGTGAAGTCAACCAGACCGAGGACAGCGGCCTCTCCACCGCTGAAATTGAGATTTTCTGGGGCGATACGTCCCTCTATACCCTGGAGACCAGCTGGATTTCCGCCCTGAGCGGTGAGGAGGTGGCTCAGCCGTGAAAAAATCTCCGCCTCCCATCGGCATCGGCGTGGTGTCCATCATGACCGTGCTGCTGGTGCTCACATTGTCGGTGTTCTCCGCCCTCACCCTCACTTCGGCACGGGCCGACCTGTCCCTGTCCCAGACCAACGCCGACACGGTGTCCGCCTACTACGCCGCCGACGCCCAGGCCGCCGCGCTGTACGCTCAGTTTGCCGCCGGGACCGACGACGAGCTGGAGACCGATATTCCCATGACCGACACCCAGTCCCTCCACCTCCACCTGGTGCGCGGGGAGGACGGGGTGGAAATTCTCGCCTGGCAGACCGTCCCCGTGGAGGACGGCGGCGGGGACGGGGACCATCTCCCCGTCTTTGACGGCACGCTGCCGGAATAGGAAGGGATTTGCCATGACATTAGTTGATATTCTTACCCATGCGGTGGAGCGGGGTGCCTCCGACATTCTGCTCATCCCCGGCCTGCCCGCCGCCTACAAGATCAGCGGCGTCATCACCCGGGACGGGGACCGTCTTCTCCCCGACGCCCTGGAAAATCTGGTGCGGGAGGCCTACGCCCTGTCCGGCAACCGCTCCATGGACCGACTGGAGCGCACCGGCGATGACGACTTCTCCTTTGCCGTGCCCCAGCTCTCCCGCTTCCGGGTCAACGCCCTGCGGCAGAGAGGCTCTCTGGGTCTGGTCATCCGGGTGGTGTCCTTCGCCCTGCCCGACCGGACAGTCCTGGGCATCCCCGACAGCGTCATGAGCTTTGCCTCCTGCTCCCGTGGCCTGGTGCTCTTCACCGGCCCGGCAGGCAGCGGCAAGACCACCACCCTGGCCTGCATCGTGGACGCCATCAATTCCACCCGCAACCTCCACGTCATCACCATCGAGGACCCCATCGAGTACCTCCACCACCACAAGATGAGCGTGGTCACCCAGCGTGAGCTGGCCACCGACACCACCAGCTATGACGCCGCCCTCCGGGCGGCACTCCGGGAGGCCCCCGACGTGATTCTGGTGGGCGAGATGCGGGACGCGGAGACCATCAAGGCCGCTGTCACCGCCGCCGAGACCGGCCACCTGGTTATCTCCACCCTCCACACCCTGGGTGCGTCCAACACCATCGACCGGATTGTGGACTCCTTCCCTCCGGAGCAGCAGCAGCAGATCCGCACCCAGCTGGCCCTGGTCATTGAGGGCGTGGTGTCCCAGCAGCTGGTGCCCGCTGTGGACGGCTCCCTCATCCCCGCCTTTGAGGTGATGACCGTCACCCCCGCCGTGCGCAACATGATCCGGGAGTCCAAGGCCCATCAGCTGGACAACGTAATCTCCTCCTCCGCCGCTGACGGCATGATCTCCATGGATCAGAGCCTGCTCCAGCTGGTGAAGGCGGGGCGCATCGGGGCGGATTCCGCTCTGGGCCACTGCGTCAACAGCGAGTGGCTGCGCAAGCGTCTGGCTCTGAACACTTAAAAATACAGGGAGGTCTGATATATGTCCTTTTCCAATCTGAACAGCCCCAGCGCGGTTCTCCGCGTGTGCGTGGACCACTCGGACAACGGCCGGATCTCCGGCAAGGTATACAGTCAGCGCCTCACCCGCCCCATGGCCTTCTCCGACATGGCCAGCCTGATCCTCCGGCTGGACGAGGTGCTGGAGAAGCAGAATTTCCCCCAGGCCTTCCAGCACTCCCGCACCTTCCGGGAGCACGAGAGCCACGTGCCCGCCTCCGCCGACCCCAGCGAAGGCATCCCCCTGGAGGAGGTGGAGAGCGCCGCCGGCGCCCTGACCACCTTTACGCTGTGTGTCATCTCCCGGCGCAACGCCTCCTGGCAGGGCTGGGTGGACTGGATGGACGGCTCCCCCAAGCAGCAGTTTGCCAGCGCCCTGGAGCTCATCCGTATGTCTGAGGAGCGCTTTCTCTGAGCCCTTGCCCCTGTATCTCCACGCCCTGCCGCGCCTGTCCGCGGCAGGGCGTTTTTCGTCCGGAAACAAAACGGCAGGGAACTATTTCCCACTGCCGGATATTTCCCGTTTCAACTTGTATCTTTCCCCTATCTTTGTTATAATGAAAAGTAATTTTCTATCCAATTTCGGGGGCACACCCATGAAGTACAGACAATGGAATTTACGCGCACCGTCTCCCGCGGCCCAGGCGGCCATGGAGGCGGATGGGGTTCCCCCGCTGGCGGCCGCGGTGCTCTGCGCCCGGGGCCTGGACACCGCGGAGAAGGCCAGAGACTTTCTCCGCTCCGACGAGGACCTGCTGTGGGACCCCTTTCTCATGAAGGACATGGACCGGGCGGTGGGCCGCATTGCGGCCGCCCTGGACCAGGGAGAGCACATCGCCGTGTACGGCGACTACGACGTGGACGGCATCACCTCCACCTGCCTGCTCACCGACTACCTGCGCAGCCGGGGCGCAAAGGTCACCCCCTACATCCCCGACCGGATGGAGGAGGGGTACGGCCTGAGCTGCTCCGCCGTCTCCGCCCTCCACACCAAGGGCGTGAGCCTGATTATCACCGTGGACTGCGGCATCACCGCCGTGGCCGAGGCGGAGTTTGCCGCCTCGCTGGGCATTGATGTGGTCATCACCGACCACCACGAGTGCAAGGACCGCATCCCCACCGCCGCCGCTGTGGTGGACCCCCACCGCAGGGACTGCGGCTACCCCTTCAAGCATCTGGCGGGCGTGGGCGTGGCCCTCAAGCTGGTGCTGGCTCTGGGAGACAGTGCGGAGGAGCCCCTCCTGCTCCGCCGGTACGCCGACCTGGCCGCCGTTGGCACGGTGGCCGACGTGATGCAGGTGGTGGGGGAAAACCGCACCATCATCCGCATGGGCCTCGCCGCATTGAAGAACACTGTGCGGCCCGGCCTGCGTGCCCTGCTGCGGGAGGCCGGCCTCACGGAGCGCCCTCTCACCTCCGTTTCCATCGGCTACACCCTGGCGCCCCGGATCAACGCCTCCGGGCGGATGGGCTGCGCCGGACTGGCCGCCGAGCTGCTTTTGACCTCCGACCCGGCCCGGGGCGAGGCCCTGGCCCGGGAGCTGTGCGCCCTCAACCGGGAGCGGCAGGCCGTGGAGCTGGAGATCTATGAGGAGTGCGTGGCCATGGCCGACGCCATGGAGCCTGAGGACCGGCCCGCTCTGGTCCTGGCCCGGGAGGGCTGGCATCAGGGCGTGGTGGGCATTGTGGCCTCCCGACTGAGCGAGAAGTACTCCTGCCCCACCTTTATGATCTGCCTTCAGGACGGCAAGGGCAAGGGCTCCTGCCGGTCCTTCGGCGGCTTCAACCTGTTCGCCGCCCTGGAGCAGTGCCGTGACCTGCTGGAGGGCTTCGGCGGCCACGAGCTGGCCGCCGGATTCACCATCCTGGAGGAAAATATCTCTGCCTTCCGGGCGCGGATGCTGGAGCTGGTCCGTTCTTCCACCGGCGGCGCGGCCATGGAGGCCACCCTGGACGTGGACGCCGAGGCCGACCCCGCCCTGCTGACTCAGGACGGCGTGCTGTCCCTGGACCTGCTGGAGCCCTACGGCACTGGCAACCCCAAGCCGGTCTTTTCCATGTCGGGCTGCACCGTCACCACCGCCTCTGAGGTTGGGGGCGGACGGCACCTGAAGCTGAAGGTGACCAAGGGCGGCCGCAGCTTTGACGCCATCTTTTTCTCCGTCTCCCTGGCGGAGGCGGGACTGGCCCCCGGCGACCGGGTGGACCTGGCCTTCTCCCCCCAGATCAACGAATTCCGGGGCTGGCGGTCGGTGCAGCTCCAGGTCATTGACCTGCGCCCCGCCCTCACCCGGGCCCAGGCCGAGCGGGCCCTCTACGAGAAGCTCCGCTCCGGCGCCGCTCTCACCCCCCAGGAGGCCGCCGCCCTCACCCCCACCCGGGAGGAGTTCGCGGCGGTGTGGCGGTATCTGAAAAGCCGGAGCTCCGCCGGACGCCTGGAGGAGACGGCGTGCCGCCTCTCCCGCAACATCGCCCGCTCCTTCGGCCTGCGGGAGACCTTCATGCGCACCATGGTGTGCCTGGAGGTGCTGGATGAGCGGGGTCTCATCCGGGTGGAGCACTCCACCGACCACCTCTGTATCGACCTGAAGCCCACAGAGGGCAAGGTTGACCTGGAGGAGTCATACATCATGCGCCGTCTGCGCAAACTGACTGAAGGGGCCTGATATCCCCTTCCCAACCCCCGCGACATTTTCGGAGGTGATTTTATGGACCCTATCCTGGAGCGCTACCAGGCGCTGGAGGACAAGATCAAAGCCTATAACCCTTCCCTTGACACCAAGCGGCTCTTTGACGCCTTTACCTATGCGGACAACGCCCACTCCAGCCAGCTGCGCAAGGACGGCTCCCCCTATATCACCCACCCTCTAGCGGTGGCGGAGATTGTGGCCGACCTGGAGCTGGACACCGACTCCATCATCGCCGCCCTGCTCCACGACACCATCGAGGACACCGGCGCCACCCATGAGGAGATCGCCAAGCGGTTCGGCCCCACGGTGGCCGACCTGGTGGAGGGCGTCACCAAGCTGACCCGGGTGCAGTACACCTCAAAAGAAGAAGAGCAGATGGAGAACCTGCGGAAGATGCTCATGGCCATGGCCAAGGACATCCGGGTGATCCTCATCAAAATCTGCGACCGGCTCCACAACATGCGCACCATGGAGTACCAGTCTCCCAGGAAGCAGAAGGAAAAGGCCCTGGAGACCATGGAGATCTACGCTCCCATCGCCCACCGGCTGGGCATGCAGCGCATCAAGTGGGAGCTGGAGGATACCTCCCTGAAGTACCTGGACCCCATCGGCTACCAGGAGATTGCCGACGAGCTGGCCGCCCGCTCCTCCGCCCACGAGGAGTTTATGGCCTCCATCCAGAAGAAGATTGAGGACCGGCTGGCCGAAGAGGGCATCAAGTGCACGGTGTACGGCCGTGTGAAGCACATCTACTCCATCTACCGGAAGATGTACGCCCAGAACAAGACCTTGGACGAAATTTTTGATCTTTATGCCTTCCGGGTGATTGTGGATGACATCCCGGAGTGCTACAATGTGCTGGGCTGCATCCACGACCTGTTCCGCCCGGTGCTGGGCCGGTTCAAGGACTATATCGGCACCCCCAAGCCCAACGGCTACCAGTCCCTCCACACCACCGTCATCGGCCGGGAGGGCATCCCCTTCGAGGTGCAGATCCGTACCCAGGAGATGCACAACACCGCCGAGTACGGCATCGCCGCCCACTGGAAGTACAAGCAGGGCATGGCCAACGAGAAGCTGGGCACCGAGGAGGCCTTCGAGTGGGTGCGCAAGCTGCTGGAGAACCAGCAGGACACCGACGCCGAGGAGTTTGTCCGCACCCTGAAGGTGGATATGTTTGCCGACGAGGTGTTCGTGTTCACCCCCCGGGGCGACGTCATCAACCTGCCCGCCGGCGCCACCCCCATCGACTTCGCCTATTCCATCCACTCCGCCGTTGGCAACAAGATGACCGGCGCCAAGGTCAACGGCCGCATGGTTCCCTTTGACACCCCCCTGAAAAACGGCGACATTGTGGAGGTCATCACCTCCAAGTCCGCCCACGGCCCCAGCCGCGACTGGATGAACATCTGCAAGTCCAACGAGGCCCGCAACAAAATCCGCCAGTGGTTCAAGAAGGAGAAGCGGGAGGAGAACATCGCCACCGGCCGCGCCTCCTTTGAGGCCGAGCTGAAGCGCTCCGGCATCACCCTGGCCCAGATCACCGCCGAGGACGCCCTCCCCTCCATCCTGAAGAAGGTCCGTTTCAACTCCCTGGATGAGCTGTACGCCGCCATCGGCTACGGCGGCATGACCGCCGCCAAGTCGGTGGTGCGCATCAAGGACGAGCTGACCCGCCTGGGCCGGGTCAAGGAGGAGAAGGCCGCCGCCGAACGGGCTGCCGCCGAGGTGGTCTACCCCGCCTCCCCCGCCCCCGTCCCCGGCCAGGTCAAGACCCCCCGCAAGTCCGAGTCCGGCATTGTGGTGGAGGGCCTGGACAACTGCCTGGTCAAGTTCGCCAAGTGCTGTACCCCCGTTCCCGGCGACCCGGTCGTCGGCTTTATCACCCGCGGCTTCGGTGTGTCCGTCCACCGGGCCGACTGCCCCAACGCCGCACCTGAAAAGCGCCGCCCCGAAGAGGCGGGCCGCTGGGTCAATGTGGCCTGGGTGGGCGGCGAACAGACCGCCTACCAGACCTCTCTGGAGATCTCTGCCAAGGACCGTGACTGCCTGGCCATGGACGTGACCATGGCCCTGTCCGCCGCCAAGGTGAAGGTGGACTCCTTCTCCGCCCGGGGCATGCCCGACGGGTACGCCACCGTTTCCATCGTCCTGGAGGTCAAGGACCGGGACGATCTCAACAACGTTATCAACAAGCTGGGGCAGATCTCCGGCGTATATCAGGTCAAGCGCGCATCCGGTTGATCCCTTTTTCCGTCTCAGGAGGCTGGAATATGACTACAATAGAGATTGCCGCCCTTGAGGCGGCTCTGTCCGCCGCCTTTCAGGGCGGTGAGCTGCGCCGGCGGGAGCTGCGCCTCACCGTCCAGGAGGCGGAATACCTCTCCCTCCGGTGGGAGGGGGTCCGCCTCACCGCTCTGGCCCCCTCGGGGGACAAGATGTGGTACGCCGTAGAGCTGCGCACTCTGCCGGCATGAGCCCCGCTGTGATCCATTTTTCATAAAAAGGAAGTAATTCGACATGAGCCAACAGCCCTTTGTCCCCCTGCTGCTGGGGGCAGACATCAACGTGTACAGCATGGCCCGGGCCTTCCATGAGGCCTACGGCGTCAAGACCGTGGCCTACGGTATGTACCCCTCCGGCCCCTGCTACGGCAGCGACATTATCGACTACCGGGTGTGCCAGAACAACGACGCGCCCGAGGTGGTGCTGAAGAACGTCACCGAGGTGGCCAAAGAGTTCCCCGACAAGAAGGTCATCGTGCTGGGCTGCGGTGACAACTACCTGACCTCCATCGCCGTCAACCTGCCCAAGTTCCCCGAGAACGTGGTGGCGCCCTACATCGACCTGGCCCTGATGGAGACCCTGATCCACAAGGAGCGGTTCTACCAGCTCTGCGACCAGTACGGCATTGATCACCCCGCCACCTACGTCTACCACAAGGGAGAGGGCCATGACTTTACCCTGCCCTTCTCCGGCCCCTTCGTGGTCAAGCCCGCTGAGAGCGCCACCTACTGGGACCACCCCTTCGACACCCAGAAGAAGGCCTACGTGCTCCAGACCCGGGAAGAGGTGGACCAGGTCATCGACGACATCTACAACCACGGCTATGAGGACTCCCTCATCATCCAGGACTTCATCCCCGGCGACGACTCCTTCATGCGGGTGGTCACCAACTACTCCGGTGAGGACGGCAAGGTGCAGCTCATGTGCGTGGGCCACGTGCTGCTGGAGGAGCACACCCGCCACGGCATCGGCAACCACGCGGTCATCATCACCGAGGAGGCCCCCGAGCTGTGCGAGAAGCTGCGTGCCTTTCTGGAGGACATCAAATTCACCGGCTTCTCCAATTTCGACGTGAAGTATGACCAGCGTGACGGCAAGTTCAAGGTCTTTGAGATCAACTGCCGCCAGGGCCGCAGCAACTACTATGTCACCGGTGCAGGCCACAACCTGGCCAAGTACCTGGTGGAGGACCGGATTTTCCACCGTCCCGCTCCCCTGACCGTCACCAAGAACCGCCACCTGTGGCGGGTCATCCCGGCCAAGGTGGCCTATGACTACATCCCCAGCAAGTACCACCAGGAGATGAAGGCCCTCACCGCCGCCGGCGCCTGGGTCAACCCCCTCTTCTACAAGGCGGACCGGAACCTGATCCACAAGCTGCGCATCATCCGGGACCAGTGGCGGTACAAGGAGCGGTACGCCAGCTCCATGGAGAAGGCCAACTGAGAGGATTTACCATATGAACGAAGCAAAACTCGGCATCCTCGGCGGCATGGGCCCCCAGGCCACCCAGGATTTCTACCAGCGCATCCTGGACCGGACCGACGCGGCCTGCGACCAGGAGCACCTGCCCACCGTCATCCTCAGCGACACCCGCATGCCCGACCGCACCTCCGCCATCCTGGGCGGGGACGCGGAGGGCTGCTACCGCCGCCTCCTCCAGGACGCCAAGACCCTGGAGCAGGTGGGCTGCACCGCCATCGCCATCCCCTGCAACACCTCCCACTTTTTCGCCGACCGGCTCCAGGGTGAGCTGTCCATCCCCATCATCCACATGGTGCGGGAGACGGTGAAGGTGCTCTCCGCCGACCCGGGCGTCCACAAGGTGGGCATCCTGGCCACCGACGGCACCGTCCGCACCGGCGTGTACCAGCGGGAGTGCGAGGCCCAGGGGCTCGCCGCCTTCTCCCCCCCTCCCGAGGTCCAGAAGGTGGTCATGAGCATCATCTACGACGAGATTAAAAAGGGCGAGAAGGGCAGCCGGGAGAAGTTCGCCGTCATGGACAAGTGCCTCCGTGAGGCCGGGTGTGACGCGGCCATCCTGGGCTGCACCGAGCTGTCGGTCTACCGCACCTACCACCCCCTGCCCGAGTTCTACGTGGACGCCATGGACATTCTGGCTGAGCGGTGCATTACCTACTGCGGCTACAAGCTGCGCATGGTGTGACAGACCGTCCCTGATACATCTTTTACCGCCCCGCTGGCACCCAGCGGGGCTATTTCCTCTCTGGAGGTGTTTTCCTTGTCCCGTCCCCACTTTCCTCTGGGCGACTACTACCAGCTGCTGCTGAAAAACGGCCTGCTCTCTGACGCCGCCCCCCTCCACGCCGACCTGACCCGGGAGGTGCGGCTGGTGTCCTGTGACTCCCAGACCGTGGTGCCCGGCACACTGTTCATCTGCAAGGGCGCAGCCTTCAAGCCCCAGTACCTGCTGGACGCGGCGGGAAAGGGCGCTTTTGTGTACGTCAGCGAGCGCCGCTGGCCGGAGTGTGCCCTGCCCTGCATCCTGGTGTCCGACATCCGCCGCTCCATGGCCCTGCTGGCCGACCGGGCCTGGGACCATCCCTCCGGGCGGCTCCACATCACCGGCATCACCGGCACCAAGGGCAAGACCACCACGGCCTATTTCCTAAAATCCATCCTGGACGAGTGGCGGCGGAGCCAGGGTAAACTTGAGAGCGCCATCCTCTCCACCATCATCACCGACGACGGCGTGGAGCGCCGTCCGGCCAAGCTGACCACTCCGGAGCCTCTGGATTTGCAGCGGCACCTGTGGAATGCGGCGGAGTGCGGCGCGGAGTACCTGACCATGGAGGTGTCCAGCCAGGCCCTCAAGTACCACCGCACCGGGGGTGTGGAATTTTCCGTGGGCGTTTTTTTGAACATCGGGGAAGATCACATCAGCCCGGTGGAACACCCGAATTTTGAGGATTATTTCGCCTCCAAGCTGATGATTTTCCGCCAAAGCGCCGCCGCCTGCGTGAATCTGGACAGCGATTTTGCCGAACGAATCCTGACCGCCGCAGAGAGTTGCAGCAAAATATACACATTTTCCACCAAGTTTTCCACAGCCGATATCTACGCCAGTGAGATCCGCCGGGACGGGGACGCCACCCGCTTCCTGGTGCGCTCGCCCCGGTACACCCGGGAGCTGTCCATGGGCCTGCCCGGCTCCTTCAACGTGGAGAACGCCCTTGCCGCCGTGGCGGCGGCTGAGGCCCTGGGTGTGCCCGAGTCCGCCGTAGCCGCCGGTCTGGCGGAGGCCGCCGTGCCCGGCCGTATGGAGACTTTCAACACCCCGGACGGCAAGCTGACCGTCATTGTGGACTACGCCCACAACGGCATGAGCCTGGAGGCGCTGCTGTCCTCCGTCCGGCGGGAGTTCCCCGGACGGCAGCTGACCGTCCTCTTCGGCTGCACCGGCGGCAAGGGACTGGACCGCCGGGAGGGCATGGGTCAGGCGGCAGGCCGCTGGGCCGACCGGATCATCCTCACCGAGGACGACCCCGGTCCCGAGGAGGTGCCCGACATCTGCGCTGACATCGGCGGGTACATTGCCCCCTTCGGCAAGACCTGGACCGTCATCCCCGACCGGGAGGAGGCGGTGGAGCGGGCCATTCTGGAGGCCGACACCCCCGCCGTGGTGGTACTGGCCGGCAAGGGTGCCGAGCAGCAGCAGAAGCGGAAGAACGGCCCCGAGCCCTGTGTGCCCGACTCCCTGCTGGCCCGCCGGGCCCTCAAGCACTATGACCCCTGAGCTGGACAGGGCCTTTGCCGCCTGCGGTGCGGCGACCTGGGGCGGGCTCGCCTGGGCGGACGCTCTTCCACACTTTTCCCCTCAGGATGTGGAAAAAACGCTGGTCCTCTGTCCCACACCCAGAGCGGTGCTGGTGGCCGCCTTCCCCTACTACGCCGGGGACGCCCCCGGCAACCTGTCTCTCTACGCCCGGGGACGGGATTACCACCTGGTTTTGACCGAAAAATTGAATACGGTATGCGATGTTCTGCGCGAGAAATACCCTTCGTATTCATTTCTGCCCGGTGCGGACAACTCTCCCCTGCCGGAGCGGCAGCTGGCCTGGGCCTGCGGCATGGGATTGCGGGGGCAAAACGGTCTGCTCATCCTGCCCCCCTGGGGGTCCTATGTGTTCCTGGGCACCATCCTCACCGACTGCCCGCTGGAGTTTTCCACATCCGAGCCTTCCAATGTGTGTATCTCCTGCGGAAAATGTGCCGCCGCCTGTCCGGGCGGCGCGCTGGACGGAGAGGCTTTCCACCTCTCCCGCTGCCTGTCGGACATCTCCCAGAGGAAGGGGGCGCTGTCCCCGGAGGAAACTTCCCTGCTGTCCGCCCAGGAGTGTCTGTGGGGCTGCGACCTGTGCCAGCGGGTGTGCCCCTACAACGCCCATCCGGCCATCACTCCCATCTCCGATTTCCGGGAGGATTTGATTCCCTCCCTCACACCTGACGACCTGGAGGGTCTGACCAACCGTACCTTTCGGGAGAAGTACGGCGACCGGGCCTTTGCCTGGCGTGGTCCCGCCGTACTGCGGCGGAACCTGGCCCTGAAAGAGCCGAAATAACAGCAGCGGAACGCCTGAAGATTGGGCGCTCCGCTGTTTTTTACGCTGTTGTTGTATCAGCATCCCCTTTTCCGGCTATACTGAACTGTAACAAGGCGGCGGGCCGTGCCTGCCGCCCAGCCTGAAGAAAGCGGTGGAATTGATATGCAGGTACGTGACCTGATGAGCAGCAGCGTGGTGTCCATTGCCCCGGGAGAGTCGGCGGCCCTGGCGGCCCGGCTTCTGGCCCGGCACAACATCGGCTCCCTGCCGGTGTGCGGCGCCGACGGACGGCTCCGGGGTATTGTCACCGACCGGGACATTGTGCTCCGGTGCGTGGCGGCGGAGGAAAATCCGGCCGACACCCCGGTGCGGGAGATTATGTCCCGCAACTGCGCGGTGGTCTCCCCGGAGGACGACGCCCGGGAGGCCTCCCGGATGATGGCGGCCGCCCAGGTGCGGCGGCTGCCCGTCACCGACGGGGACAAGGTGGTGGGCATGGTCTCTCTGGGAGATTTGGCCCTGAGCCAGGCCTACGACATGGAGGCCAGCAAAGCCCTGGCCGACATCTCGGACAACATCAAGCGGCTGTAAAAAAGCGCGTGGACGGGTACTGTCCACGCACTTTTTCTATTTACTCTTTCCAAAGCTCCTCTGCGTTCCAGCTGTACGCTGTAATGTCGGAGAACCTGACCAGAGCCTGGGTGTACTGCTTTCCGTTGAGGGGAAGCACCGCCGAGAGGGTAAAACCGTTGGCTGCCTCTGCCTCACTGCAAATAATGGACAGGGTATAGGCCGATCCATTCTCAACCTGGGTAGCCGGGAGCGTTCTTGCCGTCCCATCCGCGCCGGTTAATTGGAAGTTGATTTTTCCTCCGCTGGTGCTCTGGGTGGGAAGCAGCGTCACCTTCAGATTCATTGAGCCGTACTTGGTGGCCTCCATTGTATAGTGGAAATCTGCCACCAGCCCGTCAGCTGTGCTCACACCCAGCTCCTGCTCATTCTCAGCACGTTCCAGCTGGTCAATGCGCTCCACCTGGCTGCTCATCTGACTGTCAAGAGAGTTCACCTGCGACTCCAAACTCCAGCTTGTGGACTGAAGCCCGCCCAGAAGGCCCTCCTGCTCTTCCAGCCTCTCATTCATCCGGAACAGCGCCACGCCCTGGATACATACCGCCGCTGCCAGCACCACACACAGTGCCTTCCACCACCGGCCATTCCGCCGGGGCGGCTCATCTTTTTCCTCAGGAGATTTCGGCTCTTCCTCCGGTGGCTGAGCCGGTGGGTCCTGTTCCTCTGAATCCTCCGGCTCCTCCCGGGATGTCCCCTCCACCTGAAGCAGGTCGTGGAGATTCACCTCAAAGAGACGGGAGAGGGCGATGAGCTTGTCCACCTCGGGCACCGCGCCGTCGGCCTCCCACTTGCTGATGGCCTGACGGGATACTCCTAACTTCTCTCCCAGGCCCTCCTGAGAGAGCCCTGCATCGTGACGCAGTGCCTGAATTTTTTGTCCCAGCGTCATGGCAGTCACTTCCTTTCATGGCCACATTCTAGCATCCAGGCCTGTTTTCCGCAATCAAGCCGCCCTTACCCTCTGTCAACCGCTGGTTGCGATCCCCTCAGTCCCAGCAGAAACAGGGCCAGACCGGCCCCACAGCAGCCCGCCGCCAGCAGCAGAGCCAGGGAGACGCTGCGGTCAGCGCAGGCGCCGAAGGCGGGATAGAGCAGCGCCGCCCCCAGATCTATGACCATGGCGTTGCAGGAGAGCTGAAGGGCCCGGCCGCTCCCCTCCACCCGCTCGTTCTGGAGGGAGAGAGACAGGGGCGCCGCCATGGCCCGGCAGGCCGCCGTGGTCACCACCCCGGCCAGTGCCGCCACGGGACCGCTCCACAGCGCCATCAGCAAACAGGCCGCCCCCGGCAGGAGGAACAGCGCTGTCCCCGCCCGCCCCACACCCAGGCGGCCGGTGAGCCGGTGGGACACTCCGCCCAGCAGCCCGACGGCAGTGACCAGGGCGAAGGCCGGGCCAAAGAGGGCCTGCGGAATCCCCGCCCGGAGATACTGGAGCTGGCTGAGGAAGATGGTCACCTCATTCCCCGCCTCCTCCAGCAGGCAGAAGGCCAGCA
The DNA here is from genome assembly GCF_050943825.1 of Pseudoflavonifractor sp. Taxonomy (NCBI): domain Bacteria; kingdom Bacillati; phylum Bacillota; class Clostridia; order Eubacteriales; family Oscillospiraceae; genus Pseudoflavonifractor; species Pseudoflavonifractor sp. The sequence goes on from NZ_JBMNPX010000006.1 coordinate 83,621, forward strand.
GCAGGGGCAGAATCTGAACGGTACGGCGGAAAGCGGCGGAAAGACTGCCCCGCTCCCTTTTCTCTCTCTCCGCTTCCTCAGGCGGCTCGGCCAGGAACAGGGCGCAGAGCGCTGCTCCGGCGTAGGTAAACACGGTGAGCAGGGCCGCCAAGCGGTACCGCCCGCCCAGCAGGGGCCACAGCAGTCCGGCGGCCAGGAGCCCCGCCGTCTGGCAGGCGCTCCAGTGGGAGAACACTTTCCGGTGGTCCCCATCCCGGCCGCAGCTGGCATAGAGCAGGGCACTGTCACAGCCAGACAGGCCGGACACCGACACCGCCAGCAGCAGACGCTCCGCCAAAAAGCCTCCAAAGGTCTCCGCCCGCCAGAACACCACCTTGCTGACGGCGTATACAGCGGTGCAGAGCACCACCGTCCGCCGGTGACCCAGCCGGTCAGCCGCAGCCCCCCATGGGACCTCCAGCCCCAGAGCCAGCGCCAGGGACAGGCTTTCAATCACCCCCATCTGGAGGAGGGTGATACCCGCCGCCTGACGGTAGAGGGTGGCCACCGGGGAGTAAAACACCATACCCTGGAGGAGGGCCATGGTGTAGAGCAGCGGGATATTCCTGCCCGCTGCGCCCTGAGGCCAGCCCTCTCTCCGTCTGAAAATGCGCATAAAAAGACACCCCTTCATTTTGTGTACAGCAAAGCTCCCCCCATTCCCATCTGCGGAACAGGAGGTCAAAATGAAGAGGTGTTTAGTTGGGCGTCAGACAGGCTGTCATTTCATTCTCCTTCAGGCCAGGAGCCCCGCGCCCAGCGGGCGCGGGGGTACGTTCTCTCTCCTCCGTCCGGCCTTACCGCTCCGGCGTGGCCAGAAGCCGTCCGGTAAGGGGGGGCAGCTCCAGCGTGAGGAGGCCTTCCTCCGCCTCCAGGTTCTGGCTACCCAGCAGATCCACGGCAGTCCCCTCCCAGGGGATGGTGACGGTCTCGGCCTCATGTCCGGCGTTGACGGCGCAGAGCACCGTCTCCCCGTCCAGACTGCGGGTAAAGGCCAGCACGCGGCCCTCCGCCTTCTCGTACCGGATATCCCCCCGGCGCAGGGTCTGCCTGCTCTTCCGGGCGGCGCCCAGGGCGGTGAACAGGCTCACCAGCTCCCGGTCCTCGTGGCCCCAGGGGAAGGTGCGGCGGTTAAAGGGGTCCTCAAAGCCCTCCATACCCGCCTCATCTCCGTAGTACACGGTGGGGGCTCCGGGGAAGGCGAAGAGCACCATGGCCCCCAGAGTCAGCCGGGCCTTGCCGTGGGCACGGTCGTGGTCGTTGAGGCGGGCGTGTGCCCGCCAGTCCCGGCTCTGGCCCCGCTGCTCGCTCTTCTCCCCCAGCAGGGTGAGGATGCGCATGGTGTCGTGGGTGCCCAGGGTGTTCATGGCCAGGTGCCAGGCAAAGGGCGGGTAGTTCTCCCGCAGGGTCTCCATGGAATTCTTGAAGTGCTCCGCGCTGCCGCCCAGCAGGTAGTCCACCAGAGCGGTGCGGAAGGGGTAATTCATCAGTCCGTCGCAGTGGCCGCCCAGGATGTGCTTGCGGCGGACGCTGTAGGCAATCTTGTTGGACCCGTCCTCCCACACCTCGCCGATGATCACCGCGTCGGGCTTCTCCGCCCGGGCGGCGTCGTGGATGGCGGCCACCACCCGGTCGGGCAGCTCATCGGCCACGTCCAGCCGCCAGCCGTCCGCCCCGGCCCGCAGCCAGGAGCGGATGACACCGTTCTTGCCGGTGATGTACTCCAGCCAGGTGGGGCTGTTCTTGTTGGTGGTGGGCAGGGAGTAGATACCCCACCAGGAGGTGTACTGGTTGGGCCAGTGCTGGAAGCAGAACCAGTCGTAGTAGGGGGACTGGGGGCCCTGACAGGCGCCGGGGTTGGGATAGGACCCGTCGCCGTTAAAGTACTTGCTGACAAAGGCGGTGTGGTTGAACACGCCGTCCAGCATGACCCGCATGCCCATGGCGTGGGCCTCGTCGCACAGGGCGGAGAACTCCTCCCTGGTGCCCAGCATGGGGTCCACCTTCTCGTAGTCGCCCACGCCGTAGCGGTGGTTCTCCGGCCCCTCGAAGATGGGACAGAGGTAGATGGTCTCCACCCCCAGGTCCCGCAGGTAGGACAGCTTGGTGCGGATACCCGCCAGGCTCCCGCCGAAGAAGTCCCGGTTGCGGATTTCTCCCTTGTGGTCGGGGCGGTACTCCGGCTCCTCCTCCCAACCCTGGTGGACCCAGCGGCCGCCCACCATGCCGTCGGGATTGGGCACGGTCAGGCGGCAGAACCGGTCTGGGAAGATCTGATAGGTCATGCCGTCGCCGAACCAGAGGGGCACCTTGTCGTTTTCGTCGTACACAGTGAGCTGATATTCCTGAGATTCTCTGCCCGACTTGCCGTCCAGCCGCTCCAGGCGGAAGGAGTACCAGATGAGGCCCATGTAGCCGTCGGTGTTGATGGAGCCGGTGAACATGTCCCGCTCACCGTCCAGGCCGGTCCACACCATGGGCACTTCAATGCGCTTGTTGTCCCAGGACTCCAGCCGGGCGGTGAGTATGCCCCGGGAATAGCCCTCAGAGCGGAGGGGGCGGAGGGTGAAGGTGACCTCCGTGCCGCCGGGGACGGCGCCGTAGGGGGTTTTGAATCTCAGGTCCTTTGAGTCATAAGTCTGTGCGTCTATCAATGGAAATCATCCTAACTGGATACAGAATTGTCGCGTCTTACAGCCCCAGCTCCTGGTTGATGAGGACCACCTCGGCGTAGGGGATGCCGTTGGGCTTTTTCCACAGCACGGTGAGGGCCCGGCAGATGCGCTCGGGGCTGGAGCAGTTGTAGCAGCGGTCGCCCTTCTCGGCGCAGGGGGTCTTGCGCTTCAGGCGCTGGGCGTTCTTGGGGGCGGCGATGTTCCGGGCACGCCAGAGGGCCTGGTCATAGTCGGGGGCGATCTTGTTCACGCCCACCAGCAGATAGAGCTCCTCATGGCCGTAAATGGTGCCCACCACCCGGTTGCCGGTGCCGTCGATGTTGATGATCTCGCCGGTCTCTGCCAGACCGTTGACCGAGCTGATATACACCTGGGCTTTGGCCGCGTCCTCCCGGGTGCCGCCCAGCCAGTGCCAGTGGACCGCATTGTGGGAGGGCAGGAGCTTGTCGAGGCCCATCTGCTGGGCGGTCAGCGTGCCGCCCACGCCAATGCTCTTCCCATCCAGCTTGCCGTCCAGATAGCGGGCAGCCTCTTCCGCCGTCTCAAAATAACTGGTGGCAAAGCCGTTCTCTTCCAGATTCCTGCGCAGTTTTTGGATGTCTGCCATATGTACCGCTCCTCTCTATTTTATGCGTCCGGGCAGTGGCCCGGAACGCGCTTTCCCCTCTCACAGGTCGTTCTGCCGGTACTCCCGGAAGCCGTCTCCCAGCACCTCGTGGGCGTCGCACACGATGATAAAGGCGGTGGGGTCCAGCTCCTTGACCATCCGCTTGATGGACACAATCTGCCGCTGCTTGAAGGCGCACATGAGCACCTTCTTCTCCGCGCCGGAATAGGCGCCCTGGCCCTGGAGAATGGTGACGCCCCGGTCCAGGTCATTGACAATGGCGGCGGCAATCTCCTGAAAACGGTCGCTGATGATATAGGCCACCTTGGCGCTGTCCATGCCGTAGAGCACCCGGTCCATGACAATGCCGGCGATATACAGGGCCACCACGCCGTACAGAGCGCTGTACACGCTGCCGAAGGCGATTGCGGTGGCCACAATGACCACCAGGTCGGTGGCCATGAGCAGCTTGCCCATGGGCAGCCAGCTGATTTTCAGCTTGAGGAGCCGGGCGATAAGGTCGGTGCCGCCGGTGGTGGCGCCCTGCTGGAACACCATGCCCAGGGAGGCCCCCATGAGTACGCCGCCGAACACGCAGGCCAGCATGGGGTCCATGGCCTCAAAGGTCCAGATGCTGTTGACGATGTCGATGAACACGGAGGACACCGCCATGGCGTACAGGGAGGACAGCAGCAGGTGTCCGCCCAGCAGCCGCCAGCCCAGGATGAACAGGGGAATATTGAGGATGATGACCACTGTGCCGATGGGGGCCCAGGGCAGGACGGCGTTGATAATCTGGCCCACGCCGGTGATGCCGCCGAAGGCGATTTCGTTGGGCACGTAGAACCAGTTGAAGCCCACGGCGTAGATGGCTGAGGCCAGGGTGATCATAAAGTAGGACCATGCCAGGGTGAGCGCTTTGGATTTGGGTTTCATAGATACCTCTCACGGGGCGCCGGGGCGCTTTCCGCGCTCCGGCTGGGTTAATGGGGTTATTTCCGGCTCAGAGCAGGCTCATCTGCTCCTCGCCCCGGTCCTCTCCCTTCAGGAGGGCGCCGGCCACGGGCAGGCTGCGGGCCCGGTACCGGGCGGTGTTGACAATGGGGCTGCCCTCCACCGGCTCCACACGCTCCACCGAGTGCTTGGGCTTGAGGGTCATCACGTTGACGCCCTGGGTGGTGCGGGTGGCCTTGGGAGCCAGAAGGGCGGTGTGGAAGATGAGGCAGCGGCCCTCGGTGGAGATCACCGCCAGCTCCAGGTCCTCCCGCAGCAGCAGAGCGGCGGCCAGGGGGGACTTGTCGGAGTAGGCGCCGGTCAGCTTCCGGCGGCGGGTCTGGGTCTGGTAGGCGGAGAGCTCCACACGGGCGGCCTTGCCGTTGCGGAAGAAGAAGAGCAGGTTGCCCGAGTAGTCCCCGGGGACGCAGGCCCACACCACGCTCTCCCCCGCCTCCATCTCCAGCCTGGTGGGCAGATAGTCGCCCAGCACGGAGGCCTTGGCGTCGTCGAAGTCGCTCATGCGGGTCTTGTAGCACTGCTGCTTGTCGGTGAAGACCAGCAGCTCGTCCCGGTTGGTGCACTCCCACTGGAGCCACGCCCCGTCTCCCTCCTTGTACTTCTGCTCGCTGTTCATGCGCAGAGAGGCGGGGGTGATCTTCTTAAAATACCCCTCACGGGAGAGGAATGCGGTGACCGGGTAGTCGGGGATCTCCTCCTCCGGCTCGGGCTCGGACAGGCGCTGGTGCTCGTAGATGATCTCGGTACGGCGGGGCTGGGCGTACTTCTTCTTCACAGCGCCCAGCTCGGCGATAATAATCTTCTTGATGCGGCCCGGGTTGCTGACGATATCCTGGAGGTCGGCGATCTCCTCCTCCAGTGTAGAGGTTTCCTCAATCCGCTTGAGGATATACTCCTTGTTGATATTGCGCAGCTTGATGTCGGCCACGTACTCGGCCTGGATGTTGTCGATGCCGAAGCCAATCATCAGGTTGGGCACCACCTCGGCGTCCTCCTCGGTCTCCCGGATGATCTTTATGGCCCGGTCGATGTCCAGCAGGATTTTCTTCAGGCCCTTGAGGAGGTGCAGCTTCTCCTGCTTCTTCTTCATGACGAAGTAGGTCCGCCGGCGCACGCCCTCCATCCGCCAGGCCGTCCACTCCTCCAGAATCTCCCGCACGCCCATGACCCGGGGCATGCCGGCGATGAGGATGTTGAAGTTGCAGGCAAAGGAGTCCATCAGGGGAGTGGCGCGGAACAGCTTCTGCATCAGCTTGTCCGGGTCGGTGCTCCGCTTCAGGTCGATGGTCAGCTTCAGGCCGGTCAGGTCGGTCTCGTCCCGCATGTCGGCGATCTCCTTCACCTTGCCCGCCTTGATGAGCTCGGCCACCTTATCCATGATGGCCTCCACGGTGGTGGAGTAGGGGATCTCGTAGATCTCGATGAGGTTCTCACTCTTCAGGTAGCGCCACCGGGCCCGAACCTTGAAGGAGCCCCGGCCGGTGTTGTAGATCTGGGAAATCTCGGCGGCATCATAGAGCAGCTCGCCGCCGGTGGGGAAATCGGGGGCCTTGAGCACCGCCGTCAGGTCGCAGTCGGGGTGCTTCAGGTACTCCACCGTGGCGTCGCACACCTCGGCCAGGTTGAAGCCGCACAGGTTGGAGGCCATGCCCACGGCGATGCCCTGGTTGGCACTCACCAGCACGTTGGGGAAGGTGGTGGGCAGCAGGGTAGGCTCCTGCATGGTGCCGTCGTAGTTGTCCACAAAGTCCACGGTGTCCTGGTCGATGTCCCGGAACAGCTCGGCACAGATGCCGTCCAGCCGCACCTCGGTGTAACGGCTGGCGGCCCAGGCCATGTCACGGGAGTAGACCTTACCGAAGTTGCCCTTGGAGTCCACCAGGGGGTGGAGCAGGGCCCCGTAGCCCCGGGAGAGACGGACCATGGTGTCGTAGATGGCGGCGTCGCCGTGGGGGTTGAGCTTCATGGTCTGGCCCACCACGTTGGCGCTCTTGGTGCGGGCGCCGCCCAGCAGCTTCATCTGGTACATGGTGTACAGCAGCTTCCGGTGGCTGGGCTTGAAGCCGTCAATCTCCGGGATGGCCCGGGAGACGATGACGCTCATGGCGTAGGGCATGTAGTTGATCTCCAGCGTCTCGGTGATGGGCTGCTCCAGCACCTCGGGCCGCAGGCCCATGACGTTGGGGTTATTTTTGTGCTTCGCCCCCTCCTCGGGGGCCTTTTTCTTTGCCATTGAGTTCCGTCCTTTTCAGAGGATTGTTTATGATATATCCGCCAGTTCCAGATATTTATACCCGTTTTCGGCGATATGCCTCCCCAGCCGGCCCTGGCCGGCCGGGGGCCCCGGATTTCATTCCCTCGGGGCAAGTGAATTGCCCCTGCGGCAAGGTTTTGGCCTCAGGCCAAAACGCTTGACGCCGCTTGGCGGCGGCTCGCTCCCGCTCGCAAGGACCATATCGCCGGGTCCCGAGCAAAACCTTATCCCCTACGAAATATCCGCCAGCTCCAGGTATTTATACCCGTTTTCCGCGATATGGTCCTTTCTGCCCTGGAGATTGTCCCCCAGCAGCAGGTCGAAGACCTGGGCGGTGCGCTCCACGTCCTCGGGCATGACCTTGATAAGGCGGCGGGTCTCCGGATTCATGGTGGTGAGCCACATCATGTCCGGCTCGTTCTCGCCCAGACCCTTGGACCGCTGGACGGTGAACTTTTTCCCCTCCAGGGAGGCCACAATGTCGTTCTTCTCCTTGTCGGAGTAGGCGAACCAGGTCTTTTCCTTGCAGTTAATCTCGTAGAGGGGGGACTCGGCGATATACACATACCCCCGCTGGATGAGGGTGGGGGTGAGGCGGTAGAGCATGGTCAGAATCAGGGTGCGGATCTGGAAGCCGTCCACGTCGGCATCGGTACAGATGACCACCTTGTTCCACCGCAGGTTCATCAGGTCAAAGGTGGCCATGTCCTTGGCGTGCTTGTCGTTGACCTCCACGCCGCAGCCCAGCACCTTCAAGAGGTCGGTGATGATCTCGCTCTTGAAAATCTTGGCGTAGTCGGCCTTGAGGCAGTTCAAAATCTTGCCCCGGACGGGCATGATGCCCTGGAACTCCGCATCCCGGCTCAGCTTGACCGCGCCCATAGCGGAGTCGCCCTCCACGATGTAGAGCTCCCGGCGCTCGGTGTCCTTGGTGCGGCAGTCCACAAACTTCTGCACCCGGTTGGAGATGTCCATGCTGCCTGTCAGCTTCTTCTTGATGTTGAGCCGGGCCTTCTCCGCGTTCTCTCTGGCCCGCTTGTTGATGAGCACCTGCTCGCCAATCTTCTGGGCGTCAAAGGGGTTCTCGATGAAGTAGACCTCCATCTGGCTCTTGAGAAACTCGGTCATGGCCTCCTGGACGAACTTGTTGTTGATGGCCTTTTTGGTCTGGTTCTCGTAGGAGGTCTGGGTGGAGAAGTTGTTGCTCACCAGGATGAGGCAGTCCTGAATGTCGTTCCAGGTGATCTTGCTCTCGCTCTTCTGGTACTTGCCCTGGGCCTTCAGGTAGCCGTCGATGGCGGAGACAAAGGCGGAGCGCATGGCCTTCTCCGGGCTGCCGCCGTGCTCCAGCCAGGAGGAGTTGTGGTAGTGCTCGATGATCTGCACCGCGTTGGAGAAGCAGAAGGACACGCTCAGCTTCACCTTGTACTCCGGCTTGTCCTCCCGGTCCCGGCCCTTGCGCTCGGTCTGCCAGAACACGGGCTGGGTCAGGGGGTTCTCCCCGGAGAGTTCCTTCACATAGTCCTCAATGCCGTTGTCATACTTGAACTCGGTGGTCTCAAACTTGCCCCCCACCTGGTTGCGGAACCGGAAGGTGACGCCCGCGTTGACCACGGCCTGCCGCTTCATCACGTCCAGGTAGTACTCTACCGGGATGTTGATATCGGTAAAGACCTCCAGGTCGGGCTTCCAGCGGAATTTGGAGCCGGTCTTTTTGCCGGTGTAGGGCTCCTTTTTCAGGCCGCCCACGTTCTCGCCCTTCTCAAAGTGGAGGGTGTACTCAAAGCCGTCCCGGTGGATGACGGCGTCAAAGTACTCGCTGGCGTACTGGGTGGCGCAGGAGCCCAGGCCGTTGAGGCCCAGGGAGTACTCGTAGTTGTCGCCGTCGTTGTTGTTGTACTTGCCGCCGGCGTACAGCTCGCAGAACACCAGCTCCCAGTTGTACTTCTGCTCCTTCTCGTTCCAGTCCACGGGGCAGCCCCGGCCGAAGTCCTCCACCTCGATGGACTTGTCCTCGTACCGGGTGACAGTGATGACGCTGCCGTGGCCCTCACGGGCCTCGTCGATGGCGTTGGACAAAATTTCAAATACGGCGTGTTCGCAGCCCTCCAGCCCGTCGGATCCAAAGATGACAGCCGGGCGCTTGCGCACCCGGTCGGCGCCCTTGAGGGCGGAAATGGACTCGTTGCCGTAGGTTTTACTGGCTTTGGCCATTGCTTTCTCCTCGCATTACACAGTTTTACATTGTATTATTTTATCTCCAATTTACCCCTCCTGTCAAGGAAAGGGCGGCGGACCGTCCGGCTGCAAAAAGACCGGGACCGTCCCTCTGGAGAGACGGTCCCGGCTGCTTTTGCTCGCCCGGCGGGAGGAGCCCTTGTCTCCCCCTGCGCCGGACGGGACAGGGCTGTTTTTTCTGCAGGAGGGGCGGCTTTCGCCGCCGCCCCCGGCACGTCCTTCCCTTTTCGCCTTTCGCCGTGGGGCAGGGGTCCGCCCGGTTGGGCGGGCCCTGCCGGGCACCGGCTTAAAAAGAGAGGAGGTGCGCTATGCCTTGTCCGAGGGTAGTATGTGCGCCCTGCCGCCCGGTATGTATGGTTATTTTTGGTATAGAGCCTGTCATATTTGTCCAAAATGAACATACAATGTACCAGTACTTCACCTTAAGGAAAGGAGGCCGGTCCCATGGCTGAATCCGCCAGGACCCTGCCGTTCTGCAAAAGACGCCCCACACCCCGAGAGGAGGAACGGGACGCTCTGCTGGAGGGGCTCTCCCGCACCCGCACCCTCATCGCCCAGGCCTACTCCGGCTTCAACTCGGCCCGGGACCCGGACCTCATCGAGTCCTACGTGTTTGAAATCAACGCCCTCCAGGCCCGCTACTCCTATCTGCTCCGGCGGGTCAAGGAGATGGACGGCGCACCGCTGAGAAGATAGGGGACTTCCCGCCCCGCCGCCCGGGTTTCCGGCAGACTTTGCACAGAGGTGACCGCTGTGGAATCCCTGGTGAATATGCTCCCCTGGCTTCTGGGCGGTCTGGTTCTGGTGGTAGCCATGGCCGCCCTGGGAAAGCCCATCAAGAGCCTGCTGCGGCTTCTGGGCCGCACCGGCGTGGGCCTGGCCGTCCTGTGGCTGTTCGGAAAGATAGGCGGGCTCATCGGCGTGACCCTGGGGGTCAACCTGTTCAACGCCCTGGTGCTGGGGGTGCTGGGCGCGCCCGGCTTCGGACTGCTGCTCATGCTCTCCTGGGCCCTGCGGTAGGGGCGCATTTTACGGCGTTTTGACAAAATGAGCCGCTGTTCACAGATTTGTAAAATTATTATGGTATACTTGCTTCGATTTTAACGGAAGCAGGTGTACCATCCCCATGAAACGCAAAATTCTCGCCTCACTGTGTGCCCTGAGCCTGGCGCTCTGCCTGACCCCCATGGCCTGGGCCTCTGACTATACCGATGTAAAGGACGGCGCCTGGTATGCCGAAGCGGTGCAGACCGTGACGGACAAGGGCCTGATGAACGGCACCAATTCCACCTCCTTTGCCCCCAACGCCTATGTAACCCGGGCTACCGTTATCACGGTGCTGTGGCGGATGGAGGGCTGTCCCGAGCCCACCAGCCAGACCGGCTTCCCCGATGTGGAATCTGGCAGCTGGTGCGACAAGGCCGCCCGCTGGGCCAGAGAGACCCAGATTGCCGACGGATACAGCGACGGCCGCCTGGGTGCAAACGACCCGGTGACCCGGGAGCAGCTGGCACTGTTCCTCAGCCGCTACACCTATTATAAGGGATATACTCTGGCCGAGGGCGTCCTCAGCCTCTACCCCGACGGGGACAAGGTTTCCAAGTGGGCGGTGGACGGCATGAAGCACGCCGTGGGCGCCGGACTTATCACCGGCACCAGCGCCGGTACCCTCAGCCCCCTGGGCTACACCACCCGGGCCGAGCTGGCCGTCATCCTGGTCCGCATGCTGACCCCCGCCGCCGGATAAGCTCATTCCTCTTCAAAATCAAAAGCCTGCCTGTTGAAGGGACTCCTTCAGCAGCCAGGCTTTTTCGCGGCTGGCAGCAAAAACAAAACGGACAACTGCTTTCACAGTTGTCCGTTTTATTCTGGAGCGGGTGACGAGGCTCGAACTCGCTACCTCCACCTTGGCAAGGTGGCGCTCTACCAGATGAGCTACACCCGCAAGCGACAGATGTTATTATACTCAAAGCGATGCCATCTGTCAACTCTTTTTTTCATTTTTCCTGAATTTCTTTTTCCCCGGTCAGCCCTACGCCCGCCACAGCGGCCAGTCCCTCACCGGCAGGCCCGGTGATATCGGATGGGAGAGGGATGTCGGACGGCAGAACGGTCTCCGTGGGCGGCTGAAGGCCGCAGCTGGGGAACTCCTCCCGGTTCCACTGGTAGCACTGCTCCGCCAGCTCTGCGTCCTGGAGGGCAAAGCCGTCGGCCCGAGTGGCATCCACATGGCGGCTCTCGCCGTCGGACAGGGTGACGATATTCCAGTACCAGGGTGCGCCGTCCAGGGTGCCGGGCACGACGGTGCACTCAATTCCCGCATACTGGCACAGCAGCTGATAGGCCAGCGCCATGCCCTTGCTGTCCGCCCGGCCCTCCACCAGAGCGGCATAGGCGGTGTTGGCTTTGCGGCCCTCGCTGTCCAGCAGGCTGTACTGGGCAGTGCTCCTCAGCAGCTCAAAGAGGGTTTGGATCCCCGCCTGGTCGGCCTTTACATCCAGGTGGGCTGCGGCGCTGCTGAGCTGTGCCACCAGCTTCTCCTTTTTCTTCTGGAGCAGCTCCGGGTCCTCCGGGTAGCTGAGCTGGATCTCCACAATCCGCACCCCGCCGGGGGCGGTCTCCTCCCCCTCAGGCAAGCTGGGGTAGAGGGACACTGTCACCTCCGGCATGCCTAGGGCGGCCTCAGGGGTGTCGTAGTAGGCCTGGCGGACCAGCTCCCGGATAAACTCCTCGTCCTCGTTGAAGTAGGTCACCCGCAGCACCGCCTCCGCACCGAAGGTGCGCAGTGTGTCCTGCAGCTCTTCCCGAATGGCGCTGGTACCGGTGACCGAGACAATGCTGTTCACCTGGTCCTGGGTGCGGCGGTAGCTGAGGTACACGCTCACCTCATAATAGGAGACGATATAGGAGGTCTGGGGCTTGATATAGCTGACGGCATAGGAGCCCAGGGGATACTCCTGAACCGCATAGAGGCAGGCGGCATCCACATCGGCCTCCACATCGCCACGGTCGGGGGTGTAGTTGGACAGGTGAACCACGCCGTAGGACATGCCCTGGTCCACAAAGTAGATGACCGCGTCCTCCAGCTGCTGGTAGTTCTCGGCGGTGATTACGTCGCCGTCGGAGGCCGGGCCGTCCTCATGGGGCTGGACCACGGTGTAGTTGTGGTCCAGCATGGAGGCGCAGCCGCCCAGCCCCAATGTCAGCACCAGGGCCAGTATGGCAGTCAGGACACGCTTCACGGCTCAGGCCTCCCTTCTCTTCTCAGATGCCGCTCAGTGGAGCAGCTGGTTTTCCCCGTCCACCGACTCCATGGTGGTGCCGGTGCTGAAGTAATAGGACAGAATCTCGGCGGCAATGCCGGCCAGGTCGGTACCGCTGCCGCCGTGCTCCACCACCACGGAAATGGCGATCTCCGGGTCGTTGTAGGGCGCGAAGCAGACCAGCACGGCGTTGGACTCGCTGTCCACCTGGCCTACCTGGGCGGTACCCGTCTTGGCGCCCACCTCCACGGGCAGGTCGGCAAAGGCGTTCTTGACGCTGCCCTCGTTGGCCATCAGGTACATGCCGTACTTGACCGCCTCCAGGTTCTCCTCGTCGATGTCCACACTGTCCAGCAGCTGGGGCTCATACTCATAGATCACCTCGGAGAAGTCGCTGGACTTGACGCTCTGAAGGATGTGGGTGGAGTACCGGTCACCGCCGTTGACCAGGGTGGCCACGTAGTTGGCCAGCTGGAGGGGGGTAACCTGGGTGTTGCCCTGGCCGATGGAGGCGGACAGCAGGTCGCCGCCGTACCAGGTCATGCCCAGGGCCTCGCTGGTCTCGGGACCGGCCACCCGGCCGGATTTTCCGCCCAGCTCAAAGCCGGTGCTCTCCCCCAGGCCGAACATGGAGGCGTACTGGTCGATGAGGTCGATGCCCAGCCGGTCGCCCAGGGTGTAGAAGTAGATGTTGCAGGAGTCCTTGATGGCGTTGGCCATGTCCTCCATGCCGTGGCTGCCGCCGTACTGGAGGTAGTACCAGCAGGCGGGGTGGTAGTCGCCGTAGGGGTACTTCTCCCCCTCCGGGTACTGGAACCGGCCGGTGTCCCGGATCTTCTCGGTGGGGGTCACCAGCCCCTCCTGGAGGGCAGCGGTGCCCACAATCATCTTGAAGGTGGAGCCGGGGGAGTACAGGCCGTTGATGGCCCGGTTGTTGAAGGGATTAAGGGGGTTGCTGGCGACCTCGTTGTAGAGGGTGGTATTGCTGTAAATGGTGGTCAGGTCGTAGGTGGGGTAGGAGGCCATGGCCAGTACGCCGCCGGTCATGTCGGTCACCACCACGGCGCCGCCCTCGGTGTACTCCGACTCCAGGCCCTCAATGCCGTTGGCCAGGGCCCGCTCCGCCACCTCCTGGAGGCGGATGTCAATGGTCAGGCTCACGTTGCCCCCCGGCTCGGGCTCCAGGGTCTCGCCGGTCTCGTTGTCGGTGCGCCAGTGCTGGGAGACAATCTTGCCGCTGGTGTTGGTGTTGATGTCCCGCTGTCCCGCGGTGCCCTTCAGGTAGGACTCAAAGGCCAGCTCCACGCCGTCCTTGCCCACGGTGTCGTCCATCTGGTATCCGTCGATGTTCTTGTAGTATTCCCAGTCGTCGGAATACATGCTGCCCACGTGGCCCAGCAGATGGGCGGCGTAGGTAGTGTTGTACTGCCGGACGGTGGTGGGCTCGATGGTGACGCCCACCAGCCCCTCTTCCTTCACCCGGGAGATGAAATCGATGTCCACATCCTGGGCGAACACATAGGAGGTGCGCAGAATGTCCAGAGAGCGCATGCGCAGCTCGCACAGCACCCCCACCAGGGCCCGGCCATCCTCAGGGGAGACACTCTCGTCCACCTCATAGAATTCCCGCATCCTGGCCAGCAGGATGTCCGGCCCCTGCTGAGCCGCTTCGGTCCACTTCATCTGCTCCAGAAAAGCCTCATACCGGGCCTGGCCGGCCTCGGTGAGGGTGTCGGTATAGGTGAAAGGCTCAGTCATGGAGATGGGCAGCACCTCGTCGGTCCACGTCACCCCCTCCTCCCGGCAGATCTCCAGCAGGGCGAGCAGGTTGGGGTTGCGCTCGGCCTCCTCCCCCATGATGGAGGTGTCCAGCGTGACCTGATAGACCGTCCTGTTGGACACCAGCACCCGGCCGTACCGGTCCAGAATCTGGCCCCGGGCGGCCTCCACGGTCTCGGTTTTCGTAATGTTGCGCACGGATCTCTCCCGATAGTCGGCGCCGTGGACAATCTGAAGATTGTGGAGCACGGCGGTAAAGACGCCGATGATGAGCACCAGGATCAGGGTGATGACCCGGAGGCGGGCGCGGAACTGTCTGGCTTCCAAGGGGTACCTCCTTACAGGCGGCCCGGGGCATGGGTGCGCCGGGGATTAGAACAGGGTTGCGAACTGGGTCCGGCTCCAGACCCAGTGGAAGATGGCGTAAATGAGTGGGACAAAGATAATGGAGAAGAGGAACTCAGGGACAGCCACCTTCAGCAGGGCGGGCAGATCAGCCACCTGGAACAGCAGCCGCCATCCCACCCGGAAGAGTTCAATGAGAAAGAGTCCGGCGGCGGAGCAGAGGGCGCAGCCCACCAGATTCTGCCGCACCAGGTACTGGGCGGTGATGCCCGCCCCGGCGCCCAGCAGGGCCAGCGAACATGTCATGGCGCCGTTTGTGCCGTACACCGCATCGCAGATCACGCCCACCGCCAGGCCAAAGCCCGCGCCCGGGGCTCCCCCCTCCAGTACGGCCACCGTAATGGCCGCCAGGGGCAGCAGGGTGGGTGACACGCCGAAGAGAGAGATGCGGCTGAGGACATACACCTCCAGAAACCACACGGGCAGGAGGGCCAGGCCGTAGATCAGCCATTTTGTGAGAAAATCCCGCTGTGTCATCTGCCCGCCCCCTTACTCCACAATGTCAAAATCGGTGATGACAAACACCTGCTGCAGGTTGTTCAGGTCGGCGGAGGGGGTGATGATGGCGTACCGGGTCATGCCTGAGTCGTCGGTGTGGACGGTATCCACGGTCCCTACCAGCAGCCCAGCCGGGTACACGCCGCCCCGGCCGGAGGTGAGCACCTCATCCCCGGACACCAGGTCGGTGTTCTCGGGCAGGTAGCTCAGCTTCAGCTTGCCCTCCCCCATGAGGGCAAAGTCGCCCTCCAGGATGGCGGCGGTGTCGGTGCGGGCCAGGATGCCGCCCATCTCAGTGTCGGTGTCGATGATGGTGGTGACGGTGGCCCAGTTGAGCCCCACCGTGGTGACCACCCCCACCAGATTGCCGTACTGATCAATGACGCAGTCCTCGGCGGAAATGCCCATGTTCTCCCCCTTGCTGATGGTGAAGGTGGAGTACCAGTTGGTGGACTCCACGGCGGTGACCGTGGCCGACTCCAGCGTCAGGTCCTTCCGCTGCTCCCGCAGGCCCAGCAGGCTGCGCAGCCGCTCGTTCTCCCGGCTGTCGGCCTCGGCCTGGCGGACCTTCTCCTCCATCTCGGAAATCTGAATTTTCAGCTGCTCGTTCTCCTCCACCAGCTGGTCGTACTGGAAGGCGTAGTCGTACACGCCCTCCACCCAGCCCACAAAGCCGTTGATGCCGTTGCGCACGGGCGTGGTGACAAAGCCCACGGCGCTGGCGATGGGGTTGGCCGTGCCGCCCAGAAGGACGGAGGTCACCAGCGTAATGAGGGCCAGCAGCACCGCGATAATGAGAATGAGCACGCCGTTATGGCGGAAAAAGTCTTTCAAAGCAACCTCCACCCGCGTTCAAGCGGGTCTTTCCAGCAGTTATGTCCTCAGATGGGTTTCTTACCTCTGGGCGGCCAGTTTGAGGCAGTCCACCCCGAAGCGGGAGAGCATGCCGCTCAGGCGGCATACCGGCAGGCCCATCACGTTGTAGTAGTCGCCGCTGATGCCCTGGATGAGCAGAGCGCCGTATCCCTGGATGCCGTAGGCGCCGGCCTTGTCCATGGGCTCGCCGGTGGCGATATAGTCCTCAATCTCCCGCTCGCTCAGCTCGCGGAAGGTGACGTCGGTGACCTCGTGGGCGGTCTGCTTTTCCCCGCCACGGCACACGGTGACGCCGGTGTACACCTGATGGCGCACGCCGGATAGGGCGGAGAGCATCTTGAAGGCGTCCAGCTCGTCGGCAGGCTTGCCCAGTACGGCCCCCTCCAGGGCCACCACCGTGTCGGCGGCGATGACGATGGCGTCCTCTCCCACCTTGCCGGCCACAGCGGCCGCCTTCTCGGCGGACAGGCGGCGGACCAGCTCCTCGGGGGGCAGGCCGTGGAAGGCGCTCTCGTCCACATTGGGAGAGATGGTCTCAAAGTCCCGGATGCCCATCCGCTCCAGCAGTTCCTTCCGCCGGGGGGACTGGGACGCGAGAATAATCTTCATGTTCTGATACTCCTTTTTACTTTCCGGTGGAGCCGAAGCCGCCCTGGCCCCGCTCGGTCTCGTCCAGGCTGTCGCACACCTCCAGCTGGGCCTGGACCACCGGCATCACCGCCAGCTGGGCGATGCGGTCGCCGGGGGCGACGGTGTAGGCCGTGTCGGACAGGTTGGTGAGGCCCACCCGGATCTCTCCCCGGTAGTCGCTGTCAATGACGCCCACACCGTTGGAGAGGGTGATGCCGTGCTTGATGCCCAGGCCGGAGCGGGCGAACACCAGGGCCACATACTCCGCGGAGGGCAGGGCGATGGCGATGCCGGTGGGGATGGACACCAGGGCCCTGGGCTCCACCGTCACCGGCTCGTCCACGCAGGCGCACAGGTCCATGGCGGCCGCGCCGGCGCTGGCGTAAAAGGGCGCGGGGATCTCCTTCCCGATTTTCGGGGATACATACTTGATTTTCAGATTCATATTGCCTCCGGAGGGCTGCCGCCCTCATGTTTTGATGTGTTTATTATACCCGGACAGTGGTTTCCCTTTACTCCACGTCCCGGTAGTACAGGCCTCTGGTGTACTCGCCGGGGGTCCAGTCACCCGTCCCCCGGTACCGGGCAGCCACCCGGGCGCACTCGTCGGGGGTCTCGGTGGTGAACATGAGCCGCTGGGCCCACAGGCCGATGCGCTGATAGTCCCCCTGCCGGTCGGCCAGGAACAGTTTTTGGCAGTTGAGAAGCTCGTTGCGGCAGCCCGGCGCCTTCACCACCGGGAACTGCTTGCCCTTCCGGTCGGTGAGCAGGTTCTCGTTGTGGCAGTTGCAGCGGCCGGTCCGGTTCTTGATGACGCAGCTCTCCATGATCATGAGGGGCAGGCGGCCGTAGGTGATGAGCTCGGTGTCCATGGGCTTGGAGATGTCCCGCACCTGGGCCAGCTTCAGCTCAAAGGACAGGGCACAGGACACCAGACCCATCTTCTTGAGCTCCTTGAGGGCCTGGGCATTGTACACCTCCAGGCCGTAGTCGCCCCGAAGGGTGAAGCCCAGCTCTTTGGCGATGGGCAGCATGCCCAGGTTGCCCACCAGGGCGTCGGTGACTCCCAGCTCCCTGGCCTTCTCCAGCTGCTTGACCAGCTCGTCCCGCTCCCGGTCCCAGGCCACACGGGGCAGGGTGACGGCCACCCGGCCCTTGGCCAGCTCCACGGTCTCCGGGTGGGTGTACAGCTCACCGGCGGGCACATAGACCAGCGTGGGGTCCTGCTCCATCAGCGCGGCGGTGACCTGCTCGGCCTTGAGGACGGACACGGTCAGCTCGGGGGCCTCCTTCCGGTTGTTGTACCGGGCCCCGGGGTGGAACTCCCCGCTGCGCCGCTCTGGCAGGGCCGTGCGCTGGCGGGACAGGTCCTCCAGCACCTCACGCCGCATGGCGTTGAGGGCGGACAGGGGCAGGGACAGCCCGTCCTCCACCAGGGCGCGCACCTTGTCGCAGCGGTAGGGGGTGCCGCCGGTCTTGGCCAGCTGCTCCTCCACCTGCTCGGTGGTGATGGCGCGGGTGCGGGCGGCCTCGGGTACGGGGCCCTTGACGGTGGCCACCCGGCCGGCGCTGTCCTCCACGCCCACCTGGGCGCTCTCGCCGGGACGGACCATGGCGTAGAAGGTGACGGGCACACGGGGATTCTCCCGCTGGTACATGGCCCGTGCCTGGGCAAAGAGCTCCTTGGGCTCCCTGGTCTCCTCACGGACGCCGAACATGTTGGGCCCCTGCTTGTCCAGATAGAACCCGTCGGTAAAGCCCTGGCGGGAGAAGGCGGCGGTGAGCTGCTCAATCTCCTCCGGGGTGGGCTCCCGGTTCTCCCTGATGGCCTTGGCGTAGATGGAGATGACCACCGCCACGTACTCAGGCCGCTTCATGCGGCCCTCAATCTTCAGGCAGGCCACGCCCATCCGCTTGAGCTCCTGGATGTGACCGGCCATGGACATGTCCTTGAGGGACAGGGGGTTGCCGTCGGCCTTGCCGTTCCAGCCGTACTTGAGGCGGCAGGGCTGGGCGCACAGGCCACGGTTGCCCGACCGGCCGCCGATCATGGAGGACATGAAGCACTGGCCGGAGTAGCACATGCACAGGGCGCCGTGGCCGAAGACCTCAATCTCAATGGGGGAATTCTGGCAGATGTAGGCGATCTGGTCCCGGGACAGCTCACGGGAGAGCACCACACGGGTCATGCCCAGGTCGGCGCACAGCTTGACGCCGTCCAGGTTGTGGACGGTCATCTGGGTGGAGGCGTGGACGGGCAGGTCGGGTGAGGCCTGACGCAGCACCCGCAGCATGCCCAGGTCCTGGACCAGCACCGCATCCACGCCGATCTCTCCGGCCTCGGCGGCCAGCCGGGCGCCCTCGGGCATCTCCCGGTCGGTGAGCAGGGTGTTGAGGGTGAGGTACACCTTCACCCCCCGCAGATGGCAGTAAGAAACCGCCGCCGCAAATTCCTCCCGGGAGAAATTCTTCGCGTTGCGGCGGGCGTTAAAGTCACCGTATCCCATGTAGACCGCGTCTGCGCCGGCCTGTACGGCGGCGGTCACCGCCTCCATAGAGCCGGCGGGGGCCAGCAGTTCCAGCATAGCGTCCTCCTTGTCTGTTCTTTTGTGTACAAATGAAAAGGGCCGCCGGTCCGCCGGAATCACTCCGCCGGAGGGCGGCCCCTCTGCGTTCATTACTTCTTCTGGTTCTGGAGCTTGAAGATCTCCCGCTTGGCCTCGGACAGCTCCATCTTCAGCTTGGTGGCCTCCTCCAGGTACTCCTTGAGCTGGCGGCGCAGGTTCTCGCTGGCCTCCACCTCTTTGAAGTACTCGTCGGCGATGTTGACGGCGGTGAGCACCGCGCCGTCCACCAGAGAGACCCGGGCGCCCTCCAGCACCTGCTTCATCTGGGTGTCCACATGCTGCGCCACCTTCTCCACATAGCCCTGCTCCTCGGTGGCCACAAGGGTATACTCCTGTCCGGCAATGGTGACTGTGACGCGGTTTTTCATGGCGACCCCTCCAACTGGTTGTTATCTCCATCCGCCCCAGGGGCGGACGTTCGGACCGACGAAATTCCCTCCGCAGGCAGTTTTCCCCTTGTCCGATTCTGTAAACTTCATTATAGCATATGCACAGGTTTTTTTGAATGAATTATTTATAAATTTTCCTGCTTCTCCTCGACCCATCCTGGGGCGGTTTTTACAGCCGCTCCAGGATGCCCCGGATCACCCCGGCGTGGGCCTCCTCATCTCCGGCCAGCTCCAGGTAGAGCTCCCGGAGGGCGCTGTCCCCGGTGCGCCCGGCGGCGGTACGGTAGGCCTCCGCACCCTTCCGTTCGGCCCAGTACCGCCGGCGCAGAATGGCCATCCAGCCCTCTTTGGGCAGCTCCGGCTCCGCCGGGGGCCAGAACTTCACCCCGGACAGCAGGAAATAGGCCGCCGACAGCCGTCCGGCGTGGCGGCGCTCATCGGCCGCCACCCCCATCAGCGCCCGGCCGTTCCCGCCGGGTATCCGCCGGGCCAGGGTCTGGTAGGTCCGCCAGTCGGACAGCTCGTCGGCGATAAAGGCCTGGAGCACCGCTCCGTCCCCACCGGACTGCTCCGCCGGAACAGGGACCAGCTCCGCTTTCCGCTCTTCTGCGGGCTGGACTGCTGCCTGCTCCTCCTCCGAATAAAGCGTAAAGGGGCAGTCGGGCCGGTCCTCCGGCATCACCCGCCGCCAAACCCGCTCAAATACCTCCCGGTCCGCCCCGCACTGGCCGGGCCCCAGGCTGCTGTTCTCGCTCATAGACCGCTCCTCCTGTTATTTCAGCGTTTTCAGACCATACTATGCACCGGAAAGTAAAATTGCGACCCATTGAACTCTTGTTTTCCTAGCTAAATAGTGGTATAACTATATCCAGACTTGTCCAAACACTCTAGGCAGCACCGTGCAATTTGGCAAGAGAACTGGCTGAGTCATTTTGTCTCAAATGAAAGTTTGAAAATCGCCGGAATACTGGATGTATTTCAAGATTTACAAACTGCACAGTTGGGGCAAAAGGGCCAGCCAGGGCCGCAGGCATAATTGTGCGGGATTGCCTCTACAAAGGAGTCAACATATATGTTGGAAATTCGCGATCTCCGCTATGAGGTGGATGACGGCGACCGTACCCTGGGCATTCTCCAGGGCATCAGCCTCACCATCCCCGAGCACAAATTTATCGTGGTCACCGGCCCCAACGGCGGCGGCAAGACCACCCTGGCCAAGGCCATCATGGGCATTGTGGAGCCCACCGGCGGCCAGATCCTGTGGAACGGCCAGGACGTGACCCATATGAGCATCACCGACCGGGCCCGGCTGGGCATCAGCTACGGCTTCCAGCAGCCCCCCCGGTTCAAGGGCCTGCGGGTGCGGGACCTGCTGTCCATGGCCGCCGGCAACGACAAGCTGACCCGGGACGAGGCCTGCCAGTATCTCACCCGCGTGGGCCTGTGCGCCAAGGACTACATCGACCGCGAGGTGGACACCTCCCTCTCCGGCGGTGAGGTCAAGCGCATTGAGATCGCCACCATTCTGGCCCGCAAGTCCGGCCTGATGATCTTCGACGAGCCCGAGGCCGGCATTGACCTGTGGTCCTTTGCCCGGCTGACCGAGACCTTCCGGGACATCCACGACCGCCGGGACGCCACCCTCATCGTCATCTCCCACCAGGAGCGGATCATCGACCTGGCCGACGAGATCATCATGGTCTCCGGCGGCAAGATCGTCAAGCAGGGCCCCAAGGACCAGATTTTCCCCGAAATTCTGGCCAACACCATCTCCGGATGCAGCTATCTCACTGAGGGGGTGAAGGCATGAACCAGGTAGATATTCAGCTCCTGCGTGAAATCGCAGACCTGGAGCGCACCCCCCAGGGTGCCTACAACATCCGCAAGAACGGCCAGCTGGAGAGCCGCTCCAACTCGGCCAACATCACCATTGAGTCCAAGAGCGACAAGCCGGGCATTGATATCCACATCGCCCCCGGCACCAAGCACGAGTCGGTCCACATCCCGGTTATCGTCACCCAGACCGGCCTGAAGGACCTGGTGTACAACGACTTCTATATCGGCGAGGACTGCGACGTGGACATTGTGGCCGGCTGCGGCATCCACAATTCCGGCTGCGAGACCGCCGAGCACGACGGCATCCACACCTTCTACGTGGGCAAGAACGCCCGGGTGCGGTACGTGGAGAAGCACTACGGCGAGGGCGAGGGCACCGGTCAGCGCATCCTCAACCCCCAGACCGTGGTCTATCTGGAGGAGGGCGCCTTCATCCAGCTGGACACCACCCAGATCAAGGGCGTGGACTCCACCAAGCGTGAGACCAAGATTGTGGTGGGTCCCCATGCCGAGGCGGTGGTCAACGAGAAGCTGCTCACCCACGGCAGCCAGACCGCCGAGAGCGACATGGAGATCATCCTGGACGGCGAGGATGCCAGCGGCCGGGTTATCTCCCGCTCGGTGGCCCAGGACAGCTCCCAGCAGGTGTTCTACCCCCGCATGACGGGCAACGCCAAGTGCTTCGGCCATGTCCAGTGCGATTCCATCATCATGGGCGACGCCAAGATCTCCTCTATCCCCGCCATCTCCGCCAACCATGTGGACGCCCAGCTGGTCCACGAGGCGGCCATCGGCCGTATCGCCGGTGACCAGATCACTAAGCTGATGACTCTGGGCCTCACCGAGGAGGAGGCGGAGGAGCGCATCCTCAACGGCTTCCTCCACTAATCTCTCATATATGCAAAGCGGGTCCCGGCGTATCGCCGGGACCCGCTTTTTTTCTCTATTTGTCTCCCTGCTTCAGTGCCAGCTGACCGCCGCAGCGGCAGCGGTACCGCTCCGGGTGGAGCACCACGCTGGACGCCCTGGCCCGGACAAACTCCGCCCCGCAGCGGGTACACACCAGCACGTACCGGGCCGGCTTCTGCTCGGGCAGGCCCATGGCCTCCCAGGTGCCGGTGCGGGAGATATGGTAGCCCCACCGGGCGTTCATTCTGGCGGCATAGCCCTTCCACCGCTCCCCGTGGTTGCGGCAGCCCCGGCAGGTGTGGAGCACCTCGTGGGCCAAGACCTCCGTCACTGCCTCCTCCCCCGCCGGCAGCAGCCGGGCGGAGATTTCGATGATATACCCGCCCGATACCGGGCGGCAGCAGCCCAGCCGGGCCACCGCACGGGCGTTGAGCCGGACGTGGGGGTCGATGCCCTCGGGCACCGGGATGCCCGCCGCCCTGGCCTGGGCAATCACCCGGACCAGCAGGGCGTCCATCTGATGTTTCTCCATGTCCGTTCCCTCCTCCGCTGAGCTTTGGCCCCCATTATACCACTCCCCATGCCCCGGGAAAAGGCCCTTGCTTTTTTCCAGCCGTGCTGGTATAATCAATCTTGCCAAAGGGCGGCATCTTGATTCCGTCTTACTTGTGCACAGTGTTGTGGAGAAGCGCAGGGTGGCTGAAGGCCGCTTTGCGCCCTTTTTATTTGGTTGAGAGGAGGGAGCGGAATGGACGCACCGGCGCTGTTTGACCTGCTGGCCGACGGGCCGGTGATTGCCGCCGTGAAGAACGGGGAGGGTCTGTCCGCCGCCCTGGAGAGCAGTGTGCCGGTGGTCTTCCTCCTCTGTGGGGACATCCTCACCGTAGGAGAGGCCGCCGCCCGGTGTCACGCCGCAGGAAAAGCAGTGTTTGTCCACCTGGACCTGGTGGAGGGGCTTGCCCAAAAGGAGATTGCCGTGGACTTCATTGCCCGGAGCACAGAGGCCGACGGCGTCATCTCCACCCGCCCCGCCCTGACCCGCCGGGCCAGGGAGCTGGGCCTGCTGGCGGTGCAGCGGATTTTCCTGCTGGACTCCATGGCACTGCGCAACGTGGAGCGCCACTTTTCCCCCGACGCCGCCGACCTCATCGAGGTGCTGCCGGGGCTGATGCCCAAAATCATCCGCAAAATCTGCACCTCCACCGGCAAGCCGGTCATCGCCGGCGGGCTCATCTCCGACAAGGAGGATGTGACCGGTGCTCTGGGCGCGGGAGCTATGGCGGTCTCCAGCACCAACCCGGCGGTGTGGAACATGTAGTTCTGCCCATTTGAACTGAATATCTCCCGTTGTTTCATGAGATTGAGAGCGAAACAGGGCCTGTCCCCGGCTGGGGACGGCTTTGTCTCGCTCTTTTTGTTTTGTCAGGAGGGATTTCTTTGTACGACGTCATTATCATCGGCTGCGGCATCACCGGCGCAGCGGCGGCCTTCCATCTGTCCCGGTACAAGCTGAGCATCTGCGTGCTGGAGGGGTCCAACGATGTGTCCTGCGGCACCACCAAGGCCAACTCCGCCATTCTCCACGCCGGGTACGACCCGGAGCCGGGCACCCTGATGGCCAGGCTCAATGTACGGGGCGCGGAGCTGGCGGCTCAGCTGTGCGCGGCGCTGGATGTGCCCTACCGCCGGTGCGGTTCCTTTGTGGCCGCCTTTACCGAGGAGGACGAACGGACCCTGCAAACCCTGCTCCGCCGGGGTCAGGCCAACGGCGTGGCCGGGCTGGAGATTCTCACCGGCGAAGCGGCCCGCGCCCTGGAGCCCAACCTGTCCCCCGAGGTG
This sequence comes from Pseudoflavonifractor sp., assembly GCF_050943825.1. Taxonomy (NCBI): domain Bacteria; kingdom Bacillati; phylum Bacillota; class Clostridia; order Eubacteriales; family Oscillospiraceae; genus Pseudoflavonifractor; species Pseudoflavonifractor sp. The sequence continues at coordinate 107,499 of NZ_JBMNPX010000006.1, forward strand.
CGGGCCGTGCTCCACGCCCCCACCGCCGCCATCTGCTCCCCCTGGGAGTACTGTCTGGCACTGGCGGAAACGGCAGTGGTCAACGGCGCCCACCTGAAGCTGGAGCACGCCGTCACCGGCCTGGAGCGGATGGAGCAGGGCTGGCGGGTCCGCACCACTCAGGGGGACGTGGAGGGCCGGTTCGTCCTCAACGCCGCCGGGCTGGGGGCTCAGGCCGTCCATGAGATGGCCGCGCCCCGTGACTTTCTGCTCCGTCCCTCCCGGGGCCAGTACTACCTGCTGGACAAGAGCGAGGGGGACCGGGTTGGCAGGGTCATCTTCCAGTGCCCCGGCCCTCTGGGCAAGGGCGTGCTGGTGACCCCCACGGTCCACGGCAACCTGATGGCCGGTCCCAACGCCGAGCCGGTGGAGGGGGACGACACCGCCACCACCGCCGCTGGGCTGGACTTTGTCCGCCGTACCGCCGCCCGCTCGGTGCCGTCGGTGGCCTTCGGGGCGGTGATCCGCACCTTCGCGGGGGTGCGCTCCGCCACCGACCGGGGCGACTTCATCATCCAACAGGCGGCTCCCGGGTTCTTTGACCTGGCGGGCATCTGCTCCCCCGGTCTCACCGCCGCCCCCGCCATCGCCGAGTATGCCGCCGGGCTGCTGGCCGATGCCGGTCTGGAGCTAGAGGAAAAGCCGGACTTTGTCTGTTCCCGGAAGCGCATCCGCTTCAAGGAGCTGCCTCCGGCGGAGAAAGCGGCCCTGGTGGCCGCCCGGCCGGAGTACGGCCGCATCGTCTGCCGGTGCGAGACCATCACCGAGGGCGAGATTCTGGACTGCTTCCGCCGCCCCATCCCGCCCCGCTCCCTGGACGGGGTAAAGCGCCGGGTGGGGGCCGGTCTGGGCCGGTGTCAGGGCGGCTTCTGCGGCCCACGAGTGGCCGAGCTGCTGGACCGGGAGCTGGGCCTGGGCGGCAGAAAGCTGCTGCAGGAGAACACCGGCAGCTGGCTGCTGGCCGAAGAGACGAAGGGAGGTCACAGCCATGTATGATCTGATTGTCATCGGCGGCGGACCCGCCGGTCTGGCGGCCGCCTGCGCCGCCTGGGAGAAGGGCTTGCAGTCCATCCTTCTGGTGGAGCGTGACAGGGAACTGGGCGGCATCCTGAACCAGTGCATCCACAGCGGCTTTGGCCTCCAGTATTTCAAAGAGGAGCTGACTGGCCCGGAGTACGCCGGGCGGTTTATCGAAATGCTCTCGGACACCGGCGTGGAGGTGCGCCTGGAGACAATGGCCCTGGAGATCGCTCCCGGCCCGGTGGTCCACATGGTGGGCCCCGGTGGCTACGCCGTGGAGGAGGCCAAGTCGGTGGTGCTGGCCATGGGCTGCCGGGAGCGGACCCGTGGGGCCATCGCCATCCCGGGCACCCGTCCCGCCGGTGTGCTCACCGCCGGGGCCGCCCAGCGGTACGTGAACATGGAGGGCTGGCTGCCCGGCAAGCGGGTGGTCATTCTGGGCAGCGGAGACATCGGCCTCATCATGGCCAGGCGTATGACCCTGGAGGGGGCGGAGGTGCTGGCCTGCGTGGAGGTCATGCCCTACTCGGGCGGCCTGAACCGGAACATCGTCCAGTGTCTGGAGGACTTCAACATCCCCCTCTACCTGTCCCATACGGTGACCGACATCAAGGGCAGGGACCGGGTAGAGCAGGTGGTGGTGTCCAAGGTGGATGAGCACCGCCGCCCCATCCCGGGCACCGAGATGGTCTTTGACTGCGACACCCTGCTGCTGTCGGTGGGGCTCATCCCGGAGAACGAGCTGACCCGGCAGGCGGGCATTGAGATGGACCGCCGCACCGGCGGCGCAGTGGTGGAGGAAAACATGGAGACCTCCATGCCGGGGGTATTTGCCTGCGGCAACGCCGCCCACGTCCACGACCTGGTGGACTTTGTCACTGCCGAGAGCGCCCGTGCCGGTGAGGCCGCTGCGGAGTATGTGCTGTCCGGCGGCACGCCAGCCGGGGAAATTCTGACCATTACCCCCGGCGACGGTGTCAACTACACGGTCCCCCAGCGGCTGCGGCCCCACCGGGCGAAAAACGGCTGCGGGGTGTTCTTCCGGGTGGGCCGGATTTTTAAGGACAGCCGGATTGTGGTGTCCTCGGATGGGCAGGAGCTGGCCGCCTTCCCCCGGCGGCACATGGCCCCCGGCGAGATGGAGCGCATCACCCTCTCCCCTGCCCTGCTGTCCCAGGCCGGGGATCATCTGACCATATCCGTCCAGGAGGTGACCGGAAGATGAAGAATTTAATCTGTATCGTGTGCCCCAGAGGCTGCCGCCTGAAGGTGGATGAGGAGCATGATTACGCCGTCACAGGAAACGGCTGTCCAAGAGGGGCGGAGTATGGTAGAATAGAGCTGACCAACCCCACCCGGGTGGTCACCTCCACGGTGCGCTGCGCGGGCGGCGTCCACCCCCGCTGTCCCGTCAAGACCGACCGGCCCATCCCCAAGGCGCTGGTGCGGGCGGCCGCGGCGGCGCTGGACGGCGTGACCCTGACCGCACCGGCGGAGCTGGGCCAGGTGGTGCTCTCCGACGTGTGCGGCACCGGAGCCAGCTTTATCACCACCCGGGCCATCTGACAGACCACCAACTTGACAGGAGGCATCGCCATGGGCAAGTATATTCTGGCGCTGGACCAGGGTACCACCAGCTCCCGCGCCATCCTCTTTGACAGCGAGCAGAACATTGTGGGCATCTCTCAGAAGGAATTCACCCAGATCTACCCCCGGGAGGGCTGGGTGGAGCATGACGCCATGGAGATCTGGTCCTCCCAGTATGCGGTGATGATGGAGGTCATCGCCCAGACCGGAGTGTCCCCAGCGGACGTGGCGGCCATCGGCATCACCAACCAGCGGGAGACCACCATTCTGTGGGACAAGACCACCGGACGGCCCATCCACAATGCCATCGTGTGGCAGTGCCGCCGGACGGCAGAGATTGTGGACCAGCTCATCGCTGACGGTCTGGGGGACCACATCCGGTCCGTCACCGGCCTCATCCCCGACGCCTACTTCTCGGGCACCAAAATCAAGTGGATTCTGGACCATGTGGAGGGGGCCAGAGAGAAGGCCAAGCGGGGCGAGATTCTCTTCGGCACGGTGGACAGCTGGCTGCTGTGGAAGCTGACCGGCGGGGCGGTCCACGCCACCGACGTGACCAACGCCTCCCGCACCATGCTCTTTGACATCCGCCGTCTGGACTGGGACGACACCCTGCTCCAGGCCCTGGACATTCCCCGGGCCATGCTGCCCCAGGTCCGCTCCTCCAGCGAGGTCTACGGCTACGCCGACATTCAGGGCATCCGGGTGCCCATCGCGGGCATGGCGGGCGACCAGCAGGCCGCCCTCTTCGGCCAGACCTGCTTCAACCCCGGCGACGCCAAGAACACCTACGGCACCGGCTGCTTCCTGCTGATGAACACCGGCTCCACCCCCTGCGAGAGCAAGAACGGCCTGCTCACCACCATTGCCATCGGTCTGGACGGGGGCGTGCAGTACGCCCTGGAGGGCTCGGTATTTGTGGGCGGCGCGGTGATCCAGTGGCTGCGGGACGAGATGCGCTTCTTCACCGAGAGCCGGGACGCGGAGTATTACGCCCAGAAGGTGCCCGACAACGGCGGCGTGTATCTGGTGCCCGCCTTCACCGGCCTGGGCGCCCCCTACTGGGACATGTACGCCCGTGGCGCCATCGTGGGCCTGACCCGGGGCACCCGGCGGGAGCACATCATCCGGGCGGCCCAGGAGTCCATCGCCTACCAGGTGGCCGACCTGGTGAGGGCCATGGAGGCAGACACCGGCGTGCCCCTGACCCAGCTGAAGGCGGACGGCGGCGCCAGCCGGGACCGGTTCCTCATGCAGTTCCAGGCGGACATTCTGGACCGGCAGGTCCGCAGGCCCATGATCCGGGAGACCACCGCTCTGGGCGCGGCCTATCTGGCCGGTCTGGCCACCGGGGTGTGGAAGGACCGGGAGGAGATCACCCACCTCTGGGCCTGCGACACCACCTACACCCCCGACATGGACCCTGGCCGCCGCGCCGCCCTCATGGACGGCTGGCACCGGGCCGTGGGCCGCAGCCGTGGCTGGGCCAATGGCGGATAAGGATTTCTCAGCGTAGGACAGGGGCGCTCCCCCTGTCCTACGCCATTTTTCCCTTGTTCTCCCCTGCCTTTTGGTGTAATATGGAAAAGACAAGCAACAGGAGGCGGATGGCCGATGCGCGAAATTGATACATATTCCTACCGCTGCGGCGTGATGGACTGCTTTTGCGAGATGGTGCGGGCCGGGGTGAAGAATCTGGCCCTGAGCCACCCGGTGGACAGCCGGGCAGAGTGGGAGGAGCTGGGTCCCTTTGCCGCCAAAATCGCGGGGCAGTACGGGGTGAAGTGCTACCCGGAGGAGGCGCCCCTGGTCACCGACCTCTTTCCCGTTTCGTCCGCCCGTGGGAAGTACCTCTACCTCTTCTACCGGGCGGACCATGTGCTGGGGGAGTACCTGCGGCTCAAGGAGCGGAAGGCGTCCATGGTGGCCGAGCGGGCCTACTTCGGCGGCAACCGGACCCAGATCGCCCGGGAGTACGGCCGTCTGCTCTCCTACTCCCCTGAGACCGTCCGGGCCCTGCTGGCGGCCAATCAGGACCGGGAACGGGTGTGACGTCCCACCCGCCGGGCAGGGGTATTTATTTCTGTTGACAACCGTTCCTGCGGATGTTATCATAGGTAATGATCTTCTCTATGCACGACCTGAACTCACATTTTTGTAAGTCATCGTCTGCTCACTGGATGATGATAAGCGAAAATGTGGGTTTTCTTTTGCGCAGAGATCAAATTTTTTGCAGGAGGTACCAGCATGTATCAGGGTACTGTAAAGTGGTTCAATGAGACCAAGGGCTTCGGCTTCATCTCCAACGACGACGGCAGCGGCGACGTGTTCGTCCACTTCTCCGCCATCCTGGTGGACGGCTTCAAGACCCTCGCCGAGGGCCAGAAGGTGTCCTACGACACCGAGCCCGATCCCAAGGACGCCGGCAAGCTCCGCGCTGTCAACGTCCGTCCTCTCTAAGGATATAAAGGATGTAACCCGCCGCGCACTGCGCGGCGGGTTCTCTTTTGCCCGTCACCCCCGGGGCCGGGCGGACATATGCTGTACCGTGGGGCGGAGGCGGCGCCGCCGTCCCCGCTCCGCCAAAACTGCTTTGGGGGATACTCATATGTGCAATTGTTCCAACCGCCGCCGCTGCTGTTGCTGCGGCTGTTCCTGTGGCTGCGGCTGCTCCTGCGGGAGCGGCGGAGCCGTCACTCTTCCCTCCTTCCCCGACCGTCCCGCGTGGGACTCCGCCCCCTCCGGGGACAGCTTCCCCGTCTACGTGGCCATGCCGGCCTATATGGCCCGGGGCTCCGCCAATATGCAGGTCTCCGTGGAGATGGACTCCGGTTCCTCCTGCTCCTGCAGCCGGGGCTGAACGCCCCCGCCGCCTTCCGGCGGCGTACTTATCCCCGCTCATATGAACTTCCCCTGTAAGCAGACACCGGGCGGGCACCCAAAAGGGTGCCCGCCCGGTGCGGTTTTGTATGGATATTCCGGTCCTTATTCCGTAATGCCCAGCTGTGCGGCCCGCTTGGCCAGAGCCGCGCACAGGCGGTCGATACCGTCCAGGCTCTTCTGCCGGTCGGCAAACACGCCGTAGATGATGCGCAGGTGGCCGTCGCCCTGGTCGCCGTAGAACTTGCCGTCGTTGACCAGCGTCTTGGCCTCCTCGGCCAGATAGGCGGTGATCTCGCTGGAGTCGCCCAGGCGGCTGACGTTGACCCAGCCATAGAAGCCGGACTCCATCAGCGCCATGGACACGCCGGGCACCGCGTTGAACTTCTCATAGGCGTAGCGGCGGCGGAAGTCCTGCTCGGCCACGTACTCCTTGATAAAGGAGGTGTCCTCGTAGGCGGGGATCATGGCCATCTGGACCATGGTGTTGGCCGCGCCCTGGATATTCACCGCAGTGGCGTACATGGCGTCCATGATCACGTCGTTGGCGAAGATGTAGCCCACCCGGTATCCGCTCAGAGCCATGCCCTTGGAGCAGGAGCAGACGGTGACGGTGCGCTCCCACATGCCGGGGAGAGAGGCCATGGTGACCATCTCGTGGCCGGGGAACACGGTGTCCTCAAAGGCCTGGTCGCACACGCAGATGAGGTCGTGCTTGATGATGAACTCGGAGAGCTCGGTCAGCTCCTCCCGGGTGAACACACGGCCGGTGGGGTTGTTGGGGGAGGAGAGCAGCACCATCTTGGTCTTGGGGGTTACCCGCTTCTCATACTCCTCCACCCGCAGGCGGTAGTTGTCCTCCTCGTAGGTGGGCACCTTGACCACCACGCCGTTGAGCAGCTGGGGATCCAGGAAGTTGCTGGGGTAGCTGGGGTCGTGGACCAGCACCTCGTCGCCGGGCTCAATGAAGGGGGTCATGGCGAAGTAGAGGCCCACGTCGGAGCCGGGGTTGATGATGATGTTGCGCTGGGGGTCCACCTTGATGTGGTTGTCCCGCTCGATCTTCTTGGCAATGACCTCTTTCAGGTCGGCGTTGCCGATGGGCGGGGTGTAGTGGCAGGCGATGCCCTGCTGGATGACCTCCACGCTGCGCTCCAGCACCTTCTGGGGGATGACCCGGTCGGGATAGAAGGGGTCGGCCCAGCACATCAGAGTGCCGCCCTCAGCCTGGAGCTTGGACACCGCGTCGCCCACGTCGGCCTTGCCCGCCTTTTCGGAGAACAGGCCGCCGTCCAGCGTGCGGAAGAGCGGGCGCATCTTGTCTTTAATGCTCATAAATCAGATCACTCCCAGGTGAGCCATGATGATGTTGGCAATGGTGGCCAGGGTGGTGGTGACAACGGTCACCACGAACAGGTGCTTGTAGCCCTCCTTGTGGGTCACGCCGCAGTAGGACAGGGTGAGCACGATGGCGCTGTTGTGGGGCAGAGAGTCAAAGGTAATCTGAGAGATATTGGCGATACGGGTCAGAGCCTCGGGGTTGCCGCCCATGGCCACCAGCTTGTCGGTGAAGTTGTCCAGCACGAAGGCCAGGCCGCCGGTGGCGCTGCCGGTGAAGCCGGCGATGACGGCGATGCAGACGAACAGCATGATGTAGGGGCTGCCGAAGGAGGCCTTCTCCAGCAGGCTGAGCAGCAGGTTGTAGCCGGGAACGGAGCCCACCACGGAGGCCAGGCCGCAGATGGCAGCGGTCTGGATGACGGACTGGGAGTTCTTGGCGCCCTCAGCCAGGGTGTTGACGATCTTGTGGAAGCCCTCGTAGCGCTTCCAGAACATGATGGCCAGCACCACGCAGCCGGTGAACAGGGCAGCCCAGGCGGGCCAGTGGATCACGTTCAGCAGCACCACCACGATGCCCATGGGGATGAGCAGCAGGAAGGGATTGGGCAGACCCTCGGTGTTCAGGTCCACGTCGTCCTTGTCGCCCTCGCGGGGGATGAAGCCCTCACCCCGGGCGATGTACTTCTTGCCGGCGTGGTGGAGGTACCACAGGTTGCCGCCGCCCACGATGATGAAGCCCACAATGGCCATCCAGAAGCCGGCCATGGGGGTGGTGCCGAAGGCGTTGGCGGGGAGGACGATGTTGTTGATGGGCATGCCGGGCAGGGCCTGCATGGCCACAGCGCCGCCCAGCACGCAGGCGGGGATCAGGCTGCGGGAGATGCCGGCGGCCTTGAAGAAGGCGGCGGCCAGGGGGTACATGGTGAAGATGATGACGAACACGTCAATGCCGCCCACGGACATGGCCAGGGTGGCCAGGTAGACGGCGGCCACCGCGCTGGACGGGCCCAGCTTGCGGAACACGCCGCTGGCAACGGCCATGGGCAGGCCGGACATCTCCAGCATCTTGCCGAACATCTGGCCGCCCAGGAAGATGGGGAACAGGGCCAGAACCATGTTGGCCACGCCGCCCATGTACACGTTGGCATAGTTGTCAAATACGCCCACGCCGCCGGTGGCTGCCACCAGAAGGGCCGCCACGGTGGACAGCAGGATCAGAGAATAGCCGCGGATGGAGCCCAGAATGATCAGGACCAGAGCCGCCACAATACCAATAAAGCTAATAATTTCCACGAAATTCCCGCCTTTCAGATTTTTAATGGGGTGGGATGGGGTGCCATATTACAGTGCCGCGATTGCCTCAATTTCCACCAGCGCCCCCTTGGGCAGCTTGGCCACCTCCACGGCGCTGCGGGCGGGCTGAACCTCCCCGCAGAAGAACTGGGCATAGACCTCGTTCATGGCGGCAAAGTCGTCCATGTGCTGGATGAACACGGTGGTCTTGACCACCTTGTCCAGCGAGGTGCCGGCGGCCGCCAGAATCTGGGACACATTGGTCAGGGACTGTCTGGTCTGATCTGCCACGTTGTCCGCGTCAATGCTGCCGGTGGCCGGGTCAATGGGCAGCTGGCCGGAGACGAACAGGTAATCTCCCATAACCACCCCCTGGGAATAGGGGCCGATGGCGGCAGGAGCCTTATCGGTGCTGATACGCTTTGTCATGTTTTCTCTCCTCTTTTTCCAGTACTTCTGGGGATTAGACCAGGCGCCAGTCGCAGAAGGTACCGCCCTTCATCTCGTAGCCGGGGGCCAGGATGCTGAAGCGGCGGACGTTCAGGTTGGGCAGGGTGCTCCAGATCAGGCGGCAGTGCTTGGCCACCAGGCGCAGCTTCCGCAGGTCGGAGATGTTCTCGTCTGGCTTGCCCTCCACCACGATGAAGTCGCCCATCAGGCCGGGCTTCAGGGTGCCGGTCACGTCCTGCAGGCCGCACAGCTCGGCGCCGTTGGCAGTGGCCGCCTTGATGGCCTCCAGGGGGGACAGGCCGCACTGGACCAGCAGCTCAATCTCCCGCACCGTGGCGTTGGTGCCGTCCACCGGGTCGGAGGGCAGCAGGTCGGTGCCCACGCAGATCTTGACGCCGTGCTTGTGGGCGTAGGTCACGCCCTGGCGGTGGGTCTTGGCAGCCTCGCGGCCCTTCTCCACCTGGTGGGCGGGGCAGCCGTGGGCCAGCAGATAGTCGTCGCTGGAGGAGACGGAGAGGGTGGGCACAAAGTAGGTGCCGTGCTCAGCCATCAGCTTGGCAGTCTCCTCGGAGAGGGTGTAGCCGTGCTCCACGGAGTCCACGCCCAGAAGGACGGACTGGCGGATGGCCTTGTCGTTGGACAGGTGGGCAAAGCACTTCTTCCCCGCCCGGTGGGCCACGTCCACCACGGCCTTCACTTCCTCGTCGGTCATCTGCATGTCGCACAGACCCTCGTTGGCGGAGGCCATGCCGCCGGTATACATCATTTTCAGCTGGTCGGCACCCGCAGCCAGCTGGAGCCGGGCGGCCTTCATGAACTCGTCCACGCCGCTGCACATGACCACCGAGTTCTCCTCGGAGCCGTGGCCGTTGTGGGCCACCAGGCCCTTGCCGCAGGCGATGATGTTGGGGCCGCAGAGCATGTTCTTGTTGATGGCCTTCTTCAGGCCCACGTCGATATCGTCAGGCAGGGCGGCACTGCGGATGGTGGTGACGCCGCAGTCCAGGGCCTCAGCCGCCCGGCGGTAGCTCAGCAGGGTGCGGTAGGGCACGCCGAACTCGTCATAGCTGTTGCCCAGCGCACGGTAGGGCAGCATCAGATCCAGGTGGACATGGCAGTTGATGAGGCCGGGCAGAATGGTGTGCCCGGACAGGTCGAACACCGCGTCCTCCGGGCCAGCCTTGGCCAGGATCTCCTCATTCATCTCGCCCACATACTCCACGACGTCCTCATTGAACTTGTCCTCAATGTTGTCAAAGACATAGAGGCCGTTCTCAATGGCCGGCGCGCCGGTACCGTCCACGATGCGCACATTCTTCAGATAGGTACGTGACATAAGCAATGCTCCCTTCCAGCTCGTCTGTTGGTTTTTTCCAGTCTCAGTCCATCCGTTTGTATTTCTATCCACTGTAATAAAATTTATTATACGCTGAATTTTCGTCATGTCAATAATGGGTTCTCCTGATATGGCCAGTCTGTTTTTGTCGTTTTTCACCAATCCATCTCTTTTTCTGGAAAAACGCTTGTGCGCAATTTTTATTTGTGATATTTTGATCTATCATGACCCATTCAGGAAAGGGAGACGCTATGGAACGGGCGGAAATTGTACTTACCCCTACGGATCGGCTGATTCTGGAGTCCTACCGGGAGCTCGTGTGCGGGCTGGAAGATTATCTGGGCGGCGCATATGAGATTGTACTGCACAGTCTGGAGTCAATGGAGCACTCTGTCATCGCCATTGCCAACGGCCACTATACCAACCGGCATGAGGGCTCCCCCATTACAGACCTTGCTCTTGACATGCTCCGCTCCATTGAGCAGGAGAACGGGAAGAGCTATATCTCCTATTTCGCCCGCAACCGCCGGGGGGAGCCTCTGCGCTCCACCACCATTGTGATTTACGGGGAAAACCGGCGGGCCATTGGTCTGCTCTGCATGAATTTTTATCTGAACACCCCCCTGCACAAGGTGATCAGTCACCTGACGGAGAACGCGGTGGATGACCGGCCCATGCTGACGGAGACCTTTGTGGACAACGCGGAGGAACTGCTGACCCGGGTTGTGGAGCAGGTCAAGGAGGAGGTGGAGCAGGACAGCCACATCCTCCCCTCTCTCAAAAACAAGGAGATCATCAAGCGCTGCAACAGCCAGGGTATCTTCCAGATCAAAAGCGCGGTCACCAGTGTGGCCAAGCTGCTGAACATCTCAAAAAATACAGTCTATCTCCATCTGAAGTCTCTGGAGTAAGCCCGATTTGACAAAAAAAGTCCCGCCGGTCCGTTGGACCGGCGGGACTTTTTACTGTGGGCGGTCAGCCGCCCTGCTTCTCCATGCGCTCCAGAACCAGAGCTGCCTGCTCCCGGGTCAGGGCTGTCCGGGGAGCCGTGCCGTCAAACAGGCCGCTGGCTTTGGCCGTCTTCCAGGCCTCCTCCGCCCAAGTGCTGACAGGCTGGGCCGCCTGCTCCGCCTGCCATGCCTCCATGGCGGCGCGGAACATCTGGTTGAATGTCTCCTGGGTCATCTCCGCTTCCCCTCCCTTCATCTCTCTGGCTACATCGGCGCGGAACTGGTCCATACTTTTGCCGTGCTTGGGGAACCAGTGGCCTACGTCGGCGTGGTTGGAGGCGATGCCCAGAGCGCAGCCCTCCGCGTGATCCACCACCACCCCGGGCTCCAGCGGGTCCAGCCCATACCGGGCACAGAGCATGGCGGTCAGCTCCACCGCATTGCGGTACACTGCGGCGAAATAGGCGGCGTTCTTCTCCGGGTCGTAGCCCACCATGGTGCCGCCCTGGTAGGTGTGGCCGGCGGGCTCCAGAATTTCAAAGCTGATATGGGTGTTGTTGGCGGAGACACCGCCCCCCTTGGGCGCGCCCGCGTGCCAGCCCCGCCAGTTCCAGGGCAGGGTCTGGATGACCCCGTCCCTGCATACAAAGGCGTGGGCGCAGGCCTCCACCCCCGGCTGGTTCCATTTTTTCAGGAATACCTCCGGGTCGGGCTGGGCTACGCCGGTGGAGTGGACCATGACTCCCTTGGGAGTGATGGTCCGCCCCGCCTTCCAGCAGTCGCTGCCGGTGAGAATGCGTTCGGTCAGATTCATGTGCTTCCCTCCCCTCCAGAATATGCCGTCCCGCCCCGCTGTGTGGCATGTCCCCGTGCATCAGTCGAAAAAAATCCCGGGACAGCCGTCCCATACACCACTTGCAAGGGGTCACCGGCCTGCATTATAATAAGACTGCGGCTGTGCGCACGGAAACGCCGGCCAATCTCCGCCCAGAGGGCGGGCCACAGGGAGGTCAACATGGAGAAACGACATTTCGCGTCCATTGGGGAGGACATCTCCCTGCTGGGCTATGGCTGTATGCGCTTTCCCACCCGTAAGAGTGACGGTATGATCGCCGTCCGGGAGAGCCGCCGCCTGCTGGAGCGGGCCCACGAGGCAGGAGTCAACTACTTTGACACCGCTTGGAATTACCACAAGGGGGAGAGTGAGCCCTTCCTGGGGCAGGTGCTCTCCAAGTGGGACCGGAAGAGCTTCCACCTGGCCACCAAGCTGCCCACCTGGCTGGCCAAGTCAGCCTCCGACGCAGAGGATATTTTCACCCGCCAGCTCCAGCGCTGCCGGGTGGACTACTTTGATTTCTACCTGGCCCACAGCATTACCGCCGAGCACTATGCCACCTTCCAGGCCTCGGGGGCCTATCAGGTGCTCTCCCACGAGAAGGCCAAGGGCCGCATCCGCCGTCTTGGCTTCTCCTTCCACGACCGGCCCGAGCTGCTGGAGAAGATTCTGGACGACCACCAGTGGGATTTTGTCCAGCTTCAGCTCAACTACCTGGACTGGGATCTGCAGGACGCCAAGCGCCAGTACGAGATCGTCACCGAGCGGGGCCTGCCCGTTATCGTGATGGAGCCGGTGCGGGGCGGCGCCCTGGCCAGCCTGACCCCCGACGCCTGCTCCGTGCTGGAGGAGGCCGCACCGGGTAAGAGCGCCGCCTCCTGGGCCCTTCGGTATGCCGCCTCCCTGCCGGGGGTGATGACCGTGCTGTCCGGCATGTCGGCCATGGAGCAGGTGGAGGACAACATCGCCACCATGTCCCCCTTCCAGCCCCTCACGGAGGAGGACCGGGCCGTGCTGGCCAGAGCAGTGGAGGTCTACCGCTCCGCCGGCACCATCCCCTGCACCGGCTGCCGGTACTGCACCGACTGCCCCAAGCATGTGGACATCCCCCGCATCTTCGCCATCTACAACCAGTTCTGCGTGGACGGCAAAAAGAGCTCCTTCGACAACACCTGGGACCTGATTCCCGAGTCCATGCGGCCCGACCAGTGCGTCCGCTGCGGCCAGTGCGTGGACCGCTGCCCCCAGCACATCGCCATCCCCGATCGGATTGCGGAGGTGGCTGCTGCCGCCGCCGAGGCCGCCAAGGGCTGAAGTTTTCCACCCTCCGGAGATATTTTGTGGACAAAAAGCAGGACGCCCGGCGCACTGTGCGCGCCGGGCGTCCTGCTTTTGATTTGGAAGAGAGAGGAATAGAAGAGGGAGAAATGAAAAACTCATATTTTATATAGAAACACGGCCAACCGTGTTGTCTCTGGTCCGCCACAACAGCCCGAGGCGGTATCGGTGGTGTTCCTTTGCTGTGAGGATAAGATACCACGGCCGGGGCGGCAATTGTTGGACGGATTTTAAATAAGATATGAAGATTATGTAAACACCACCATTTTGTTTTCATTTCGTCTCTCTCAAAAGTGACATTTGTCTTGACTGCCTCAAAGCGGTCGTTTATACTGAGAAAGTCGGAGGTCAAGCGGCCTCCCTGGGGCCCAGAAGGGCCCCCTTACAGCATTTTTTCCTCTCCCCGGCCCAGCACACGGCAGAGCGCCGCGTAAGATGTCAGAAGACATGCCCCACTGTGGGTGTGTCTTTTTTTGTTGCTCCGGGCCGGATATTCTTTCCTCAGGAGGATATTTATGACCCTTCAGGACTTTTTCCGCGCAAATCCCAAGGCCGCCCTGGCCTTTTCCGGCGGCACGGACTCGGCCTATCTCCTCTGGGCGGCCAGTCAGTGGGCCGTGGACGTGAAGGCCTACTACGTCCACTCCCCCTTCCAGCCCGCCTTTGAGCTCTCCGACGCTAAGCGGCTGGCGGAGGAGCTGCACATGCCCATGACCGTGCTGGAGGCCGACGTGCTCTCCGTGCCCGGTGCGGCGGCCAACGGCCCCGACCGGTGCTACCACTGCAAGACCGCCCTGTTCACTCTCTTGAAGAACGCGGCCCTGGCCGATGGGTACACCCTCCTCATCGACGGCACCAACGCCTCGGACGACGCCGGGGACCGGCCCGGTATGCGGGCACTGAAGGAGCTGGCCGTCCGCTCCCCTCTGCGGGAGTGCAGCGTCACCAAGGCCGAGGTGCGGCAGCGGTCCAAGGATGCGGGGCTCTTCACCTGGGACAAGCCGGCCTACGCCTGCCTGGCCACCCGGGTGCCCACGGGCACAGCCATCACGCCGGAGGCCCTGACGGCGGTGGAGGGTGCGGAAAACGCCCTGGCCGCCCTGGGCTATCGGGATTTCCGGGTTCGTCTCTTCCACGGCGCGGCCAAACTTGAGCTGACGGAGGGCGATTTCATGAGAGCGGCAGGTGAGCGTGAGGCGGTCAAAGCCGCCCTTTCCCCCTGGTTCAAGACCGTACTGCTGGACTGCAATACACGGACGGGAGGCTGACAAATATGGACAACAAGCGGGATATTCTCTCTCTGCTCCGGTCGGTGGCGGCCGGGGAGTCCACCCCCGAGGACGCCCTGCTGGAGCTGAAGCTGTCCCCCTTTGAGGATTTAGGCTACGCCAAGGTGGATTACCACCGGTCGGTGCGCCAGGGCAATGCGGAGGTCATTTACGGCGCGGGCAAGACGCCGGAGCAGATTGTCGGCATTGTGGCCGCCATGCACAAGCGGGGCTGCGGCAATATTCTCATCACCCGCATCGGCCTGGAGGCTGCGGAGATGGTGAGCCGGACGGCGGAGCTGGACTATCACCCTGAAGCCAAGCTGGCGGTGGCCTGGCCCCGGCCGGACACCCCTTCCCTGGGCCACATCGTGGTGGCCACCGGGGGCACCAGTGACCTGCCGGTGGCCGAGGAGGCCGCCCTCACCGCCGAGGCCATGGGCAACCATGTCACCCGGCTGTACGACGTGGGCGTGGCGGGGCTCCACCGGCTGCTGTCCAAGCTGGACGTGCTCATGTCCGCCCGGTGCGTGGTGGCGGTGGCTGGCATGGAGGGCGCTCTTGCCAGCGTGGTGGGCGGTCTGGTGGACTGCCCGGTCATCGCCGTGCCCACCAGCGTGGGGTACGGCGCCTCCTTCCACGGCCTGTCCGCCCTGCTGTCCATGCTCAACTCCTGCGCCTCCGGCTCCGCCGTGGTCAATATCGACAACGGCTTCGGCGCCGGGTATCTGGCCAGCATGATCAATCAGATGGAGGGTCTGCCCTCCCAAGACCAACACAAGGAGGCTTCCCAGCCGTGAAAATTCTGTACCTGGAGTGCAACATGGGCGCGGCGGGCGACATGCTCATGTCCGCCCTCTACGAGCTGCTGCCCGACAAGGCGGCCTTTGTCAGCACCATGAATTCCCTGGGCCTGCCCGGGGTCACCCTGACCCCTCTGTCCGCCAAGACCTGCGGCATTGCGGGCACCCGGATGGAGGTGACCGTGGGCGGCCAGGAGGAGGAGTCCCACGACGTGCCAATGGCCGCCGCTGAGGGGCACATCCACGTCCACCCCCACGACCATGAGCATCATCACCACGACCACTGTCATCCGGAGAACCCCCACTGTCCCGGCCACGACCACTGCCACGAGCACCACCATGACCACCATGAGCATGAGCACGGCCATCACCACCATCACCACGCCTCTCCCGGCCATATCGCTTCTCTCATCGGCGGCCTGCCCCTGCCCGGGGAGGTAAAGGCCCACGCTCAGGCGGTATACGACGCCATCGCCGCCGCCGAGGCCAAGGCCCACGGCTGCCCGGTGGACCAGGTCCACTTCCACGAGGTGGGGGCCCTGGACGCGGTGGCCGACGTGGTGGGTGTGTGCTACGCCATGTATCTGCTCGCGCCCGACAAAATTGTGGCCTCCCCCGTCCACGTGGGCAGCGGCTTTGTCCGGTGCGCCCACGGAGTGGTGCCGGTGCCCGCTCCCGCCACCGCCTTCCTGCTGGAGGGCGTGCCCTCCTATGGCGGCGAGGTGAAGGGTGAGCTGTGCACTCCCACCGGGGCCGCTCTAGTGGCCCACTTCGCAAAGGAATTTGGACCCATTCCCGTCATGGCCACCCGCGGCGTGGGCTACGGCGTGGGCAAGAAGGAGTTTGAACGGGCCAACTGCGTCCGGGCCTTTTGGGGTGAGACGGCGGACGCCGCCAACGGCGAGATTGCCGAGCTGGTGTGCAACGTGGACGACATGACCCCCGAGGCCCTGTCCTACGCCTGCGCCCGGCTGCTGGAGGAGGGGGCTCTGGACGTGTACGCCACCCCCGGCGTGATGAAAAAGGGCCGTCCCGGCCATGTGATCACGGTGCTGTGTGACCCGGCCCGTGAGGAGCAGCTGGCCAAGGCCGTGCTGCGGGAGACTGCCACCAACGGCCTGCGGGTCCGTCGGTGGGACAAGTATTTCCTCACCCCCGGCCGGGAGACGGCAGAGACCCCCTTCGGTCCCATCCGCATCAAGACAGCCCAGGGCTGGGGCATTGCCCACCGCAAGCCGGAGTATGACGACGTGGCCGCCGCAGCCCACCGGGCAGGGGTTCCCTTCGCCCAGGTGTGGGAGGCGGCCCTGACTGGAACGAAAAAGGAGGAATCTGCCCATGAATGAGGCTCTTTGGAATAAATGCGCGGAATTTCACGGCCACAAGTGCCCCGGTCTGGCCACCGGCTTCCGGGTGGCCACCGAGGCCATGGCCAAGCTGGGTCTGGACGGCCCCGAGGCCGACGAGGAGCTGGTGTGCGTCACCGAGAACGACACCTGCGCCGTGGACGCGGTGCAGGTGATCACCGGCTGCACCATGGGCAAGGGCAACTTGCTCTACCGTGGCACCGGAAAGATGGTCTTTACCTTCTACTGCCGCAAGAGCGGCAGAGGCCTGCGGGTGGCGGTGAAGCCCGGTGACCGGACCATGGACCGGCCTGCCCGGCAGAACTGGCTGCTCACCGCCCCGGTGGAGGAGGTACTCTCCTTCTCCGAGCCCACCCGGCCCGTACCCGAGAAGGCCCGCATCTTCGGCAACGTGACCTGCGCCCAGTGCGGCGAGACGGTCCCTGAGCACAAGGCCCGGCTCCACCAGGGTGAGTTGCTCTGTCTGGACTGCTTCCAGCCCTACGACCGCGGGTGGTAAACAGCTTTTTCACCACCTTTCCCCTTCCAACCCCATATAAAGGAGTTTTCCCATGAAAAAGCGAATCCGTCTCCCCGCTCTGCTGCTCTCCCTGCTGCTTCTGGCCGGATGCGCCGCCGCGCCCACCGGCTCCTCCCCCGCTCCGTCCGCTTCTCCGGAGCAGACCACCGGAACAGGCGATACCCGCACCATCACCGACGCCGCCGGGCGGCAGGTGGAGATTCCCGGGACCGTGTCCTCTGTTGTGTGCGTGGGTGTGTGCACTCTGCGGTACACCACCTATCTCCAGGCCCAGGACCTGGTGGTGGGCGTGGAGAGCGACGAGGTGGGCGTGCCCATCACCAAACCCTTCAGCTACTTCAATCAGGACCTGTTTGCCTCCCTGCCCGTCACCGGCAACAATGGCGAGACCTATGACGAGGAGATTTTGAAAGTCAATCCCGACGTGATCATCGCCAACACCGACGCCGACAGCGCCCAGGCCCTCCAGGACAGGACCGGCATCCCGGTGGTGGTGGTGCCCCTCAACGAGGGCATGTTTGACGACAACGTGTTCCAGATTCTCTCCATTCTGGGGAAGGTCTACCACAAGGAGGACCGGGCCGAGGAGCTCTCGGACTACCTGAAGGGCATCCAGTCCGACCTGGCGGAGCGCACCGCCGGGGTTGCCGACGAGGACAAGCCCATGGTGTACGTCTCCGGCGTGTCCTTCAAGGGCTCCCACGGCTTTGAGGGCACCGAGGCGGGATACGCCCCCCTGGCGGCCCTGAATGGGGTGAATCTGGCGGACACCACCGGCCAGAGCGGCGCCTTCAGCCTGGACCCGGAGCAGGTGCTCACCTGGGACCCGGACGTGATTTTTGTGGACTTCAACGGCCTGTCCCTCATCAATGAGGACTACGCCTCCAACCCGGATTTCTACAACAGCCTCACCGCCGTGAAGGAGGGCCGGGTGTACAGCCAGATCTCCTTCCGGTACAGCGCCACCAACACCGAGCTGGCTCTGGCCGACGCCTACTACATGGGCAAGGTGCTCTACCCGGAGCAGTTTGCCGACGTGGACATTGCCGCCAAGTTCGACGAGATTTTTGAGACCATGCTGGGGGTGGAGGACGCCTACGCCCAGTATCAGGCCGCAGGCTACGAATTCAGGGAGATGACCCTGGGTGGCTAAGGGCGCGGACGCGGTGCGCCTGAGCGCGCCGGAGGCCTACTCCCGCCACCGGGCCAGGAATATCGGCGTCCTGCTGGCCCTGTGCGGTGTGCTGCTTCTGGCGGCCCTGCTGTCTCTCCGTGCCGGGTCCTACAATACGCCGGTGCTGGAGCTCATCAAGGGCATCGCAGGCAAGGCGGAGGACAACAGCATCAACATCGTGGTGCGCAACATGCGTCTGCCCCGCATCTGCACCGCCATTCTGGGCGGCGCCGGGCTGGGTGTGGCCGGTGTGGTGCTCCAGTCGGTGCTGCGCAATCCCCTGGCCTCCTCCAGCACCCTGGGTATCTCCCAGGGCGCCGGATTCGGCGCCGCCTTCGCCATCATCGTGCTGGGCGCCGGGCTCCAGGCGGGCGGCGGCGTCACCTTCTCCAACCCGGCCCTCATCGGCCTGTGCGCCTTCGCCGGCAGCATTGCCGTGTCGGTGCTCATTCTGGCCCTGTCCCGCCTGCGGCAGATTACCCCTGAGGCCATGGTGCTCTCCGGCGTGGCCCTCAGCTCCCTGTTCTCCGGAGCCACCACGCTCCTGCAGTACTTTGCCGACGAGGTGCAGCTCACCTCCCTGGTCTTCTGGACCTTCGGCGACCTGGGCCGCACCGGCTGGGATGAGGTGGGCATTATGGCGGCGGTGGTGTCCGCCGCGGGGCTCTATTTCTTCTTCAACCGCTGGAACTACAACGCCCTGGAGAGCGGCGAGCAGACTGCCGTCAGCCTGGGCGTCAACGTGAGCCGCCTGCGGATTGTCAACGTGCTCATCTGCTCGGTGGTGGCGGCGGTGGTGGTGTCCTACGTGGGCATCATCAACTTCATCGGCCTGGTGGCCCCCCACATTGTCCGCCGTTTCCTGGGCAACAACTACTGCTATCTCATCCCCGGCTCCGCCCTCATGGGGGCCGTGCTGCTACTGCTGGGGGACCTGGTGGCCCGGAACGTGGTGGCCCCGGTGGTGCTGCCCATCGGCGCCATCACCTCCTTCCTGGGGGCTCCCCTGTTCCTCTACCTGCTGTTCAAAGGACGGAACCGCTCATGATGACTGTGGAACATCTGAATTTCTCCTACCGGTGCGGCCGGCAAATCCTCCATGACGTGTCCTTTGAGGCCCGCAGCGGGGAGTGTCTGGCTATTCTGGGCAACAACGGTGCAGGCAAGAGCACCCTGCTCAAGTGCTTCAGCCATATTTTAAAGCCCCAGTCCGGTTCGGTACGGGTGGACGGGGCCGAGCTGCTCACCATGTCCCACGGGGAGATGGCCCGGAACGTGGCCTTTGTGGCCCAGAATCCCCCGGCCAGCCATTTGACGGTGTACGACATGCTGCTGCTGGGCCGCAAGCCCTACATGAAGTGGGGGGCCACGGCGGAGGACTACCGCCTGGTGGACGGGATGCTGTCCGCCCTGGGCCTGGAGGACATGGCCGTCCGGCCCATGGACCGGCTGTCCGGCGGCGAGCAGCAGAAGATCATGCTGGCCCGCGCCCTGGTGCAGCAGCCCAAGGTGCTGCTGCTGGACGAGCCCACCAGCAACCTGGACCTGCACAACCAGTACGAGGTGCTCTCCCTGGTGCAGAAGCTGTGCCGGGAGCGGAACATCGCCGCCGTCATGGTCATCCACGACCTGAACCTGGCCCTGCGGTACTGCGACCGCTTTCTCCTGCTCCATGGCGGCCGGGTCCACGCCTTCGGTGACGCGTCGGTGGTCAGCGAGGAGAACATCCGGGACGTGTACAACGTCAATGCCCGGGTGTGCCGGGTGGACGGCATTCCCGTGGTGGTGCCGGTGTGCTGAATATGAAAACATGCCCCTGCGCCCATGGGCGCAGGGGCATGTTTTGTCTTGTCAGTTCCGGCGTCTGCCCAGGAAGCGGAGCAGATAGAGGAACAGGTTGATGAAATCCAGGTAGAGCTGGAGAGCGGAGAAGATGGAGGCCTTGGCCGCCATCTCGGGGTCGTGGCCGTAGTAGGCGTGGAAGGCCTTGATCTTCTGGGTGTCGTAGGCGGTGAAGCCCAGGAAGATGGCAATGCCGATGAGGCAGTAGATCCGGTCCATGGCCGCAAGGCCGGGAATGAACATGGACAGGAAGGCAAAGACCAGCAGGAAGATGAGTCCGCCCATCAGCACGGTGCGGATGCGGGACAGGTCGGCCTTGGTGGCGTAGCCGAAGGCGGCCATGGCGCCGAAGTACAGGGCGGTGACGCCGAACACAATCACCAGACTCATCACGTCAAAGATGACGAAGTAGACCGAGAAGGTCACGCCGGTGAGGGCGGCGTAGGCGAAAAACAGGAAGCGGGCCGCCGGCACGGACAGGCTGTGAACCCGTGCGGAGAGCACCAGCACCACCACCAGCTGGGCGATGAGCAGTCCGATATAGGTGAAGGTGTTGAACAGGAGCAGGAAGCTGAAGCCGGTGATATACCCGGCGATGGCCACGCCGAAGGTGACGGCCAGGCCGGCGAACATCCAGAGGAAGGTACGGGCGGTGTAACGGCCCACGGTCTCCACCATGCCGTAGCTGCCGTACCCCTCCTGGGTATAGTAGTTGTTTTCGTACACGGACAATTCTCCTTTCCCCGTGAGAAAATTCCTCTGGCACAGCCGGAAGGTCACGGGATTCTGCCGTTAGTATACACGGTTTCCCTGTAAAAGAAAAGTGTCATCAGGGGAAAACTGTCCCCGTCAGACGCCGAACCGGGCGACAAGGCCCCGCAGAACGATAATCACGCCCGCCAGGCGCATGTACAGCGCCACTCTGGGGTTTCTCGCGTTCTCGGGCCACACCGGGTGGATGACAAACAGCAGACCGTAGATGATCCAGCCGATATTGGCGCACACCGCTATTTTCGTGACAGTGGCGCACACAAAGCCCGCCATCAGAATGACTACGCCTAGAATCAGCTGATTTCTAAAGTCTAATTTTCCCATTTTTGTTCTCCTTTTGGCCGAAAAACGGTCCTTTCCCACTCTCTTTATACCATATTCGTGTCCATATGGCAACAGCTCCGCTGTTTTCTCCATTTTGCCGCATTGACTTTCTCGATATTCGAGTTATAATGGAATTGAAAAAACTCGATAATCGAGAAAGGAGAGAGCCGCCATGCCGCGGGAGAAATTCAAGACCCTCACCGAGCAGATGTTTTATATCCTGCTCTGCCTGCGCCGGGAGCGCCGGGGGTCGGACATTCTGGAGGCGGTGCGTGCCCTCACCGAGGGCCGGGTGACCATCGGCTCAGGCACCCTGTACGACCTGCTGGAGCAGTTCCTGGCGGCGGGGGTGATTCAGGAGACCGAGGCAGCAGGTCGCCGCCGGAGCTACATCATCACAGATAAGGGACGGGAGATGCTGGACCGGGAGTACCGGCGGCTCCGGAGCCAGACAGAGGACTATGACCGTGTTTTGAGAGAGGAGGCACAGGAATGAGCAAGACCAGACGCTGTTTTACCAACCTCTCCTTTTACGACCAAAAGGGGATTGAGAAGAAGCTGGAGCAGATGGCCGCCCAGGGCTGGATGATCCACCAGCCCGGCGGACTGCTCTGGACCTACCGGAAAATCCGGCCCCAGCAGCTCCGCTTTGCCGTCACCTACTTCCCCAGCGCCTCGGAGTTTGACCCCCACCCCAGCCAGCGGCAGCTGATGAAGGAGGACTTCTGCGCCCAGGACGGCTGGGAGCTGGCGGCCCGTTGGGACGCCATGCAGATTTTTTACACCAACCGGGCGGACGCCGTGCCCATCGACACCGACCCGGTGACCCAGGTGGAGACCATCCACCGCACCATGTCCAAGCGGGTGCTCACCGCTCAGCTCCTGTCCCTGGCCCTCTACCTGTTCGTTCTGGTGTACCAGCTCCGTCAGCTGTGGCGGAACCCGGTGGATTACCTGTCCACTCCGTCCTATCTGTCCCCCCTCCCCTTGTGGATGCTGCTGGTGGTATTCCCCCTCTATGAGCTGATCCACTACTTTCTCTGGCACCGGCGGGCAAAGCAGGCCGCTGAGCAGGGCGTTTTCCTGCCCGTCCACACCAATCGGCCGTTGGGCTGGTGCCTGCTGGCCGTGGCCATTTTGCTCCTGATTCTCTCACTGGCGGGCTCTGTCCGCAAGTTCTTGTTCCTGGCGGTGTGGGCAGCGGTTATCGTGGCGATGGGCCTGCTGGGCCGCTGCCTGTCCAGATGGCTGAAAAAGCGTGGTGTCTCCCGTAGGGTCAATCAGGTGGTCACCATGGGCTGTGTTCTGCTGTTGACCGTGGCAGGGCTGGCAGGCTTCACCGCCGGCATTCTCACCGGCCTGCTCTCCTTTGGCGACAGCCGCCAGCCGGTGGGCAGCTACCAGTGGGGTAATATTACCTGGGACATCTACGACGATCCCATGCCCCTGACGGTGGAGGACCTGGTGGAGACAGACACCCAGTACTCCAGGGAGGCCGACTGTCAGGAAACCTTCCTTCTCTCCCGGTGTGAGTATGAACAGCGGCCTCTCTTTAACCAGGACGAGCGGGACTATCAGCTCAGCTACACCGTCACCGACGTCAAGCTGCCCTTCCTCTATGATTTCATCTGCCAGAGCCTGCTGAAAGAGCGGCAGGACGAGGTCATCGATGACTATGTGTTTGTGGACCACTACGAGCCCATTGACGCCGCTCCCTGGGGCGCTCAGGCGGCCTATCAGGTTCAGCGGGACGACGGTTCCCGGGATACCTACCTCATCTGCTGGGAGAGCCGCATGGTGGAAATTACCTTCTACTGGACTCCCACCCCGGAGCAAATCCGTACCGCCGGGGAGATTCTGGGCGGCTGACATGTCCCTGTAAACAACAAAAGCACCTGAATCCGTGGCTTCAGGTGCTTTTTACTGACGTCTGCCCGCCGAACAGGTCGGTGTTTCCCTTCTTCCGGAAAAGCAAAAACAGCCACGTCGTTTGACGTGACTGTTTTTGTGGTGGAGACAACAGAACTCGAATCTGTGACCTTCCGCGTGTGAGGCGGACGCTCTACCAGCTGAGCTATGCCTCCATATCTGGTATGTCCGGTCATGCCCCATGAAGGGGTTGGTGACCCGGACGGGAATCGAACCCGTGTTACCGCCGTGAAAGGGCGGTGTCTTAGCCGCTTGACCACCGGGCCGTCTGCACAGGATGGGAACCCATCCTGTTAGATTTTTATGGTAGCGGCACCTGGATTCGAACCGGGGACACTGCGGGTATGAACCGCATGCTCTAGCCAACTGAGCTATGCCGCCATGTAACCCCGTCGAACAGGGCAGGATTTATTATATCCGACGCTCCCCGGTTTGTCAACGTTTTTTTCGAATTTTCTTTCAAAAATTTTTCAGGCTGCCTTCAGTCGATTTTATACCCCACGCCCCACACGGTTTTGATGAACCGGGGATTGCGGCCCGGCTCTCCCATCTTCTCCCGCAGGCGGCGGATGTGGACCATAACGGTGTTGTTCCGGTCCAGATACTTCTCCCCCCACACGCTCTCAAACAGCTTCTCGGCGGAGATGACCTGCCCCCGGTTCTCGCAGAGCATCCACAGGATGTCAAACTCCAGCGGGGTCAGATTCAGGGGCTTGTCATACAGGGTGCACTCGTGGGTGGAGCGGTTGATGACCAGGCCGTTGAAGTCGATGATATCCCCCACAGGCCGGTCGTTCTCGTTGTAGTGGGTGTACCGCCGCAGCTGGGCCTTCACCCGGGCCACCAGCTCCAGGGGGTTGAAGGGCTTGGTCATGTAGTCGTCGGCGCCTATGGTCAGGCCGGTGATCTTGTCCATGTCCTCGGTGCGGGCGGTGAGCATGAGGACGGGAAAATGGTGCTCCCGGCGGATCTCCCCACAGAGGGTAAAGCCGGAGATGTCGGGCAGCATCACGTCCAGGATGGCCAGGTCCAGCGGCTCCCGGTTCACGCACTGGAGGGCGTCGGCTCCGGTGCCGCACTTGAACACAGTGAACCCCTCGCTCTTGAGATAGACCTCCACCAGGTCGGCAATCTCGGGCTCATCGTCCACCACCAGAATATTGGCCTTCATCGCGGGCTCCCTCCTTTTTCTAAGATTATATCCGCCGGTCAAGACCCAAGTCAAGACCGGCGGATATTCGTAAGGAAATGTTCAGATTCTGCTCAGAAAATCCAGCGGATCAGGCCGGAGAGGAGAAAGGCCACCACGGCGGGCATAAAGTTCTCCCAGCGCATGGGCTTTTCGGTGAGGGCCTTCACCAGCAGCACCACGCCGGCCACAGCCAGAGCCCAGGGGGCCAGGGACAGAATGATCATCACCGGCACGCTGAGGATGGTCAGTATCAGAGCCAAAACCACAATGGCCACGGTGCAGCCCACAATCAGAGTAACCATAAGAGCGCCTCCTTTGTCTTGTTGGGGAGATTGTACCACTGCAATCTTAAATCCCCCATGGAGGAAGGATTAAAAAAGGATAAAAACCGGGGCGCCGGGAAACCCGGCGCCCCTGAAGCTGCACGTATCTTATTTGAAGTACTCCGCACCGCTCTCAAAGAGGGGCTGGTGCTTGTCGCCGGGGATGTTGCGGGCAACCCAGGGGCCGCGGCGCTCACTGTGGCCCATCTTGCCGAACACCCGACCGTCGGGGGAGAAAATGCCCTCCACCGCCTCCATGGAGCCGTTGGGGTTGACAGTGATGTCCATGGAGGGCACACCAGCGGCGTCCACATACTGGGTGGCCACCTGGCCTTTGGCGATGAGGTCCTTCAGCAGGCCCTCGGGAGCCACAAAGCGGCCCTCGCCGTGGGAGACGGGGATGGCGTGGAGGTCGCCCACCTGGCTCTTGAGCATCCAGGGGGAGTTGACGCTGGCCACCCGGGTGGTGACGTACCGGCTCTGGTGGCGGCCGATGAGGTTATAGGTCAGGGTGGGGCAGGTGTCGTCCATGGGACGGATCTCGCCGTAGGGCACCAGACCCAGCTTGATGAGAGCCTGGAAGCCGTTGCAGATGCCCAGCATCAGGCCGTCACGGTGCTTGAGCAGGTCGTGGACGGCGTCGGTGATGGGTCCACTGCGGAAGAAGGAGGCAATGAACTTGCCGGAGCCGTCGGGCTCGTCGCCGCCGGAGAAGCCGCCGGGCACCACGATCATCTGGCTGCGGCGGATGGCCGCCTCCAGGGCCTGGGCGGACTCACGGAGCTGCTCGGTGCCGCCGTTGCGCACCACCAGGATCTCCGGCTCAATACCGGCCCGCAGGCAGGCGGCGGCGGTGTCGTACTCGCAGTTGGTGCCGGGGAAGACGGGGATGACAGCGCGGGGCCGGGCCGTCTTGTGGGCGCAGACCGCGGGAGAGCGGCCGGTCCAGGAGATGGGCTCCACCTTGCCGGGGGTGCCGGCCCGGGTGGGATAGACCTCCTCCAGCACGCCCTCGCTGATGGCGAGCAGCTGGTCCACGGTGACCGACTCGCCGCCCAGGAAGATGCTGGCCGCGTCGGTGGTGTGTCCCACCAGCATGCCGCCGGGCACAGGGCCGTCGCACTCGGCCAGGATAGCGCCGCATCTGCCGGAGTAGAACAGGCTGCTCTCAGCGGAGGGCTCGGCGGTGAAGCCGACCCGGTTGCCGAAGGACATCTTCATAATGCCCTCGGCCAGGCCGCCGCTGCCTACGGCCCAGGCGGAGCACACCTTGCCCGCCTGGCACAGGTCATGGAAGGTCTCCCAGGTCTTTTTCAGGCTGTCGTAGTCGTCATAGGCCACGCTCTGGAACAGGTAGACCGGGTGTCCGCCCGCCTTGAACTCGGGGGAGATGACCTCTCCGGCCTTGGCGGGGGCAATGGCGAAGGACACCAGGGTGGGGGGCACGTCCAGATCCAGGAAGGAGCCGGACATGGAGTCCTTGCCGCCGATGGCGGCCACACCCAGCTTCAGCTGGGCACGCAGGGCGCCCAGCAGGGCCTGGAAGGGCTTGCCCCACCGCTCCGGGTCGGTGCGCAGCTTCTCAAAGTACTCCTGGAAGGTGAGGTAGGCCTTTCTGTAATCGCAGCCGGAGGCCACCAGCCGGGCCAGGGACTCCACCACGGAGGCCTGGGCGCCGCCGAAGGGGTCACGGGCCATACGGTCGGGGTCAAAGCCCCAGGCCATGACGGAGCAGGTGTCGGTCTCGTGGCCGGGGCCCACGGGGAACAGGGCGGCCATGGCTTGGGCGGGGCTGGTCTGGCAGGCGCCGCCGAAGGGCATGAGCACGCTGCCTGCGCCGATGGAGCCGTCAAACCGCTCGCCCAGACCGCGCTGGGTGGCCAGCTTCAGCTGGGCGGCCAGCTGGGCCAGGCGGGAGGGGTGCAGCTCAGTCTCGTGGGCCTTGCGGGCGGGGACGGTGACGGTGATGTGCTTGTCCGCGCCGTTGGAGGACAGGAAGGCCCGGGACAGGCTGGCCACGGTCTGACCGTTCCAGGTCATGACCATGCGGGGGTCCTCGGTGACGGTGGCCACCTGATAGGCCTCCAGGTTCTCGCTCTCAGCGGCGGCAATGAAGGCGGCGGCGTCCTGGGGCGCCACCACCACAGCCATCCGCTCCTGGCTCTCGGAGATGGCCAGCTCGGTGCCGTCCAGGCCGTCGTACTTCTTGCGCACCGCGTCCAGGCTGATGGACAGGCCGTCGGCCAGCTCGCCGATGGCCACGCTGACGCCGCCGGCGCCGAAGTCGTTGCAGCGCTTGATGAGGCGGGTCACATCACCCCGGCGGAAGAGCCGCTGGATCTTCCGCTCCTCGGGGGCGTTGCCCTTCTGGACCTCGCTGGCCATGGTGTCCAGGCTCTCCAGGTTGTGGCTCTTGGAGGAGCCGGTGGCGCCGCCGATGCCGTCGCGGCCGGTGCGGCCGCCCAGCAGGATGACCACGTCGCCGGGGGCGGGGCACTCCCGCACCACGTGCTCCGCCGGAGCGGCGGCCACCACGGCGCCCAGCTCCATGTGCTTGGCCACGTAGCCGGGGTGGTAGATCTCGGACACCTGGCCGGTGGCCAGGCCGATCTGGTTGCCGTAGGAGGAGTAGCCGGCGGCGGCGGTCTGGGCGATCTTGCGCTGGGACAGCTTGCCGCTCAGGGTCTGGTCCAGGGGGGTGCGGGGGTCGCCGCAGCCGGTGATGCGCATGGCCTGGTACACATAGGCCCGGCCGGACAGGGGGTCACGGATGGCGCCGCCGATGCAGGTGGCCGCGCCGCCGAAAGGCTCAATCTCGGTGGGGTGGTTGTGGGTCTCGTTCTTGAACATGAGGAGCCAGTCCTGCTCCTCTCCGTCCACGGTGGCGGTGACGTGGACCGAGCAGGCGTTGATCTCCTCGCTCTCGTCCAGGCCGGTGAGCACGCCCCGCTTCTTGAGCACCTTGGCGCCCAGGGTGGCCATGTCCATCAGAGTCTGGGGCCGGACGGCGGCCTTCTCGGGGCCGTAGACCTCCTCGCGGGCGGCCAGGTACTCCTGATAGGCCTGGGCCACCTCGTTGTCCACAATCTCAGCCTTGTCGATGTGGGTGCCGAAGGTGGTGTGGCGGCAGTGGTCGGACCAGTAGGTGTCCACCACACGCAGCTCGGTGACGGTGGGGTCCCGCTTCTCCTCGTCCCGGAAGTAGGCCTGCATGAACTTCAGATCGTTGAGATCCATGGCCAGACCGTACTCCCCCAGCATGGCGCTGAGGGCGGTCTCGTCCATGGCGGTGAAGCCGTTGATGGTCCTGACAGCGGAGGGCGCGGGATAATCCTGGGCCAGGGTGGCGGGCTTGTCCATGGCCGCCTCCCGGCACTCCACCGGGTTGATGAGATAGCCTTTGATCCGCTTCAGATCTCTCTCGGTGAGTTCACCCATAAGGACATAGACCTTGGCGCAGGCCACCCGGGGCCGCTCACCGCCGGTGAGGAGCTGGATGCACTGTTGGGCGGAGTCGGCCCGCTGGTCATACTGGCCAGGCAGGGCCTCCACCGCCAGAACGGTGCACATACCGCCGGGGGCGGGCATGTTCTCTTCATAAAACGCGTCGCACTGGGGCTCGGAGAACACCGTGTCCCGCGCGGCCTGCCAGGCAGCCTGGTCCAGCCCGTCCACGTCGTACCGGTTGAGAATCCGCAGTCCGGTGAGGGCGGAAATGCCCAGCTGCTCCCGCAGCTCCCGCATCACGCCCATGGACTCCACGTCAAATCCGGGCCGCTTCTCCACATAGCAGCGGAAGACCTGTTCCATCTTCATTCCTCCAACAAATCAATTCTCTCTGGTTCTCTCTGTGTATCTTCAATGCCCGCCGGGGCAGTGAATCCGTTTATCAGCCGTTGCCCATCTCCCAGCCCGTCAGGCCGTAAAACACATTCTGCTGGGTGGGAGACAGGCCGGTCAGGCTGCCCCAGTGGGTGAGCACCGACCAGTTTTTAAAGCAGATGGGGGTAAAGGGCGCCGTCTCCGCCAGGTGGGTGTACAGCGCAGAGGCCGCTGCCTCCCGCTGTCCCTCCCCTGCCGCCCGGAAGGCGGTCAGCAGGGTCTGGGCGTCGGCGTCGCTGTATTTGCCGTAGTTCAGGGCCCCGTCGGGGGCAATGAGGGCGGTCAGGTCAAAGTCTCCGGTGAGCTTGACCTCCCCCAGGTACAAATCAAATTCCCCTGCCGTCAGGGCGGCCACATAGTCCTCCCAGGACAGCTTGTCCAGCTGCACCGTAATGCCCAGCTTACCCAGCCCCTGGGCCAGGTACTCGGCAGCGGAAACCTTGTAGGTGTTGTCCGTGTTGACGATAAAGCGCAGGCTCAGGTTCTGCCAGCCGTTGGTGCGCAGGCCGTCGGCCCCCAGGCTCCACCCGGCCTCCTCCAGCAGCTGTTCCGCCGTCTGGGGGGCGTACTCCAGAGTCCCGGCCAGGGTCCCGTCGTACAGGGGACTCGCGGGCGACACGGGCAGAGCCGCCGCCTGGGCGTGCTGGGACAGGATGGACTTGGTCACCGCCGTGCGCTCGTAGCCGTAGGACAGGGCCTTGCGCAAGTCCTGGTCGGCGCAGGGGCCGGAGGCGGTGTTGTAGCCTATGTAGAGCATCACCGACGTGGCGTAGTCCCACACCTCGTAGGTGCCTGAATAGCCCAGGGCGTTGGAGCCGGTGATGTCCAGGGCGACCAGGGAGATGTCCTGGGTGTCAAAGGCGTGGATCATGCCGTCGGCCTCCCGCACGTTGTAGAGGGGGATGCGCTCCAGAGGTACCTTCTCCCCCTTCCACCAGCCGTCCCTGGCCTCCAGGGCCAGGCTGTCCCCCTCGCCGGTGAGGACGTAGGGCCCGGTGCCCAGGGGCGTGCCCCCGGTCTCCTTGACGATGGGGATGTCCAGCAGGGCGGGCAGGGCGCCGTTGGGCGCGGACAGGGTGATGGTCACTGTCTTCCCCTCACCCGCCCCGATGCCGGTGACGCCGGTAAAGCGTCCGGCGTAGGGGGAGCCGGCCCCCATGGCCAGCTGGAGGGAGTACACCACGTCGGAGGCGGTCAGCAGGCTGCCGTCGGAAAAGGTGACACCCTCCCGCAGGGTAAAGGTCCAGATAAGCCCGGTCTCGTCGGTCTGGGCGGAGGCGCACAGCACCGGTGACGGGGTAAAGCTCTGGTCCAGCTCATAGAGCCCCTCGTACATCAGGGGGGCCAGGGTCAGGTTGGTCCGGTTGCCGCCGGTGATGGGGTGAAAGGACTGGTCACCGTAGCAGGGCAGCACAAACTCCCTCCGCTCGGTCTGGGGCTGCTGGGCCGTCTGGGTGGGGGCGGGGGTGGTGGGGACGGGGGTCTCCTCCGACGTCTCCGGGGCGCAGGCGGCGCAGCTGAGCAGCAGGGCCCCGCTCAGCAGCAGGGCGGCCAGGCGGCCCCTCACAGGAAGGTGAAGGAGGCGTCCCGGGGCAGGGCCAGCCCGCTCTCCGCCTCGGCGCATTTCAGGATGCCCGCCACCACCGGGCAGGCGGCGTGGCCCGGGAAATGGGTCCGGGCATAGTCATACAGAGGCCCCTCCCCCGGCTTCTTCAGGCACAGCTCATAGCTGTCGAAGGTATCCCCCAGGTCCTCCAGCATCTTCTGCACGCTCTTACAGCCGGAAGCCACTTTCAGCCGCACAGCACCCTCGTCCTCGTCAAAGTCGGCCTCCACCACGGCGGTAAAGCCGCACACGCCCGGTTCAATCTTCAATTTCTTCATAGTGCGTCCCCCTGTTCCTGTCTGTCAGTCCGTCAGGGCGATGGCTGCCCCCTGGCTGCCCCGCTCCCCCCTGGTCACCCGGTGGGACCAGTACTTGTCGTGGAGGCAGACGGTGCAGTCGGAGGACACGGCAATGTGGTCCTCCGTCAGCCCCTGCCGGAGGAGGCGGTGGGTGTTGATACCCTTCAAATCCACCCGGAACTTGCCGCCGGGCCATGGGTCGATGAACTTCAGCGCCCCGGCGCCCAGGGCGGCGGTCATGGCGTTGGGCACGTCCTCGCCGGTCTCAAAGCAGCAGCGGGAGATGCCCGGGCCGATGGCGGCCCGGATGTCCTCGCTGCGGCAGCCGTACAGGTCCCGCATCTTCTCGCAGGCCCGCTCCACAATGCCGCTGGCGGTGCCCCGCCACCCGGCGTGGACGGCAGAGACCACCCGGCGGACCGGGTCGTGGAGGAGGATGGGCAGGCAGTCGGCGGAGAACACCACCAGGCACAGTCCTGGTACGTCGGTAATGAGGCCGTCGGCCTCATAGTCCGGCTTCCGCGCCAGGCCGGAGCCCGCGTCGGCAGCGGTGCACACCCGCACGGTGTCCCCATGGACCTGGCTGGAGAACACCACTTTATCCACATCCGCGCCGATGGCGGTGCAGAAGCGGCGGTAATTCTCCTCCACAGCCCGCCGGTCATCCCCCCGGTTCACGCCCAGGTTGAGGGAGGCGTAGATACCCCGGGACACGCCGCCCAGCCGGGTGGAAAAGCCGTGGACCACGCCGGGGCCCATGTCGGCGCCCTGACCGAAGGTGACGCCGTTTACCGTTTTCTCTGTAAACTCCATACTTTCCCCTTTAAAAGAAAAGTGAAAAATGAAAAGAAAACCCAAAAGGCAGTCCCGGAGGGAGGAAAATCTCCTCCCTCCGGAGGTTGTCAGCCCTTATTACGTTTCACTTTCCATTTTTCACTGCTGCCGGGCGCTGCCCGGTGTATCGTTTATTCGGGATGCCCCAACCGCCTTACTGCTCGTCGGGATGATAAGGCGCGGGCGCTTCCTGCGGGAAGCGCGGGTATCACGGCCGCGCCTTCCGGGGGGCACCAGTTCCCCCCGGAAGGCCCGCCCCACGGAAGGCTCTTCCGTGGGGACCCCGTTTTTCCCATCTGCTCGGGCGGAATGAATCCGCCCGGCATCAAGGTTTTGGCAGAAGCCAAAACCTTGGCGCGCCGAGGGCGCGATCTCGCATCCGCTCGCAGCGGGCCGCAATCGCCTTACTGCTCGTCGGGGTGGTACTCCTTGCAGGTGCACTTCTTCCACTTCAGGCCGCTGCCGCAGGGGCAGGGGTCGTTGCGGCCCACTTTGACCACTTTCTTGGTGGGCTGCTTCTTCACAGTGCCGTCGTCGGCGCCGCTCTCGCCGGTGACCTTGGCCACCCGCTCCCGCTTGACCTCGCCGCCCACTCTGACCCGGGCCAGGAACAGGCGGCGCACCGTCTCCTCCTGGATGGCGGCGATCATGTTCTCAAACATCTCGTAGCCTTCCCGCTTGTACTCCACAACCGGGTCGTGCTGGCCGTAGCCCCGCAGGCCGATGCCCTGGCGCAGCTCGGTCATGGCGTCGATCTCGTCCATCCAGTACTCGTCCACCACCCGGAGCATGACCACGCGCTCCAGCTCACGCATGAGGGGCTCGCCCAGCTCCTGCTCCTTGCGGGCATAGAGCTCCCGGGCCTTGCCGGCCACCAGCTCCACCAGCTCGTCGGCGGTGTAGCCCTCCAGCTCCTTGTCGCTGAGCTTGAGCTCCTCGGGGTGGAGGAACACGCCCCGGAAGGGGGCCACAGCCTCGCGGAACTGCTCGGCGTTCATATGCTTCTGCTCGCCCATGTGGCCGTGGACGGCGTTGGCAATGACGGTGTGCATCATGTTCTGGACAGCCTCCTGGAGGTTGTCCCCGTCCAGCACCCTGCGGCGCTGCTCATAGATGACCTTGCGCTGGGTGTTCATCACGTCGTCATACTCCAGCACTGTCTTGCGGGTCTGGAAGTTCTTGGACTCCACCCGCTTCTGGGCGGACTCGATGGCGTTGGTGAGCATCTTCTGCTCAATGGGGGTGTCCTCGTCCACGCCCAGGGTCTCCATCATGCCCATCACCCGTTCGGAGCCGAACAGGCGCATAATGTCGTCCTCCAGGGACAGGTAGAAGCGGCTCTCGCCGGGGTCGCCCTGGCGGCCGGCACGGCCGCGGAGCTGGTTGTCGATACGGCGGGACTCATGGCGCTCGGTACCCAGGATGAACAGTCCGCCGGCGGCGCGGACCTTCTCAGCCTCGCCCTTGATGGCCTCCTTATACTTGGCCTCGGCCTCGGCGAACATCCTGCGGGCATTGAGGATCTCCTCGTTGTCGGTCTCGGCAAAGCCGGTGGACTCGGCGATGAGCTCATCGGACAATCCGGCCTTGCGCAGGTCGTTCTTGGCCAGGAACTCGGCGTTGCCGCCCAGCATAATGTCGGTACCGCGGCCGGCCATATTGGTGGCCACGGTGACGGCGCCCAGCTTACCGGCCTGAGCCACGATCTCGGCTTCCTTCTCGTGGAACTTGGCGTTCAGGACGTTGTGCTTGATGCCCTTGCGGCGGAGCATCTCGCTGAGCTCCTCCGACTTCTCGATGGACACGGTGCCCACCAGCACGGGCTGGCCCTTGGCGTGGCACTCCTCGATCTGCTTAACCACGGCGCGGAGCTTGCCGGCCTCGGTCTTGTAGACCACGTCGTGGTGGTCGATACGGGCCAGAGGCTTGTTGGTGGGAATCTCCACGATGTCCAGCTCGTAGATGGTGTTGAACTCGTCCTCCTCGGTCATGGCGGTACCGGTCATGCCGGAGAGCTTGCCGTAGAGGCGGAAGTAGTTCTGGAAGGTAATGGTGGCCAGGGTCTTGGACTCGCGGGCCACCTGGACCTTCTCCTTGGCCTCGATGGCCTGGTGCAGGCCCTCGGAGTACCGGCGGCCGTACATCAGGCGGCCGGTGAACTCGTCGACAATGATGACCTCGCCGTCCTTGACCACGTAGTCCTTGTCCCGGCGCATCAGGCCCCAGGCCCGGATGGCCTGGTTGATGTGGTGGGACAGGGTGGTGTTCTCGGGGTCGGCCAGGTTCTCGATGTTGAAAGCCTTCTCCGCCTTCTCGATGCCCCGGGCGGTGAGGGTGACGGTACGGGCCTTCTCATCCACCACGTAGTCGGCGTCCAGATTGGGATCTTCCTCCTCCTTCTCGTCCACGCTGGCCACCTTCTTGGCCTTCAGGCGGGAGACAAAGGAGTCCACAATCTGATACAGCTGGGTGGACTGGTCGCCCTGACCGGAGATGATCAGGGGGGTACGGGCCTCGTCGATGAGGATGGAGTCCACCTCGTCCACGATGGCGAAGGCGTGGCCCCGCTGGACCATCTCCTGCTTGTAGATGGCCATGTTGTCACGCAGGTAGTCGAAGCCGAACTCGTTGTTGGTGCCGTAGGTGATATCGGCGGCGTAAGAGGCGTGGCGCTGGGCGGGGGACACCTCGTGGATGACCAGGCCCACGGTCAGGCCCAGGAAGCGGTAGAGCTTGCCCATCCACTCGCTGTCGCGCTTGGCCAGGTAGTCGTTGACCGTGACGATGTGGACGCCCTCGCCGGTGAGGGCGTTGAGGTAGGCGGGCAGGGTGGCCACCAGGGTCTTGCCTTCGCCGGTCTTCATCTCGGCGATGCGGCCCTGGTGCAGGATGATGCCGCCGATGAGCTGCACCCGGTAGGGGCGCATGCCCAGCACGCGCCAGGAGGCCTCCCGGCAGACGGCAAAGGCCTCGGGCAGGATATCGTCGGTGGTCTCGCCGTTTTTCAGGCGGGCCTTGAACTCGTCGGTCTTGGCCCGGAGCTCCTCATCGGTGAGGGCCTTGTAGGGCTCCTCCAGAGCCTCAATCTTCTTTACAAGGGGCTCGATCTCCTTGAGCTTCCGCTGGGAGCTGGTGCCGAAGATCTTCTTGAGCAGGTTACCCATTTCTCGTTCACCTTTCTTCCGTGCATTGGCAAAGGCCCGGGCCACATGGCTCCCGGCCGGAATTTCCTAAGTTAGCAGTATACCATAAACCGCCCCAATAAAAAAGTAGAAATTATGAACAAACAAGCGGGAGGAAAAAGTCTTTTTGTCGCTCATCGGCGGGGATTTCCACTGAAAAAAGGTCGGTTTGGAAATTCTGCCCGCCGGGTCCGCCGCAGAAAGCGCGCCCCCGCCCGGGACGGGCGGGGGCGCGCTGTTCAGTCGATGAGTACACAGGAGGTATAGGTCATGGTTCTGGGGCCGTAGTAGTACTTCATGCCCGACTGCTCACACACCCGGGAGACAAAGAGCCCGTAGGCCTCCATGGAGGGGATGGCCTTGTCGGGGAAGCGGCAGGGCGCGTCTGGGTAGGTGCAGGTCTCGCAGATGCAGCAGGCCCCCGAGGCCATGGCCAGGCAGTCCGGCCAGATGGCCCTCAGCCGCTCCACCAGCCGGGAAAAGCGCTTCTTCTGCAGCTCCTCCAGCTCCTGCATGGTTTCCACGTCGAAGTCGTCCTCCAGCTCTGCGGTGGACTGGACCAGGATGCCCCGGTGATACTTTCCCGCCCGGGCGGCAGTCTCCTCCAGCGTGCCGCAGGCGGGCGGGCAGGTCCAGCACCGGCCGTACATGCGGCACCGGTCGGCGGCGCACATCTCCCGCACCTCGGGCAGGAACTCCAGAGCCTCCATATTGACCGCCCCCGCCTGGGAAAAGCCGCATTCCAGGGCCAGGGCCACAATTTCCTCCGTTGTCAAGGTGTTTTCCCCCTCTGTCCCCTCCGCCGCGGAGGGGCTGTTTTTTCCAGTATAACACCGCGCTGGAGAAAACGGGTAAGAAAAAATTGCGATTTTTGTTTTATTTTTGTTGTCCCGCCGTATTTTCCGCGCCGCACGGCCAATTCTCCGCCCGGTTTTTCCTTTCCCCATTTACGCCGCTTTTCTTTGGTGGTACAATATATTCTGTATTGGTATCCGCATTTTTGCCGGAAAAGGAGCTTCTATGAAACGCCGAATTTTCTCTCTGGCCGCCGGACTTCTGCTGGTGCTCTCGGCCTGCGCCCCGGCCGCCCCACAGTCCTCCCAGGAGCTGATCTATCCCACATCCCACCCCTCCTCCACCCCGTCCCCCACGGAGAGCCAGTCCCCCCAGCCCACGCCCGGGGTTTCCGCCGCCCCCACCCCCACAGAGAGCCAGGCCGCCCAAGCGGAAGCGCCGGTGTGGGGCGTCCAGGAGAGCCAGTGCTCCCAGAACGACGACGAGGACACCGACGTGCTGCTGGTCCAGGGCAAATTCTCCCTGCCCCTGATTGAGAACGCCGAGGGGGTGCCCGCCTACGAGGCCATAAACCAGTGGTATCTGGACCTGTCCGCCGGCCTGCGGAGCGACACCCTGGCCAACGCCGGCCAGGCGGACGCGGACTATGCCCTGTCCAAGTCCATGGGGTACGCCTTCACCTACTATACCGACGAGGAGAGCTACGAGATTACCCACCAGACCAGCCAAATGGTGAGCATTCTCCGCACCCATTACGGCCACACCGGCGGCACCTACCCCACCCTGCTCTACATGGCCGACCACTTCGACCTGACCACCGGCGAGGTGCTCACCTTTGACGACCTCTTTACCGACCCGGACGCCGCCGCCGCCATCGCTCTGCAGGAGGTGCTCCGCCAGGCTGCCCAGGGAGACGCCAACGGCACCACCTACGACGCCGCCCTGGCCGAGAGTCTCTTCAAGCGGGAGAACTTCTATCTCACCGCCGACGCGGTGGTCTTTTTCTACCAGCCCCAGGACCTGGCCCCCAACGCCGCCGGCGCCCCCACCTTTGCGGTGCCCCGGAGCCTGTTCGGGGACCTGCTGGCCGACTGGGCCTGACAACTCTGACAATTTGGTGATACTATGCTCAACTGCAACGTAAAGGTAAACGACGTGTGCCGCCTCATCATTGAGGGGTACACTGCCGACGGCACCGGCGTGGCACGGCTGGACGGGATTGTGGTCTTTGTCCAGGGGGGCGTCCGGGGCGAGGAGTGCGACGTGCACATCGAGAAGGTGGGCCGGAGCAACCTGTTCGGCCGGGTGGTGCGGGTGTTCCAGCCCTCCCCCGCCCGGATCATGCCCCAGTGCATCCACTACACCAAGTGCGGCGGCTGCCAGTTCCGGCACATGAACTACGCCGAGGAGCTGGAGGCCAAGCGCATTCGGGTGGAGGACTGCCTCCAGCGCATCGCCGGGCTGGATGTCATGGTGCCCGTCATCCACGGGGCCAAGGACACCCGCCGGTACCGCAACAAGGTCCAGTTCCCCGTCCAGCCCGGGCCGGAGGGCCCCCGGGTGGGCTTCTACCGTCAGCGGACCCATCAGGTCATCTCGGTGGAGGACTGCCTGCTCCAGCCGGAGATCGCCGCCCGGCTCCGGGCCGCCGCGCTGTCCTGGATGCAGTGGCGCAATATCTCCGCCTATGACGAGGCCACCGGCCGGGGTCTGGTGCGCCATATGTACGTCCGGGTAAACCGGGCGGGGCAGTCCCTGTTCTGCCTGCTGGTCAACGGCAAGTCGGTGCCCCACGAGGAGGACCTGACCCGCGCCCTGCGGAACGTGGAGCCGGGGCTGGTTGGCGTGGTGCTGGGGGTCAACGAGAAGAAGAACAACGTCATCCTGGGCGACTCCTACCGCACCCTCTGGGGCCAGGATTGGCTGGAGGACACCCTGTGCGGCTTTACCTTCCGGCTGTCGGTGCCCTCCTTCTACCAGGTCAACGCCAATCAGGCCGAGGTGCTCTACGGCTGTGCCCTGGACTTCGCCGGTCTCACCGGCAAGGAGACCGTGCTGGACCTGTACTGCGGTATCGGCACCATCAGCCTGGTGATGGCCCGGCAGGCCGGCAAGGTGTTCGGCGCCGAGGTGGTGCCCCAGGCGGTGGAGGACGCCAAGGAGAACGCCCTGCGCAACGGGGTGAACAACGCCGAGTTTCTCTGCGGCGACGCGGGCGAGGCCGCCCGCACCCTGGCTGCCCGGGGCGTGAAGCCAGACGTGGTGTGCGTGGACCCGCCCCGGAAGGGCCTGGCCGAGGACGTGGTGGACACCATTGCCGCCATGGCCCCGGAGCGGATTGTGTACGTCTCCTGTGACCCGGCCACCCTGGCCCGGGACGTGAAGCGGTTTACCGGCCTGGGCTATACCCTCCGCAGGGCCGAGGCAGTGGATATGTTCCCCCGCACCGCCCACGTTGAGACGGTAGTATTGATGTCAAGGGCGAAAGAGTGAGTGTGTGAAAAAGCCTTAAATATCAAGGCTTTCAGCACACATGGGCGTAAAACCCATTGAACGAAAAACATGAAAATATCGCTTCGTGGAAACAAGTCCAAAGGGGCTGTTTTGATAGTCAAGTGGTCAGGTTAGATGTCATAGCCCTGCGAGTGGTCGAGTTAGATGTCAGGGGTCATGAGTGGTCAGGTTAGATGTTTTTTCGGGGGTTTTTGAGGTTGTGTGGTCAGGTTTGATGTTGACTAAAAATGTGTTTATTGAAGCGAAAGATTTAAATTTGAACGGAGGGGTTGCATGGTAAATGAAAAAGATGCCATTGAGATAATTTTTTATGCCGAAGAAAATGAGATTGCCATTTGGTTAGATGGCGGCTGGGGAGTTGATGCTCTCTTAGGTGAGGAAACAAGGGTCCACAACGATATTGATTTGTTTGTGGAAAAAAGCAATAGCAAAAAATTTCTTGAAATAATAAAAGAAAAAGGCTTTTCTGAAGTTATCGAAGCATATACCACTACAGATCACACGGTTTGGAAGGACGCTAAAGGTAGGATAATCGATCTTCATATATTTGAATTCGATGAACAGGGATACCTTGTTTTTGAAGGAGAAGCTTATCCTCCAGAAGTGTTTAGTGGTATCGGGAAAATAGGAGATAAAGTGGTAAAGTGTATAGATGCTAAGAATCAAGTTTTATTTCACCTGGGATATGAGTATGATGAAAATGATGTTCATGATGTAAGACTTTTGTGCGAGAGGTTTAATATTCCTATTCCTAATGAATATAAATAACTGACAAATTTTAATTTGTCTTTGAGCCTAAACGCAAGAAAAAGTAAGGCTGCCTATTTAAAATTACTTTCTACTATTGTCGAGGTTTTATGCCAGGTTGAATGTCGGCTCCGAGACTGACTATTTACATAGGAACGACCGAAACTATAAGGAGAATTATATATGCAATATGGACCAGATCCAAATTCTATTTATCCGAATGAAAAAATAAAAAGCGTATGCTATATTAAAAATGTAATCACACGCCCAAATATTATCGTCGGTGATTACACCTATTATGATGATATCAATGGGCCGGTACGGTTTGAGGAGCGCGTTACACATCACTATGAATTTTTAGGTGATAAGCTCATCATTGGGAAATTCTGCGCTATAGCAAAAGGTATCGAGTTTATAATGAACGGTGCGAATCATAGAATGTGCAGCGTCACTACTTATCCATTTAATATCATGGGACATGGTTGGGAAAAGGCCACTCCGACACTTGGGGATTTACCTTTCAAAGGAGATACTGTTGTTGGCAATGATGTGTGGATAGGTCAAAATGTCACTGTAATGCCCGGCGTGCATATTGGTGATGGAGCAATTGTTGCTGCCAATTCAGTAGTTACAAAAGATATACCGGCTTATCATATTGCAGGTGGCAATCCTATCAGAATTATTAAGAAAAGGTTTGAGGATGAACTCATTGGCTATCTGCTGGAATTAAAGTGGTGGGAATGGCCTGCTAAAAAGATTTTTGATAACCTTGAGGCTTTGTGTAGTGCCGACCTTGAAAAAATAAAGGAGATAAAATGAGCGTGTACTCGAAAGAAGAAC